>CAZQIE010000001.1:0-53362 GCA_964593675.1 uncultured Opitutales bacterium
AAACAGCTCGGTCACAATCTGTACAGTCTAAAATGTCGATTGGCCCTAGAACCCGTCCATCCGGGTCCTCCGTGCGGACCAGCAGGTGTGTCGACTTCCCGTCAATCCGCTTATAGGCATACTTGACCTCCGTTGCGTCCGGAAGCGTGACCTTTACGAGGTCAAGCTGGTCGTCGTATTCGTAACGCAGACGACGTCCGTCGCTCGTATAGGCCTCAGTGATCATGCCATAGGCGTTATACGAGAACCCTAAATAAGCACCGTTAGAGCTGACAACTCGCCGCACCTGGCCAAACTGCCAGTCGTGGGGCTGCGTTCCATAATAGGCATCATCGTAATACTCGAAGGTAAGTCGATTCCCTGCCGTGTCCTCAACGTATTGCAGATACGGGCGCGAGCGCTCTAGGCCTCCCGTCTGATAGGTCTGGACCTTATACACGCGCTTAGCCCGGTTTTGAGCCGTCAAGGTGAACACATACGTTCCGTTCTCGACTGTCCGGACAATCTTCGACGAGTACGGGTTCGCTGTTCCCCCGATGCCAGCTGAGTTCAGGTTTTGGAGGTGCTGATTCGCGGACGGATCAGGCGTCCATGCCCCTTCTCCCGCATTCCAGATGTAGACGACCCCTGTCCCATCAAGTTCGCTAGCCCGAATTTGCCCGTTTTCTGACGCCTCGTCGTGCTTTACGAGGTACGGGACCAGGCTGCTTTTCCAACTGTAGCCGAACTCACCCCAAAGGGCATTCATGCTATTGTAATTACGTCTAACCTCCAGCGTAATAGGGCCACCAATGCTTACATCCACCTTATCGACTAGAAACGCTCCTGTAACTGGATCGACAGGATCCATAATCGCAAGGATCACTTTTTCTACACCAGTGCATACCGCTATGGCCCCTTCCTTGATAGCGGCTCCGACTGCCTCGGCAGCCTTAGCAATTCCATCCCCTGCATCCTCGAAGAACGTCACTATGTTATTCCAAAGGCTCTGCACTATGCTTTGGGATTGACCCGTATTGTCCCCCGTTGTAACCGCATTAGGCGCAACCTGACTCTCCGAATTTTGAGAGGCCTCTGTCGATTTCAATACCCAATTTCCGGCAGCGTTTGTAGTGAGCACTTGCTGCTGGGCCGTGTCCACTACTTCTGGCATGGCACCGCCGTTTGCCGTTAAGCTGGCCTTCCTAATGAGCGAGGAGAAACCACCCCATTCCTTAGCCACGGCTGCACCCATCCATTCTTCGCCATCAGGATAACCGACGCGAACTGGTCCAGGTGTAACCAGCGCAAAACAGTATTCTGGCCAAGATGTTTCGGAGCGGCTAGTAACCAGCTCGTTAAATGTGCTTACGTCATGGAACGTAGACTTAATGTCTCCCCATATTCCAGGATTTTCGTCGGAAATGTATCCGCACCAATGCTTAAGGTCTTTGGAAATACTGTTACCAGGCGATGCATAAGACAACGTTCCTTCACTTACCCAATTGCTGTAACCCAAAACCCTCATAGGGCGGCCTTCGATGGACGCCATTCTCAGGAGACGCATTGTAGAGACTGCGCTGCTTTTCCCATACATGTCATTCAGCACCCAGTGCTCAGCTGCCGAGCCGTGAGCCGCCGCAATGAGAGAATAGTCTTTTGCGTACGAATTAAATCCTGCCATTGGCTTAGCTGCTAACTGACTGGACCTAGCAAATACACTCCCTCCAGACACGTCGTCGATATCTACGCCCGGAGAGATGGGATTTCCGCTGCCGTCGACATTAAAATAGGAATACCCTGCAAGCCATCGTTGAGTATACCTGGCCTTGTGCTTGTTTGCAAAAAGAGTATCGCCTTCGTGGACACGTTTGAAGTATTTCTGTAGCAAAGCCTGAAGAACCAGCCCGTACTGACGATCCGGATCGACGGGTTCCGTTGGATTACTGGACCTATGAACGTTATAGTTCCAAATTCGCTTAGCGGTCACATCAATCATTTCGTCCGTCGTTTTCCCAGGTGAAAATGACCAGGCGAAATATTGGCCGACCGGAACAATTCGTGTCGTCGAAACACTTCTATTGCCTATATTATCGGACCCGCCGAAAGTAGCCTCCAGGCTCGAAAGCGGATACCAGTCTGTATTTGGCACTATCGGCTTGGCTAAAGGATGCCTTTCCCTTTCTATTTTGCATTTAATTTCTGCAACGCCAGAGGCGATTAGACCTGAGTCGAAAATAAACCTCTTCTGGGCGTTTGATTCCTGCCAGGCTCCGCCCTGATTTACCCTAAAAGACCGATAAGGCTCGCTTGATAGGCCAGCGTTATCAACCAACTCCCCGAACGTCACACGAAGCTTCTTCCCATCCCCATCCGTTATAAACCTGCCGTAAATGAGGCGATTATGCAGGTCACATAATGGCACCTTCGGCAATTCCAATACTGCCGTCTCTCCCGCAGTGAATTTGACCCTGACAGTTGCAAAATGTTCTGGGCGCTCGCTAAAGTTCGTCAGGTATGAAAGAGTCCCGCTAACCCCATAGGGTTGGGCGAAGTCTGACCAGCTCGATAAATTGCGTTTCCTCAGCCTCTTCTTTAGGCCAATGTCGTCAAACGACAGACCGGGTGCGCCTGCCTGGATCTCCCGGGTAACGAATGCAGGCCACAGATCAGTTACCTGATCATTGTTCAGATCGCCCCATACGGGATCTTGGGAAGACGACTGATGCGTCACGTATTTTTTCAGCCACCATAACGCGTTGTATTTTGTCGTAGATACACCATCTTGAGCCGAAATCTGGTCTGCAATCACCGACTGAAGATCGAAGCCCTCAATAATCTCCACATCCTTCATCCACGGAAACACGTGTATCCATCTGTCGCTGTTTGTGTCGTAAAAAGCAACCCAAGGCCAATTGACCGCAATTGACTTCGGTATTTCGGGCATTCCACGCACTTGTACGCCCGTTAGTTTGCTGAATTGAGAGTCCAATATCCGTAGCCCCCCACGTTCAGCCATCACGTAAGTAGCCGGAATACCGCTGCTTCTCAACAGATATACCAGTAGCGCACATTGCTCGTGCGGCGAACCCTGGCGACTCAGCAGCGTCGTCAATGCGGATCGTTGTATGCCTGTAGCGTCAGCTGTCAGCGGGGCTGCTGATGGCGCCTCAGGAAGATCAACCATATCAACCAGCTCAATTTCATTCTGAACAAAAGAGGCTATCGCCAGTGGGTCATTCCCGAGTGACGCTGCGAACGCATTCAATATGGGATTTGGCCGGAGTTCTGGACTCTCGAAGTCGCTTGAGAGAGTCGCCAGTTGGTCGGCATTAATATCAGGACCGCCTAGCGGCAGACCAAAAGGCCCGGCACCAGTCAGCTCCTGCTCGGATTTCCCAACGTAGAAAGGAGGCAAAGGTGCTCCATCAAACCAACCTGATGAGAGTGAATTTAGCCACGGCGGTCGAACTTCAAATGAGGCAGACATCAACGGAATCCAACTTGATCCGTTGTCCAAATCCTTATACATATTGTGGTATCCGTCGGCAAAACAATCCCGACTGTTAAACGTATATATAAATACGTAACAAGGCCTGTCTGCTGAGATGCTTAGTCGGAAGGATCCAGGATTTCCCACATTCAGTCCCGATAAACCCTGATCACTTCGGACCGATAAGGTGACGTTAGGTTTTCCTTCTACGCTAAGCTTTTCGGCCTTTTCAAACCCGTCGGCAAGAGACCCGATCCAATCCTGATTTTCATATGCATATCCCCCGACCATGTAAAACGGACGAGGGGCCTCGATCATAATAGAACCAGCAAACCCGTTTGTGTCGTAGACGTAAGCGAGAAAATAGTCAGCGTACCCTACGTTAACAAGAAATTGGTACGACTGTTGCGCAAACATGGGACTACCGCCAATACTGGACCCGAAATCAACTAGGGTTCCGTTAAAAAACGGATCATACGTATCAGAATTTTCCCTGCGTTTACCGTAACGACCATTTTGGTCCAACGGATTCATTCTTCCTGTCAATTGGTTTAGACTCTTAACATAGAATCCGTGCCGGTTTGGCTGGAATATGGAATATGTTGACGGCTCGTGCAAACCACGAAGGTAAGCGTTGGGTCGCGGCTTGCCAACCTCCGTGATTTTAACGGATACGATCTTAGGTTTGATCTGCCTGTCGGCTGAATATATCGTCAGCCTACCGTCGCTTACCTGAACTTCGCAGAGCCCCTTGATCGTCCCGCTTTGGAAACTTTTTGAGGCAAAAACGGTAATATCTTCGACCTGAAGAGAGGCCGCCTGCTCCCCCGTCTCCCGGGCGTCCCCCATTTCCACTTCGACTTCATATCTGCCCTCCGGAACAGCGTATTCCCAGGCATATTGCGTCCCGTCCGGGTCGGCCATCTCTGCATACCCCTGCGACGGCCCCGAACCAAAGCTGACGATTCGCCCAGAAGCCCGATTAGCGGTCCAGCCGAAACTGCGTCCGGAGTCATCGAGCTTATACGCCATACCTGAATCATAGGTGTAGTCGGATGAAGCATCACGAAACACGACGAACTCTTCCAATCGCTTGAAAGGCACCTCAGTCCACCGCATTGGGCCCGGTGAATTGGTTTCCGGATCTACCGCGTAGGCCGAGAGATATGTAGTTGTTCTATTCCAATGTTCGCGAGGAATTTGCGCAGTGACCATCCACGCTCCAGCCTCATCTGTAGTTGCCTCCCCTAGAAACGTTTCGCAATAAATGCCGAAAAACAGCCTGACCTTTATCCCGGCCACGCTGTCCTGGCCACGGTAAACAATCCCTCCGATCGACTGCACCCGTCCTGTTACGCAAGTGTTCAACGCCCCCGCAGGCACGACGACAGGACCAACCCCAACAATAGGAATCTCTGAGGCGCAAAGAGCCCCTGCGCAAAAGAGCAGGAGGTAAAAAAGTGAGGCAATTCGGCCTAAAATAGACTTAGAAAGGTGCATTCGATAAACCAACAAAATGTTATTCGCGTCTCTGGATTATTGAGCGGGAACGTTTGAACCTGCGACGGGATAGGCGATAGATACTGAAAACGCCCCTATGGAGGGATTTTTGGGCGCGGCATCCAGGCCGTTGACAATGCCATCGCCGTCTGTGTCGGCATTCGCGCCGTCGGTGGAAGAAAATGGGTTTAGTCCTGTAGAGGTCTCCCACGCGTCGGGCAGGCCATCGGCGTCGGCGTCTAGACGTGGATCCGGCGTGAAATTCGCCAGGTCCCAGCAGAAAGCGTATTTGAGCTGCCCCAGATTGGCGGGAGCATAGTTGTCGTCATCCGTCGTCGTCAGCGTCCAGGAATACCCCCGGGCGCGCGTATTTGGAATGGGCTTGCCAACGTAGTTGATCCGGTTGAGCCGGGTGAGAAAGGGTTTTGCGATACGTTTGAGCTGACCAAGATTCAGCGTGTCGTAATTGGCGCGCACCCAGGCATCATAGGCGGCACGTTCCGGAGAGCCATCCTCACCACGGGGCGGCGCCTCGGGGAAGAGATCGGTCACCGTAAAACCGGCGCCACCAAACGGCGCGAGCCTGGCGTTCATCTCCTCCAGAGCCTTCTTTGCCATCCACTTTGCTTGCCCGATTGCTACGGGCTCGTAGTTCGCAGACACGGAGTGGTCGCCATCCGGGGCAATCACCCCGCGCTGATTCCACCAGGCCGGGTAGTTCTGCGGAAGGTCCGCTGCAGCCAGACCCGCCGAAACGACTAACGTCACTAGGGCCAATCGGCCGCCTCAATCTCGGCAATCTTATTGTGCAAGGCTTCCCAGTCGCGGTAGGCCTGCTCGACTTTCGCTTTCAGCGCCTCGTAGGCCTCCATGTCTTCCTTCGTGCGGTCTCCGCGTTTGAAGAACGCCGGATCCGTCATCGCCACCTCAAATTCCTTCACCCGCGCTTCGTTGTCGCCAATTTCAGTCTCCAGACGTGAAGCCTGCTGACGTAGCGGCCTCAGCTCGCGGTTCTTTTCGGCCGTGCGCTGGCGGCGTTCCTTGGCCGAGACCGGCCCGCACTCGGCAGACGCGCTCTCGTTCGTCTCAGTCCGCAGAGCGCCGGGTTGCTGCTTCTGGAGCTGGTCCAGTCGCCACAGGTATTCCGAAAGCTTCCCGGGCTGGAGCGCCGCGCGACCGCCGGGCTTGATCTCAAGCACCTTGTTCACGAGCGGCTCAAGAAAGGCGCGGTCGTGTGAGACGATGACAAAGGTGCCCGGGTACTGCAGGAGCGCACGCTGAAGCACCTCTTTGGAGCGCATGTCGAGGTGGTTCGTCGGCTCGTCCATGATCAGGCAGTTGAACGGCCGCAGGAGCATGCGCGCCAGCGCAAGCCGGTTGCGCTCGCCGCCCGACAACACCGACACCTTCTTGAACACGTCGTCGCCCCTGAACAGGAAGGCTCCCAGTATCGTGCGCAGGCGCGTGCGCCCGTCCCCCGAGGCAACGTCCTCAAGCGTCTCGATGACCTCGCGCGTCGGGTCGAGCTCCTGCGCCTGGTGCTGCGCAAAATACGAGAGCGCCACATTGTGGCCGACACGGCGGAGGCCCGTGGTCGGGGGCTCCGTGCCCGCCAGCAGGCGCATCAACGTGGACTTGCCCGCGCCGTTCACGCCGACGACTGCGATGCGGTCGCCCTTCTCGATGCGCAGGTCCAGCCCGTTGAACAGGCTTATGGCGCCATAGGACTTCGTTACGCCCTCAAGCTGCAAAACCACCTGGCCGCTCGGCGGCGGCTCAGGGAACGAAAACCCGATCTGGTCCTCCTCATCCTCAAGCTCGATGACCTCGATTTTCTCCAGCGCCTTGATGCGGCTCTGCACCTGCGCGGCCTTTGTCGCCTTGTAGCGAAAGCGGTCAATGAACTCCTGCGTCTTCGCGAGCGCCTTTTGCTGGTTCCGAAACGCCTTTTCCTGAAGCTCGCGACGCGCACGGCTCTCACGCTCAAAAAACGTATAATTGCCCGCATACACCTCGAGCCGCCCCATGCTCAGGGCGAACGTGCGGGAGCAGAGGGCGTCCAGGAAGGCGCGGTCGTGCGAGACGATGACGAGCGAGCCGTCATAGCGCTGGAGGTAGGACTCGAGCCACCTGAGGGAGTCGAGGTCGAGGTGGTTCGTCGGCTCGTCGAGCAGCAGGAGTGACGGCTCCCGGAGCAGCAGCTTGGCCAGCGCGATGCGCATTTGCCAGCCACCGGAAAATTCCGACGTATCGCGCGTCATGTCCTCAGGCCTGAAGCCCAAGCCTGCGAGCACCCGCTCGATTTTCGCCCGCAGCCGGAACGCATCCAGATCCTCAAGCCGGTGCTCCAGCTCACCAATCATCTCGAGGGTCTCGCGGTAGGCCTCGGATTGCGCGTCCTGCGTCTGCAACTGCGCGTTGGCTTCGTTCAGCCGCGCCCGCACAGCCAGCACGTCCTCAAAAGCGGTTTCGACTTCCGCGTATAAGGAGCGCCCCGCGCTGACAATGCCATCCTGTGGCAAGTAGCCAGCCGTCACGTAATTCGCCCGGGCCACGGCGCCGCCATCCGGGTCGATATCCCCCACAAGCACTTTCAGGAACGTGGACTTCCCTGCCCCATTCGAGCCAACAAGGCCAATGCGGTCCCGCGGCCCAATGTTCGCGCAGATCTCGTCGAACAGGAGCCGTTCGCCATAGCGGAGGGAAAGATTGTCGATGGAAATCATGGATGCCAGCCTTGCACCGCCTGTTGCGGGATCGGCCCCAGGAGCCCCTGTTGTGCTCCGCCCTGCCGATGCGAAAGACGTTGCCCGTGCGAGGACGCTTGGCAACAGCAATACGAAAAGCGAGCACGGGAAGATCGGACAAGGTTCGCCACGGCCCCTCGGCGTACAGGAGACCTGCATCCGCGCCGAAGCGCCCCCCAATGGCCCCGTCGTGGCACGGCCACGCCGCCGGGAGTGGCCTGCTTGAGCCGAGGCCCATCGCGCCGAATTGATTTTCGCGCGTTCTAGCCCCACACTCTCCCAAAACCCACCCATGCAAGCGCCCAAAAACATCCAGCTTATCGGCGACGAGCTCGCTCTCGTCTGGCCTGATGGCCGCGAGGACTTTTTCCCTGCCGCCTTCCTGCGGGCACAATCACCGAGCGCCGAAAACATAGGTGAGCCCGATATCCTGGGGCGCTGGCACGGAGGCACGGGGCCGCGCGATTATACCGGCATCACGATAACAGGCTGGGACTTCGTGGGTAACTACGGCATGCGGGTGGACTTCAGTGATGGTCATCGCACGGGCATCTATTCGTGGGCATACCTGCGCCAGCTTTCGGATGACAAGCGCAAGAAGCAGGCGTAGACGTCCGGGCGCGCGGTAGAGCACTTCTTCTACCTTAAGTTGCCGCATGCGCCGACGCTGCGGCGAGCGTGGACGCCCCATCCTCGCGTCGGCGGGACTAACGGAATGAAGTGAACAGCGCGACAACTTGAAATAGAAACGCTTTAAAGGCGTAAGCTCGTTGCGGCCCCCGGCGCTAAGGGGATCAGATCTCGAGCGCCGCCTGGGTTGAATGCGCCCTAATTTCCCGAGGCCCCACTCAACGCAGGTGTTTCAAGTTGTGCATTCCCCGTATTCGGCCACCGGATACGCGGTGGGGTCTCCCCACGCATCACGCGGGACCCCGCCGGTGTCAGCGCCAGAAGCGCGCGCTCGCCTTCATAGGTCGTCTTCGCCAAGCCCGCCCACTCGAGCTCACGCAGCAGGGCGCTCACGTAGGCCATCCCTTCCTGCCGGAGTACGCCCCAAGTGGAAAGCTCGTGCAGACTCGCCGCACGGATGCCTTCACCGTCCTCGCCCAAAAGGCAGTCGAGCACGCGCTGCCGTTCGAACTTTGGGCGCCAGTCATCCCGACTCACGCGCTCGCTCATGCGGGCGATGCCGCTCAACGCCTTCCTCACCGAAACAATCTCGGCTTCCGTCGCCGGCCGCATTCCTTGTGAAGTCTGGGAACATTGGCATGCGTCGCAACGCCCGCACGCCTCGGCGTTCTCCTCCCCAAAGTAGCCCAAAATCCAGCGCTGCCGGCAGCCATGAGCCCCTGCGTACTGCACCATCGCCTCCAGCTTGGCGACGTCACGCCGCGCCTTTTCGGCCAGCGCCGCTTCGTCCAGCGCAAGGTCGCGGGCCTTCAGGCCAGGGTTGACGAGCCGGGTGCCGCGGATGCGCTCTCCCGGAATATCGAAGCGCTCCACCACGCCATGGTGACTTAGGATGGACAGTGCGGTGCCGACTGCCATCGGATTAACCTTCTTCTCCATTGCTTCCGTAATAGCATCTACGGACAGCCGCACTTCGCCCGCAGTATCGGCGAGGCGCTTGAGCTTCATGAACACCTGGTGAATCAGGAGGAGGCCCGGGTTCGCACCCTCGATAAAGAAATCCTGAATGCGCCTGTCGGCCAGGTTGAACAGGAGCTCGCAGACCGCAGGCTGGCCATCCCGTCCCGCGCGCCCGCTTTCCTGATAATAGGCCTCGACGCTGCCCGGCATCTCGAAGTGACAGACGAAGCGGATATCCGGGCGGTCAATGCCCATGCCGAAGGCGTTTGTCGCAACGGCCAGATTCACCTTCCGGGTCATAAACGCGTCTTGCGCGCGCTCCCGTTCGCCCTCATCCATCCCGCCGTGGTAGAGCACGTGCCCAACTCGCATTCCGCGCAGTTCCCTCGCCACGTTCTCCACGCTCTTGCGGGTGGCGCAGTAAATGATGCCCGTTTCGTGCTCCTGCACGAGATCGAGTATGCGGGCGTATTTCATGTCCTCGGACGCAACATGCCGCACGCGGAAGGCGAGATTTTCCCGCCCAAAACCGGACACATACCGGCGCGGCTGGCTGAGCCCCAGCCCGCGGATGATGTCCTCGCGGACTTCCGGCGTGGCCGTCGCCGTCAGCGCGATGCAGGGCGGGCGGCCCAGGAGTTCGCGCGCCTGCCCGAGTCTGAGGTAATCGGGTCTGAAATCGTGCCCCCACTGCGAGAGGCAATGGGCCTCGTCCACCGCCAGGAGCGAAACCGCGCACTGGCCGAGGGCTTCCGTGAACGACCGCGCACGGAAGCGTTCCGGCGCGACATAGACGAGTTTCAAAGCCCCGCGCCGCAGCGCGGCGAGACACGCCCGTTGTTCGTCGCCGGTTTGGCTGCTGTTGATGAAAGCCGCCTCAATGCCCTTGCGCCTCAGGCTGTCCACCTGGTCCTTCATCAGCGCGATCAGGGGTGAGACGACAACCGTCACGCCCGGCAGAAGCAGCGCAGGAAGCTGGTAGCACAGGCTCTTGCCCCCGCCCGTCGGCATGACAACCACAACGTCGCGTCCGGACAGCACCGACTCCACCACTTCTCCCTGAGGTGGCCGGAACGCGCTGAACCCAAAGCGCTGCAAAGCTTGCAGTGGCGTCATGCGGGAAGGCCGAGAACGGTGCATGATCCTCCTCCGGATGCAAGGCCACAGACGGCCGCGTCTGACGTTCCGCGGCCAGACGAGCCTGCTCCGGGGGCTGATCGGGTTTGCAAAGGCTGGCGTCGCGCGTCTAGGCTGGCCGCTCTCGCCCGGAAAACGTTTTAGACCAACCATGAAGATTTTTGCGTTTCCGCTCCTCGCCGTCGTCCTGCTCGCAGGCTGCACAAACCTGGGATACAATCCCAATGCGGTCGATAACGACATGACTCCGGGCGTGACCGCCAAGACCTACGTTCGCAACTGGGAGACCGACGAAAACGGGAAGCCCAAGCCGACCGTGAAGGAGGTCAAGGATGACCCGGCCAGCCCGCCGTCAAAGCAGCCTGACACGCGCGCGGAACTGCCGCCCGGCCCGCCGTCACACCGGCGCTAGTTGAGTTCTTGCCCGCATCCTTTCCGCACCCAGCGCCCACGCCCAACCATGCGCGAACCCAGCAACGTCAAGACGATCAAGCCGACCGACCTGCGCGGCATCCTGAAATACGTCCCGCAGTTCCGGGACCACATCTTCGTCATCGCCATCGACGGGAGCATCGTGGATGACGAAAACTTTGCGAACGTCGTCACTGATATCGCGGTTCTGCGTTCGCTGAACATCAAGGTCGTGCTCGTCCACGGCGTGGGTCGCCAGCTCAAGCGCGCCGCGGAGCGCCAGGGCATCTCCGTGAGTGACGTTTATGGCGAAGGCCGCACCGACAAGCCGACGCTCGATCTCGCGATAGAGGTCTCCGGGCTGGTGAGCCAGCAGATCATGGAGCAGATGACGCTGAACGGCCTCAAGTGCGCCGTTACAAACGCCGTGCGCTCCACGGTGGTCGGTATCGTGCGCGGGGTCGACCAGGGCCACACGGGCAAGATCGAGAAGATCGACCTTCCCCTGTTCAAGAGCCTGCTCGACATGGAAGTCGTGCCGCTCGTAACCCCCATCTGCTTCAACCGCGAAGGCCACCCGCTGCGCGTGAACTCCGACCTCCTTGCGTCGGAACTCGCCGTGCGCCTACAGGCGTCAAAACTCATCTACCTGACGCCCCACCCCGGCCTCCTTTTGACCGGTGGCGAAGCGGCCCTGAACATCCCGCTCGACGAGCTCGAAGCGCTGCTCGACCGCAACATTGACCGCATCGACGAGCGCCTGCGCAGCAAGGCCATGCACGCCGCCCGGACGCTTGAGGCCGGCACGCCCCGCGCCCACATTCTGGACGGTCGCGTCTTTGGCGCGCTGCTCACCGAGATCTTTGAAAAGGTTGGCCTGGGGACAATGATCCACGCCAACGATTACCAGCAGATCCGGCAGGCGAAGAAGAAGGACGCGCAGGCAATCTTCAATATAACCAAAAATGCCGTGAAGTCCGAAGCCCTCAAGCAGCGGACACGGCAGATCATCGAGCGAGACATCGACAATTACTTCGTCTACGAAATCGACGAAAGCATCATCGGTTGTGCGAGCCTCACGCCCTTCCCGGGCACAAAAATGGCGGAACTTGCGGCCGTCTATGTCCAACCGTTCTACCAGGGCAAGGGCGTGGGCAAGAAGCTTGTGGATTACGCGATGCTTGAGGCTGCGCGCCGTGGCATAAAGACTGTCCTCGCCCTCTCAACCCAGACGTACAGTTTCTTCCGGGACGTGTGCGGGTTCCAGGATGCGGACGTCGATATGCTCCCGGCTGCACGGCGGCAGGAATACGAGAGCAGCGGTCGGCACTCCCGCGTGCTCTACAAGCCCGTCAAGAAACCCGCGGCCCCGAAACGGCGCGTCACCCGCACGCCCAAAGCCTAGGGCAGTTCCATTTCAAGTCGTCTCAGCGCCGACACCGCGGCGAGCGTGGACGCCCTGCGCGCGCGAGTCGTTTACTTCTTACGCTTTTTGGCGAATTCGACGACCTCGCTCACCAGCTTTTCGACGCCTACCCAGACGTCGCCGATACGCGGACCAAGCATATACGCAGGCGTGGTGATGATCGGGTGCTTTGGGTCGCGGTGCGTCATGACGACCGTGCAGGCGCAGTGTTTCGCCCCCATCTTCTGGAGGGCTTGTGCGGTCTCCTTGTCGTCGCCGATGGTGAGCTCAACGCCAAGGTTTCCGAAGAGTTTCGCGGCTACGGCCGGCGCGATGCACATGAGGCCTATTGGCTTGTTGGCCTCGAACATGGCCCGCATCAGCTTTTCAACAGCCGGATGGACGGTACAATCAGGGCCCTTGAACGCGAAGTCGCAAAGGTTTTTGGCGGCTCCATAGCCCCCCGGCAGGATCAGGCCGTCCAGGTCCGCAGCCCGCGCCTGGGCGACATCCCGGATGTGTCCGCGGGCAATGCGCGCCGACTCGATCAGCACGTTCCGCTTTTCCGGCATCTCTTCGCCCGTAAAGTGGTTAACCACGTGGCGTTGCTCAACGTCCGGAGCCAGGCACACCGCCTCGGCACCCGCGCGATCCAAGGCAAGAAGCGTCAGGACAGCCTCCTGGATTTCAGCTCCGTCGTATACGCCGCACCCGGCGAGAAGAACACCGATTTTGGCCATGGCCTAATGAGTATTTGGGTTGAAAAGATTGGGACGCTGGCGCGTGTCAGCCGTGTGTTTTCGGAACGGTCGGCGCCAAGCGAAAAACTGCACTTGCGAAGGCCCAAATATGACGGCAACTGTGCCGCCTTTGCAAGCACGCCACCACCAGATTGCGACTTTCTCAGCGGCCTATTTTTCCGTTAGCTTCCACTCACCTGCCCAGCCCGCAGCAGGGCGGTTTTCGAGGAAATAGGCGCAGCGTTCGATGTACATTTCACACAGGAAATCCTCGGTTCCGATCGTCGGTGCCACCGCCTTGAAGCGTTCCCGCGCTTCCTCAAACTTTGCGGCGTGGTAGAGCGCAAGCGCTTCGTGATATGTGGCCAGCCAGGGTGGTTCGGCGCCCGGGCGTTCCGCAATGGGCGTATACACATCGACGGCCTGATGCTTGCCCTTGACCATGATCCGGTCCACATGCCTGTAAATGAAATCGTCCTTCGTCAGCCCATGAACCGTCTGGCCAATCAGGATCGTCTGATGGAACTGCTTGGTCGCGCTTTCCAGACGTGACGCGAGGTTCACGGCGTCGCCAAGGACGGTGAATTCCATGCGTTGGGGGTGCCCGATGTTCCCGACAACCGCGTCGCCGTAATTCAGGCCGATGCCGATCGAAAGCTCCAGGCGATCGGTCATCTGTGCCCACTTCTGGTTCAGCCGCGCAAGCGCATCGCGCATCGCCAGCGTCGTGCGCACGGCCCGGCAGGCGTCTTCACGCGCACCGAGCGAGTGGGTGTCTCCCCAGGCCGCCAGAATGGCGTCGCCGATGTACTTCTGAAGCGTCCCGCCCTGCTTGAGCACAATGTCCACCATCACCAGGAAATACTCGTTCAACTGGGCGACGAGGACCTCCGGCGACCGCGACTCGCTCAGCGTTGTGAACCCGCGGATGTCGGAAAACATGATGACTACGGGCTGCTTCTGACCGCGCAGCAACTGTTCGAAAGATTCGCGGTTGCTGAGGACGATGTTGGCGACCTGCGGCGTCACGTAGCGGTCCAGGATATTGCGCACGCGCGACCGCTCATACTGTTCGAGCATGAAGTCGTAAACGACGCCAAAACCTCCCGACAGCACGAGCCCGAGGAGCGGGAACACGACGGGCGCCACGAAGTCGGCTTCCTCAAAGAGCATCTGCGTAAGCGCCATATAGCCCATCGCAAGCACGAGCAGGAGCGATACACGCAGCAACGCGGACACCGCCCGCAGGCACAGGAGCAGCCCCGCCCCCGTCATTGCCACGGCTATCAGGCCATGGATCCAGCGCGGCGGCTCATGCAGGAGCCTGTCCTCGAGCAGGGTCGCCAGGATATTAGCCTGAAGCTCAACCCCGGCCATCAGCCGGAACGGGGTCGTATGGTAGTCCTTGAAGTCCTCGGCAATCGGCCCAACGAGGACGAACTTGTCCCGGAAATAGGCGCCGCCTTTCAGATAGGTGTTCCAGCGCGAACTCAGGAAAAGGTCCTCTACGGCGATGATCGGGTACGTGTTGCTCGGTCCCGCAAAATGGACGAGGCGCGCCAGGTCACTCCCATCTCCCGGCGCGGTGCCCTTCAGCTTTGCAGAGGCAACCGCCGTGATGGAAAAGTGGTCGGGATTGGGCGGGGGTTGATCGGGCCGCATCTCGCCGATCAGCGACACGCCCGTTCGCACGCGCCGGACCACGCCGTCGGAATCCGGCCAAACATTCACGAAGCCATAAAGGCCGTCGTCGTTTTCGGGCAGCAGGTCGTCGTTTGGCAGCTTGTATTCAACCCCACGCTCCCCGATCACGCTCTGGTTGTATTCCACGATCGAGGCCAACGTGACTTTCTGACCGGCGCGCGCGATGGCATCGGCAAAGTTGTCGTCACCGTCAGCGGGGGCCCGGAACAGGAAGTCAAACAGGACGCCTTTCGCGCCGGCAGACACGAGCCGGTCGAGGACGTGCCCGTGGAAGGCACGATTCCACGGCCAGGTCGGGCGCATCATGGCGAGCGCAGGCGAGCGCTCGGCCTCATCCGGCGCCAGGGCGCGGATATTGAAGCTGGAGGCCTTTACGCCGACGATGACGATGTCCGGACGCGGTGGCAGCGGCCCACGGAGGTGGAACCTGAAATCTATGAGGTCGTTTTCCAGGTTTTGCGTGAACGCGAGCCGATGCGTCATCGGCATGCCCAGCACCAGCGCCACCAAAGCCGCCCACCCCGCCAGCACCGCCAACCGGTGCCGGTGCAGGTATTCGAAGAAAACCTGGGCTTTGAGGAGCTTCCTGAAAAACACGTGCTGCGGTCAGGCTCCCGGGCTGGAATGAAGCCCGGAAAAGGGGGCTAGAAGTTCAGCGTAAGGTTGGCACCGCCACCGAGGTTCCACACGGAGTAATCCGCCGTTGCGGGGTCCGTGCTGTCCCGGCGCTCCACGCTTCCGAAGACGCGCAGCGAGAAGTAGTCCGTGAAGTAGTACGCCACGAGCAGGGTGCCTGTGTTGTAGTAGTCTTCGCGGGTGGGAACGCGCGACGGCGAGATGTATTTCGAATACTGAAAGCGGTACGACGGCTGAACAACAAGGCGCTCGAACAGGACCTGGCTCAAAATAAGCGAAGCGGCCTGGTCCGTGCGGTCGTTTATCGAGTCCGTGGGCCGCAGATTCACCGGCAGCGAGCCGGAATCCGTATCCGTGAACCGGAACGCGCCATCGTATTGCACCAGTAACTGCAGCGAGTCCGTAAGGGCGAATTGCCGCCCGAACATCCAGTAGGGAACGTGCTCGTCGTAAAACGTCTGGTTGCTGGAGCGTCCCTGGAGGTTGGCGTAGCGATACCCCGCGGACGCAAGCCATTCCTCACGCTGCCAGTTCACCTCTCCAAATGGCGTGTAGGCGTTGAAGTCATTGGTATCGAGCGCCTGCGTGCCGCCGGTCGGGATATCATCACTGCCAGCCCACATGCCGTAGCGGAACATCTGCCACCGGAAGCCGGCTTTCGCCTGCGCGGCACCACCGAGCACGTCGAACGCCGGAGACACGACGGTAGGCTGCACCGTGCTTACGCTCACATTGCCTTCCTTGTGGTTTGACTCGGAAAGGATGGCATTTGTCGTGTGATACGCTTGGCCGTCCAAAATCAGCTGGAACCATTTGTGGCGTGGTTTCTCGAGCAGGAGGTACTGGGGACCAATGTCCTCCAGTTCGTCTTCCAGCAATTGGGGGACCACACGGACGCCATCCGGTTTCTTCAGGGGCGACTGCGGGGCGGCAAGGCGCGACGCCATGTCCGTCTCTTCGATCGCGCGCTGCGGCGGCGTGGTCTGGGCAAGGCAGGCGCCGGCCGTCCCGGCGACGGCGAGCCCGCAAAGGATCATTCGGGGAAGGGAATTCATTTACCGAACCAAGTAAGTTAGAAGGAACCGGAGGTGATGTTTATGGGCGCTCCCGTGCCAACGTGTTGGCCACCTTGGCTTACGGGCACAAAGAACTGCGCCGGCGAGCCACCGTAATTCACGTTGTTGACGAAGTTGACGTGGCCCGGAACGACCGATGCGCCCGTGTTCGGGTTGGCCGCGAGCATGCCCGTCTGACACGTGAAGTTGACCGTGGACCCGCTCTGGAAGCTTACGTTCTGGAGCGTGATCGTGCGTGCCGACATCGAGACGTCCATTGTCGATGTCGCGCTGAGGTTGGTCAGCGTCGCCTGGTTCGTCCCGAACATCTTGAGCACCGAGCCCGTGGCCGAAACCGTGAGGCTGTCCACCGAAATCACCCGGGACGTCAGTTCGATGGTCGAACCGCCGTTAACATTCATGGTGCTCGCGGTAATCGAATCCGTGGCATTCGCACGAACGGTCGTGGCCCCCGGTATCGTGATGTTGTTCATCACCGTGGTGGGCCCGTAGATTCCCACCTTATAGGCGTTCGACGTGTCCAGGTTCGCGACTGTCGTGACGGAACCGCTCCCAACGTTCAGTTCCGTGCTCGAACCCAATCCGACGTAATTGACGTTCGTCGTCGTCGTCGTGGGAGAGCCGATGTTCACCTTCTGGTTGTACCCGTAGAACCCAACACCGTTCGCGACAACGTTGGCTCCCTGCACGTTCATGACCAGGTTTGGAGCTGAGATCGAGGTGGATATCAGCGTGGTCTTGCCGCCCGAGCTTGAAATCGAGAAGTCTCCCATCGACGGACTCAGGCTCGGGTTCTTGACGAAAATATCTCCGCTCGAGTTCAAAAACACGCGGTAGGCGTATAGTCCGGTATCCTGAAGGCTCAGCGAATTGGAACCCTTTACGCTGATTGCGGAGTTCCCTCCAACAATCGTGCGGATGCTCTCCAGCTTACCCCCGGAACCATCCACCCGGCTTGCGGAAACGGTTACGGTGCCATTCTGCGAGCGCAGCACGGCCGAATCGGCGATCGTGAACAACCCGGATTCCGCTGAGACCCAAACGTCGCCCGACGTCCCCGAGTTCAGGAAGCCGCCTTCAATGCATGCGGCATTCTTCAGCCCAAAGTCATTGAGCCCGGAGCTTACTTCAACCGTGCCTGTCGGGTTCGTCATGCTGCCGCCATCAAGCACAACGGTGTTTAGGGCTTGCAACGTGAACCGCGTAATGCCCGTCGGGTTGTGGAAAACCGCGGTCAGGTTCGTACCTGCAGGTAGCGTCAACTGTTTTGCATACAACCCAACTTTTTGCGTCGACCCATAGGCGTCAAACGTCGCGCATTGGCGAAACGCCATCTGAGTCCCCAGGAAATGGAAGTAAGGCAGAGACGATGCCGCCGTCAGATCCACATGTGGCGTGTCGAACGTGATAGAACCCGCGATGACGCCAATGAACTGGCCCAGGTCGTCATCCGGGGACATCAGACTCGCCGGAATGCCCAGCCGGTCCGCCGAGAGCGCGGTCGGGGTCGTGAAAATGTTGGACGAGGGGATGCTCGTGGGTCCGTTCACAACGACAGACGTTGCGAGCGCCCGGTCAATCGGGTCTTGGACCGTCTTGGTAGCGTCAAGTGCGGCGGTCACCATGCTCGCATCGGCCACCGTGATGTTGTCTTCAGACGCCGCCCCCAGGATGAGCACCGGTCTGTCTGGCGCCAACAGGTTCGTGTTTTCACGCTGCTGGACAACCGCGGCTTCGACCTTCGGCAACGATGGCAGCGGCGCCGTAAAGCCATTGACCAGATTAGAGGTCTTGGCTTGTGCGCCCAAATCAAAGTTGATGACGGGGCCCGGGCGCCCGACCGGAAGCTCAGCCACCGTGGGAGCGGCTGCCGCGGGCGTTGTGGTTGCCGCGGGCGCAGCGGTTGTTGCGGCCGTAGTTGTGCGCTCTCCTTCAGCCTTCGGTTGGGCAGGAGCGGCTGCCGTGGACGGTCCTTGTTTCTCACCTTCCGCTTTAGCACCTTCCGTCCCTTTGCCTTCGGCTACCTTGCCCTCCGCCTTTCCTTCCCCACCTTTCGCTTCGCCGCCCTTGGCTTCCTCCTGCTTTTGCTGGCTCTGGGGGAGCACGAACGTCATCTGGCCGGCGTTGAGTATCTGGCTCTGGCCGCTCGCAAAGTCCACGCGTGCCTTGCCTTCCAGCACAAGCACCTTGAACCCGCCGTCAGCCGTGGCCGCCACGATGAGCGTGGTGCCGAGCACCGACGCCGAGGCCGACGCGGTCACAATCGTCCCGCCGCCTTTGCCGGCAGGAGAGTTAAACAGCACCGACCCCTGTTGCAGGTTGAGCGTGCGCCCCTGGTTTTCAAACGCAAAGACCGTGTTGGAACCGATACGGGCGACAGTGCCGTCCGGCGCGGTCAACTGGGCGCGGGACTTGCGCCCGGTTTTCAGCATGTCCGGAGCCCGGAACAGGGAATCCATCTGTGCTGGCGTGGGCTGACCGTTGCCGCCGGGTATTACCTCAACCTGATTCACAACCTGTGTGATCATGGCTTCAGTGAGCGGCACGGGGCCTTCGGCAGCGATGACGGGACAGACGAGAGAAACAGCGCCCAGTGTGGCGAAAGCGGTAGACTTGCGCATGAGTGTGGGAGGAAACTGGTTATCGCAGCGGAGGTGAGCGATCTGCTGCAAGGGAAAATCGAATCGCCGCTAGCATAAGGGGTTGCCCAGCAGCATACAACCGGAAATTCAGCAGGTTGCGAAAGCGGTCGCAGGCTCCCCTGCTGTCTTTCGCGCCCTGCGCGCTCCCCTTTTCCGGGAACGGCGTTCCCGGTTGTTCTCGAAACCCTTAACGCTGGAGCAGCCGCGAGAAGTTGACGTCTGCCCCAATAACCGCCCGCGGCTCGCCGTCGTCGCCTCGGAGCGCGTCGGAAATCGTAAAACAGTACGCGTTCGTAGCCGAGGACACGTAGAGGTCAGACACGTACGGCTCGCCCGTCTCGAGCGCGCGCTGAAACCAGGGTCGTTGAGACCAGTCTGTGCCGCGCACGGCGTCGTCCGCTTTAATAAGGTCGCCTTCCAGGGACAGGTTCGCGCTGATTTGGCGCCCCTTCGCGTCCGTTATGTACAGGAGCTCAAAAAAGGAGTATTTCCGGAGAAAGCGCTCCATTACCCGCTCAAGGCTTCCGGGCTTGAGGCTACGCAACTCCGCATCTTCCGCCAGCTCCGCTACGGCGCGTTTACCGGATTCATGGGCGGCAAACCGGAAGCAGCCCACGGCCTTCAGGAGTTCCTCGCTAAGGGCGCGGGCTTGTTCACTCATACCACGAACCTCGTGGACGCCTTCAAACTGCTTTTCGGCGATCTCGGCCACGTTCTGGATCGATTCAGTCACCCGCCGTACGTTGAACGCGTCCTCCTTGCCTGCTCCCGTATTTTCAGCCCCATCCACCAGCAAGGCGATGTCGGTGACGTTACGCCGGATCGCGCCAAGACTCTGAAAGACCTGTCCGGTCGCGCCGGCGGTATGCTGGGCAAGCTTTTGCACCTCCGACGCCACGACGGCGAAGGAGCGCCCGGAGTCCCCTGCCCTCGCGGCCTCGATGCTGGCGTTTATCGCGAGGATTTTCGTCGTGTCGGCCACCTGCTTGATGCCCTCCACCGCTTTTCCGGCCTCTCCAGAGGAACCCGCCAAAGCGCCCATCGCGCCTTCAAGTGCGCCGCGGATTTGTGTCGTCATCGCGGCAAGCCGTTCCGCGGTCTCGACCTGGCTTTGTGCTTGCTGCTCCATGCGCTTCGACGCCTCCGCGAGGCGTGGCGCAAGCTCGCACAGAGCAACGGCGGCCCGGGCTATGCTTTCCAAGGCCCGACTCCCTTGGCTGTCGGTCTCGAAAGACGAAGTCCGCTCAGGGAAATCCATGCCAAGAACAGGCAGATGTTCGCCAACCAGGCCGACCGGTTCACTTTCCGCGAACCTGGAGCGTGCCCTGTTCAGGCCGGAAGCCAGACTGCGGATAGTTTTGGACAGCAACTGCATGGACGGGAGGTGCAACCGCCGTCGATGCAATTTGCACGCCAAACCGTTGCCTGAGGGCGCAACCTCTCCGCGGACCTGTTGCACCAGGTGCCCCAAACGACTCGGGTTCAACAGGAAGCGGTGATCTCACGCCTTCACAAAAAAGCGGAACACGCCCGTCATAAAATCCCGCCCTGGTCAAAACCAGCCAGGACGCGGGTATTGCCTCTCTTGCGCTACTGTCTGATCGCCTGCACGTCTATGTTCAGATCTACCTCGTCGCTGACAGCGGGTAAGCCCGCCGTCATTCCCCAATCGCTGCGTTTCAGCGTGCCCGTGGCTTCCCAGCCGGACACAACCGAGCCTTGGCGGCCCGGCCCAACGCCAAGCAACGTTACCTTTAGCGTAATGGGCTTTGTCTTTCCCAACATTGTAAGGTTTCCGGCGACTTCGAACTGGTTATCGCCCGTTTTCCGCCACGCCGTACTTGTGAAAACGATGGCCGGGTTTTTGGCAGCATCGAAGAAATCGGGGGAGCGCAGATGGTCGTCCCGCTTCTTGTTGTCCGTGTCGATGCTGCTGACCTGAATGACGGCTTCCGCCCGGCTGAGTTCCGGTTTCTCCGGGTCATAGACGATGCTGCCTTTGAAGTCGCTGAAGTGGCCGGGAACTTTGCTGAAAAAGTTTCTGATCTTGAAGGCCACGCCCGAGTGGACGGGATCAACGACCCACGTATCCGCCGCGGCCATGCTCGCCACGACTGCCATCAACCACGCCGTACCGGTTACGAGAAGCGTCTTCTTCATGGAATGTAGTCCCTCTTGATATTGCAGCCGAACCTGCTGCCAGAAAGGTAGCATCTCTAGAGCACTTCTGCCTTAATATGTCGCAGACCTACTGAGATCACTCTTTCGCCCGCGCCGACGCGAAGATGGGGGGCCACGCTCGCCACGGCTCATGCGTAAGCGACAACTTGAACCGAATGTGCTCCAGGCCCTGCAAAGGCCGCAGTTCCTTCTTTCTCGGCCTTCAGCAGCCCGTCCTTAAGCTGCAACGCGGGACCCTCCCCTTCCTGAAAACAAGAAACCGCCCTGGCACTCGGCCAAGGGCGGTTTCTGCGGGCACCTTTAATGAGGTGCTTACTGGCTGAGCAGCTTGCGCAGGACCTGGTCGACAACCTGTGGGTTCGCCTGCCCCTTCGTCTCCTTCATCACGCCGCCTTTCAGCGCATTGATCGCGTTGTCCTTGCCGCCCTTGAACTGCTCGACGGCCTTCGGGTTGCCCGCGATCACTCCGGCGCAGATCGCTTCAAGCTCGCCCGTATCGGAGGTCGTCTTGAGGCCCTTGCGGTCCACGATGGCTTCCGGTGCGTCGCCGGTCTTGAACATCTCCATGAAGACGTCTTTGGCGATCTGCTTGGAAATCGTGTTCGCGTCCACGAGCTTCACCAGACCCGCAATGTGCTCGGGCTTCACCTTGCACTGGTCCAGCGGCAAGGCGCCCTCACCATGCGCGCCAGCGGCCGAGAGCTCGCGGAGGAGGTCATTGGCGACGTAGTTGGCGATGGCCTTCGGGTTGTCGTGAAGCTTGATTGCAGCCTCGAAATAATCGCTCAGTCCCTTGTCCGGGCAGATTACGGACGTGACCGTGTAGGGCAGCTCGTAGCGCTCCATGAAGCGGCGCTGCTTGTCGAACGGCAGTTCCGGGACCTCTGAGCCAATCTCGCTGAGCATGGTCTTCGAGATGTTGACGGGCATCAGGTCGGGGTCCGGGAAGTAGCGGTAATCATGCGCCTGCTCCTTGCTGCGCATGGATGTCGTGATTCCCTGCTCCGCGTTCCAGCGGCGCGTTTCCTGCACAATGCGTTCGCCGCGCTGGATGGCCGCAATCTGGCGCTTGATCTCATACTCCACGCCGTTGCGGACGCCGGAGATCGAGTTCATGTTCTTGATCTCAACCTTGGTGCCCAGCTTCTCCGAGCCCTTGGGCCGGACGGACACATTGGCGTCACAGCGGAGCTGCCCCTTCTCCATGTCGCAATCGGAGATGCCAGCATACACCATGTGCGTGCGCAACGACGTGAGGTACGCGAAGACCTCTTCCGCGCTGTGCAGGTCGGGCTCCGTGACAATCTCGATCAGCGGGGTGCCCGCCCGGTTGTAGTCCACCACGCTGTCCGTGCCGTAGTGCATGAGTTTGCCCACGTCCTCCTCCAGGTGGATGCGGGTCAGGTGCACGAAACGGTGCTCGCCCATCACGTTGCGCGACGAGCCGGGCATCTCGATTTCAACCGCGCCGTCCAGGCAGATCGGCTGGTCGTACTGCGAGATCTGGTAGTTCTTCGGATTGTCCGGGTAGAAGTAGTTTTTGCGGTCCCACTTGCAGATGTTCGCGATCTTGCAGCCAAACATCAGGCCGACCTTGATGCTCTTGCGGATCGCTTCCTCGTTCATCACGGGAAGCACGCCCGGAAGGCCCATGACCACCGGGTCGACGAGCGTGTTCGGCGGCTCACCGTAGCGGTACGGCGCGCGCGTGAACATCTTGGACTGAGTCTTAAGCTGGACGTGAACTTCCAGGCCGATGACGGCTTCGAATTCCATGGCAGAAGGTGCGGATTGGTGTTCGGTGTCTGGCCGGGTTTAGAGGGCCGGGTGGCGGCCGGAAAGGTCGCAGCGGGCCTCGTGGCTGCGGGCGATCGCGAGGAGGTCAGCTTCCTCAAAGGGTTTGCCAATGACCTGCAAGCCGATCGGCAACCCGTTCTTCGAAAACTCGCAGGGGAGCGAGATGCCCGGCAGACCGGCAAGGTTGACGGAGATTGTGTAGATGTCGCTCAGGTACATCGCGAGCGGGTCAGCCGTCTTCTCCCCACGCTTGAACGCGGGCGTCGGCGCGGTGGGCGTGAGCAGCGCGTCAACTTCCTCGAAGGCGTTCATGAAGTCCTGCCGGATGAGCGTGCGGACTTTCTGGGCGCGCAGGTAGTAGGCGTCGTAGTAGCCGCTGCTGAGCACGTAGGTGCCCAGGATGATGCGCCGCTTCACTTCGGGGCCGAAGCCCTGTGCGCGGGTCTGGAAATACAGGTCGATGCCGTCCTTGAACTCCTGAGCCCGGTGGCCGTACCGGATGCCGTCGTACCGGGCGAGGTTCGACGAGGCTTCAGCGGTCGCGATGATGTAATACACGGGCACCGCGAGGTGCGTGTGCGGCAAGGAGACTTCCTTGATTTCGCAGCCCGCCTTTTTGTAGCCGTCGATCGCCGCCTGCACAGCCGCGCCGACTTCCGGGTCGAGCCCTTCGCCGAAATACTCCTTCGGGACGCCCAGCTTCCACGGCCCCTTGCGCTTTTCGAGCTCCTTCCGGTAGTCCGGAACTTTCGTGCGCAGGGACGTCGAGTCGCGGTGGTCGTGCCCAGCGATGTGTTGGAGGAACAGCGCGGCGTCCCCCACCGTGCGCGTCATCGGGCCGATCTGGTCCAGCGAAGACGCAAAGGCCACGAGACCGTAGCGGCTGACGAGACCGTAGGTGGGCTTGAGCCCGACGATGCCGCACAGGGCTGCGGGCTGGCGGATGGACCCGCCCGTGTCGCTGCCGAATGCCAACGGAGCCTCACCGGCCGCGACGCAGGCCGCGCTGCCGCCGCTGGAGCCCCCCGGGATACGCTCAAGATCCCACGGGTTCGCCGTCACCTGATAGGCCGAATTTTCCGTGGAAGAGCCCATCGCGAACTCGTCCATGTTCAGCCGGCCCCACAGGACCGCACCGGCGGACTTCATCCGCTCCGTGACGGTCGCGTCGTACGGCGAGACAAACGTCTTGAGAATCTTGGAAGCACAGGTCAGGGGCTGGCCCTTTACCGCAATGACGTCCTTCACACCGACCGGGATGCCGTCCAGGGCGCTCCAGATGTCGCCGCGGGCGCGGCGCTCATCGGAAGCCTTGGCCTGGGCGAGGGCGTCCGCTTCGTCCCAATGCAAGAAAGCCTTCACCTTCGGCTCCACCTGCCTGGTGCGGTTGATAAATGCCTGCGTAATCTCGACCGACGAAGTCTTGCGGGCCTCAAGCAGGCCGGCGAGTTCGGTCGCGCTCTTCTGGAAAAGTTCGTCCGCCATACGGGGAAAATGGATTTGGTGGGAGGGAGGGCTCTTAGGCGTCGTCGACAACCTTCGGGACAACGATCTGGGAGTCCCGTTTCAGCGGAGCGTTTGCCAGCGCCTGCTCCGTGGTCAGCGTCGGTCCCGCAAGGTCGGGCTCCCACACGTTGTAAACGGGGAACGCATGGGCCATCGGTTCGACGCCGGAAACATCGACGGCGTTGATCTTCTGGAAGTACGCGAGGACGTCGCCGAGTTGGGCCGCAAACTTCGCCTTTTCCTCTGCGGTAAGGGCGATGCGAGCGAGGTTGGCAACGTAGTCGATATCGATCTTGCCGGTATCCTCAGACATGATGGTTGGGACTTTTCAAAAAGCCTGCTCCCTTGCAAGAGCATTTGCCGTAGAACCACCTCGCGCAATGCCGTGTCCAGCCGTGCCGGCGCCCGTTCACCAAAGGCCGGTGCGCCGATAACAAATACTCTTAAAACGGAAAGTGCCGAAGGTCCATACAGACCTT
Organism: uncultured Opitutales bacterium; assembly: GCA_964593675.1. GTDB lineage: Bacteria > Verrucomicrobiota > Verrucomicrobiia > Opitutales > CAZQIE01 > CAZQIE01. Next base: position 25,024 of record CAZQIE010000001.1, read on the forward strand.
CGGCACCAGGGCGCGGGCTTGAGGGACGCGCCTACTTGGCAGCGGGCTCCTGTTCCTTCTCTACCCACAGCCCGCAGCTCATGGGCGCCAGATAGATGCGGCCTTCCTTCCACGGAGAATACGCGGCGTCGAGGCCCGACATGTGGAAGCGTTCCTGGTCGGCAAGCTGCACAAACGTCGACGGCTTCAAGTCGCCCGGCACGCCGATGGAGGTCTCCTCGAAGTGCGGGTTGATCGCGAACACCACGCGCCGCTGGCCATTGCTGCGGTCGGCATTGAAGATCATCGCCATGGACGAGCAACCGTGCGCCCCGTAGAACTGGATGTAGCCGTTCCCCTGCCGCGTGTGCAACCGGAACACCTTCCCCAGCTCGGAGGAGCGGAAACGTACCCAATGGCGGAAATACTCGTTCGTGCCAGGGAACTGCGCGATCCGGTGGTATTCCAGCGCGTTAAGGTCGCCGCGCTTGTAGGTGTTGTGGACGCCGGCCTTGCTCCGCAGGAAATCCTGTCCAGCCGAGAGCATCGGCACCCCCACGGAGACCATCAGCAGGCTGAGCATCAGGTGGGTCCGTCGGATGTCGTTAGCCGTCGGATGCATGCCATTGTGGTTCGCGTTCTCCGTGATGCGGTCGAGCCAGCAATAGTCGTCGTGCGACTCGGTGTAGTTGATCGTCTGCGCCGGCCACGACGCATAGTAATGCGGCGAACCGGAAACAAAGTATTTGAGGCCGTCCTGGTTGCCGTGCCCGAGCACGTATTGGAACAGGAACTCGCGGAAACCGTCGTTCCAGGATGCAAAGCCGGTGTGGCGCAAGGCGTGGCCGATGTGCCCGCGGAAGCTCCAGGGCTCCGCAATGAGGATGATGCTTGGCTTCACCGCCTTCAGCGCGATCTCGATTTCGCGCAGCACGGCCAGACCCACGAGGTCGGCGAGGTCGAAGCGGAAGCCGTCCACATCGTACGTCTTCACGAGGTGCACGAGGCTGTCGATGATCAGCCGTGTGCCCATTGGCGTGTCGGTTCGCAGGTCGTTCCCGCAACCGCTCCAGTTGGACAGCTTGCCCGCGTTGTCCGTCTGGAAATAATAGTACTTGTCAACAAACAGCAGGTGGGCCGGCTCGCCCACGTGGTTGTAGACGACGTCGAGGATGACCGCGAGGTTGGCCTCGTGGAACGCCGAGACGAGGTCCTGGAAGTCCTCAATCTGCGAGGCGTGGAACGGGTCCCGGGAATACGCGCTGGCCGGCGAAAAGTAATTCACCGTCATGTAGCCCCAGTGGTACTCGTCCGGGCGCTCGCAATCGAATTCCTGGATGGGCTGGAGCTCCACCGCATTCACGCCAAGCCGCCGCAAATAGCAGTCCTCCTGCCGCAACCATTGGGCGAGGCCGCGGAACCCGCGCCGGTCCTGATCGCTCAGGTTCACGGGCGCCTTGGCGATCAGGTCGCGCACGTGCGCTTCCAGAATGACGAGGTCATGCCAGAACGGAGGCGTGAACTGCTCCTCCGGCAGCTTGATCTTCTTGCGGTCAACAATGATGCCGGGGCCAAACCTGCCGAGTACGGCTATGGCGTACGGGTCCAGAACGCGGAACTTGGAGTCAAAGTGGCTGAACGCGTCCTGATTCTCGCCATCCACCGAATAAAAATAAAAGTGCCCCGCGAGGTTGGCGTTCACCGTCGCTTCCCAGACCGTGTCGTCCCGCAGCTTCAGGTCCACGGCCATCGGGTCCTTGTGGTCCGGATGCGGCATCACGCGCGCCTGCACCTTCCGGGCACGCGGTGCAAACAGCCGGAACGTGGTCTTGCCGTCTTCCACGTACACGCCCAGGGGGAGGTCGCTCTTGAGCGCGAGGAGCATCTCACCGTAGGCGATGGAGCAGCTCTCCTGCACCACGTGGTCTTTCCACAACAGCGTCTCCTTGCGCTGGATCGGGTGCGGCTCTTCAGGCCAGAAATGGAAGACGTGGTTGCCCGTGCGATCGTGCTGCACCTCAAGGTTCGCGCAGCCGTCCGGATTGATGATGCGGTTCGGCGCGGAAATCGGCACTTCCTGCCAGCGGCCCAGCTCGGTGACGAACTTGAACTGCACCGGGCGCCCCCGGAACACCGTGTCCTTGTGCACGCGCAGGACGAGGCACCCTTGCCCGTCGTGGATCTCGCGCTTCATCAGCCAGGCCGGTTGCCCCACGGCCTTCCCCCACCCGTTGAACTCGCCAGCGACGTAGATCCGCTCGTCGTCCCAGTCCAGATTCCCGTAGTAGGCGGGCCAGAGCACAAAGGCCAATTCGTTGCCGTTGATGCAATAGCCGGAACGGCGCCCCCAGAGCAGCGGCGAGACGCGACGCAAGAGCTTGAGCGGCTGCGGCCCTGTGCCCGGGTTGATGAACAACGGCGGCAGGTGCTCGGCATCGTGCCAGTCGCGCGACAGCATGACGACGCCGCGTTCGCGGGTCTCCCAGTGGGCTTCGAGAATCTTTCGCTCCGGCATGACGAAATGTGCGGGAGATTGACAAAAACCCCCGCTTTCCTTTGGTGGGGGACCGCCCGCCGTCCCGCAAGTCTAAATCACCGAAGGAGAACCGGAAACAGGGGCGCGGGATTTGCCCAGGGGCTCGTTGGGGGGCATGAAACCATGGCTCGTATACTCGTAGGACTTTCCGGGGGCGTGGACAGCGCCGTTGCCGCGCTGCGCCTTTGCCAGGCGGGGCACGAGGTCGCTGCGGCATACATGAAGACGTGGATGAACGAGGAAGGCATCGACGTCTTTGGCGACTGCCCATGGCAGCAGGACATTACGGACGCCCAGGCCGTCGCCACGGCGCTTGGAATCCCCTTCCGCGTCGTCAACCTGATCCGCGAGTACCGGGAGAAAGTGGTCGAGTACATGCTCGACGGTTACGCCTCTGGCCGCACGCCAAACCCGGACGTCATGTGCAACCGCGAGATGAAATTCGGCGTGTTCCTTGAGATCGCCCGCAAGGAAGGGTTCGATTTCGTCGCCACGGGCCACTACTGCCAGCGCCGCGATAACCCCGACGGCTCCGCGGACATCCTTGAGGGCGCAGACCCGAACAAGGACCAGTCGTACTTCCTCGCCCTTGTCCGCCAGGAGCAACTGCGCCGCGCCCTCTTCCCCGTCGGTGGCCTGCTAAAGCCCGAAGTCCGCGCCCTTGCCTCGCGCTATGGGCTGCCGGTGGCCCAGAAGAAGGACAGCCAGGGCATCTGCTTCCTCGGCAAAATCCGCATCAACGACTTTCTGGAAAAGCACATCCCTGACCGCGCCGGGCAAATCGTGAACACGGCCGGCCGCGTTGTGGGCGAGCACAAGGGGCTCCACCGTTTCACGCTCGGCCAACGCAAGGGACTCGGCGTGCCTTCCAACAAAGACTTTGAGCGTTACGTGGTGGTGAAGAAAGATTTCGCAACGAACCGGCTTATCGTCGCATTCGAGGCCCCCGACGCGCCCGGCCTCTACGAACGCCGCTTCCTGCTCCGCGGCCTGAGCTGGGTAAACCAGCCCGTCACCGAAGCGCGCGAATTGCTCTCGCGCCCCCGATACCGCGACCCCGCCCAGCAGCTCCATTTCGAGCCAGGCCCCGAGGGCACCGCGACCATCACGTTCGCCCAGGCACAGCGCGCTCTCGCCCCGGGACAGGTCTGCGCCCTCTATGACGGCACCGTCCTCCTTGGCGGCGGCTTCTACTGCTGAAACAGGCCACCCGCGCCTCAAAATAGCTCGATCTGTTCCGGGCGCTGGGATTTCGGCAGGAAGAACTCGCCGTAACGTTTGAGCCAATCGTCGAGCTTCTTCGCGTAATACGTCGGGTCGTAAGGCGGCCCGCACAGACCCGGCTCGTAGGGCCACGCCCGCTGCCAGTCAGCCGTCCCCCGCACCTTGTCGCCGCACGCGATATAAAAGGCCACCTGCTCCCCCATACGCAGCGGACGTTCCAGCCGCAGCGCCGCTTCCAGCGCCGGTCGCCGCACCTGATCGCCCATCTCCAGCCCCTTCGTGTACGTCTCCGGGCTCTGGCTCAGGAACTCACTGCGCACAAGGCGGTCGACCGGGAATTTCCCGCTCAGTACGGCGCTGCGCGTGCGCTCGACGAGAGCATCCGGGCCCTCTTTTGCCGCGCCAAGCAGGTTCATGATCAGTGCGTCGGTCAGTTCCTTCAGGAACGGCTCCGTGCCGCGCGACCGTAGGGCAGAGCCCTTGATCGTGATTTCCTTGCCGTCGTACAGGGCATAATTTTTGGCCTTGTAGCAAAGCATCGCCTCATATCGGCCATCAAATTCTAGTTCGATGCCCGAGGGCAGCACGCGGGCCACCTTCTCCAGCAGCGCGTCGGGCTTTTCAAAGTACGCCTCGGACGACAGGTAAATGCCGTCCGTATCGGCCTCGAGGATCGCGCAGCCCTCGGCCTCGAACGCGCCGATCAGGTCCTGAAGCAGTTGCCGACCCCGCGCGGTGACTTCGGCGGCGAGCGCGCCATCCGCAAACCGGGCCCCCGAAAAACCCAGATAGCCGTAAAACGAGTTTATCAAAATTTTGAAACTCTGCTGCCGTGCCTGAGCCTCCCGGCGCTCGTCCTCGCCCGCCGCCGTTCGGGCAAGCGCCTTGTACCGGAGGCGGTCCTCACGAAGTCCCCGCAAAAGCGGCAGGAAGATCCCCAAGGTGTCGGGTGCAGGATTCCGGTCGATCAGGAGGAGGAGGCTCGGGTAAAGGGACGCCACGTCAAAGTGCAGGACGTGCCTGAACACGCCCGTCCTGAAGCTGCGCGTGAACGCGCCCTCATACGGCGCAACCTGCGCGGGCGCCGGCAGACTGTGGGCCACCGCACAGTATTTCTCCAACAGCACGAGCTCCACTTTGTGCGCCGTTCCCCGCAGTGAAATCTCCTGCAGCAGCATGGGAAAGTTGCGCGCCTGCGCCACGTAAGTCGGCAGCAACAGGTCCGCAATCCCGCGCGTCTCCCGCAAATCATCCCGCAGGTAGGCGAGAAACGTGTCACGGTCCTTGAAGAACGCCTCCTGAATACCCCGCCCTGTCAGGTAAGTGCGCGCCTGCGCTGCGGGGTCCGTGATGCCGAGGTGAACGGCGACCTGTTTTAGGCCGTACGACGGGAGCTCGCGGCCGGCAATGTCGTAAAGTTGCACCATGAGGTAGGTGTCAAAGACCGCGCGTCCGGGCAGGTCGCACCGCGGGAAATCTATCCAACGCTCGGCCACACGCAGGCGGCTTGGCCGGAACGCGGCCTTCTGCCCAAAGCGCCCCCAGTCCATTGGCACCTTGAGACGGCGCGCGCGCTGACGCAGGTAATCGAGGTCGAACTTAAACAGGTTGTGGCCTTCCAGGATGTCCGGGTCTTCCTCCTGAAGCACCGCGTTGAACCGCAGGAGCAACGCCCGTTCCGCATCGTCGGACAGCTCCTCCAACGTCAGCAGGTGCAGCTCGCGCCCCTGCATACCGATTGCCAGAAGACGGTCCTCAGCCCGGCGCGGATCGCAAAACCCGTCCTCGACCGAGCAATACGTCTCGATGTCGAGCTGACAGCGCCGGAGGTCCCGGAACAGGAGGTCGCCGAAGAGCCGGCGCCCCGCACGCAGCAGCCACTGGTGTTCAAGCGTGCGCAAGGCATCCGACTCAACCCCTGCGGGCTTCGCTGCCAGGTATTCCCGAAACCCGGCGGGATTTGGAAAAGTATAAGCGTAAGTGAGGGCACCTTCCCCCGCGAGGCGGACGGCTTCGGGCTGGCCGGGGGCATCCGCAGGGGGCGGCGCCGACGCCCAAAGGAAGGGCAGGAAGCCCGGCTCCCGCAGCTCACGCCTGCCCCCGCCAAGCTCTGCCACGGATACGCAAGCCTCGCCCTCAGGGCTGATCCATAAGCCACAAATCGGTTGGGTGATGTCCATGCGCGAGGCCTCTTGGCCAAGTCAAAATGTGTACGCGCGGGAGCATAAGCGCAATGCCGCCCCGCGGCCAAAGCCCGGGCAGTAGTCCCCCCACAAAACTCCCATTCGCCCTACGGAGATGAGAGGCAAACCAGCGGCAGCCCCGTTTGGCCCCCTATCGCGCAGCGTGCTTACCGCCGACCGGTACTCGCAGCTCCAAGCCCACCGCAGTCGCGCAGGCCGAAAAGAATCGGCCCACGCCAACGCGAGGATGGGGCGCTCACGCTCGCCGCAGCGTCGGCGGAAGCCCAACTTGAAGCAGGGATGCTCCCTGCCCCGCGGATAAGCGCAGCGACAGGCTTCTTACATGAAGCCTAACAGGATCGGCCCACGCCGTGCGTGGTTACAGGCCGAGCTCCGCGTATTCGGCGACAGACGTCACCTTCCACGCCTTGTCTGTGCGCTTGGCGAGACCGGCGATCACGCCGCCCATACCGCACTCGAAATACTGGTCGATACCAAGCGCCGCCGCGGAACGCATGCAGTCTTCCCAGCGGACCGGCGACACCACCTGCTTCACCAGCATTGCCTTGATCTCGTCCGGCGTCTTCACGGCCTGGCCCGTCACGTTCGTGAAAACCGTGAATTTCGGAGCGTTGAACGGCACGTTCTTGAGGAACGCCTCGAAATCCCGCGCTGCGGAAGCCATCAGGCGGCTGTGATAGGCGCCCGCAACCTTCAGGGGAACCACCATCTTGAAGCCCATGCCCTTGGCCTTCTCGACAGCCGCGTCCACCTTCGTCTTTTCGCCGGAAATCACGATTTGGCCGGGGCAGTTGAGGTTGCCCATATCAACGTCGAATTCCTTGCACAGCGCCTCAACGGCAGCCTTTTCGCCACCGATGATGCTCGCCATCGTGCCCTTCGTCGTCTCGCACGCCACCTGCATCAGGCGGCCACGTTCGGCGACGACCTTGAGGCCCGTCGCGAAGTCAAAAACCTCAGCCGTCGCAAGAGCGGTGAGCTCACCCAGGCTCAAGCCTGCGGCCGCCTTCACCTCGCCAAGCTTCCCGGCGTCACGCAGGAGCGTGTAGACGGCGTAGCCGTGGACATACAGGGCGGGCTGGCAAACGCGCGTTTCCGTAAGCGTGTCCTCGGGGCCTTCAAAGCAGACCTTCTTGAAATCGTAACCGAGGATCTCGTTCGCCTGATCATACAAAGCGCGCGCGGCCGGCGCGTTGTCATACAGGGATCGGCCCATGCCGACCTTTTGTGCGCCTTGCCCGGAGAAAAGAAGTGCGGTTGCCATATTATGTCTGTGTTTGAAAGCGGCGCATTGTGCGCACTCTCCCCCTTCAGGGAAAGCCCATTTTTGCCTCCCCCTTTGCCGGGCCGGACCTCGGGTGTTGAAGCCAGCAACCGCGATCCGAGCCCGCCAGTAGCGGCTTACCCCAGACCTTTTTACCTTTTCTTCTCAATTCCTGCCGCACTTAGGCTTGCCACCAGGCCACGCCTTTGATTTGCTCAGACCTACGGACACGCCCGTCCGTATAACGCCCTACCCCCCGTCCTCGCCTGCCGCGGGCCCCTGCGAGCCCTGTACTCCTAATTTAACACGCCGCGGCAGGCGGGGAATTTTTCTGTACGCACGCCAGCCCCCACCCACCCGGCACGGGAAATAATCCGCTGGGCGCAGAGGGAGGCCCGGTATGGTGCGGATAACGGCCAGGGGCGATGCCCTTAAGTGACCGTTCCCGCGAGGAAAGCTTCTTCGAGCGCGGCGGCGCCGGGGGTGGTATCTCGCAGCCAATGGAGTTTCAGGGCCGTCTTCTCGGCTTCCGGCATACGCCAGGCGTTGCCCGTAGAACGCACGCGCCGGACGAGGTCGTGAAGGCAAAGTGCGGCGCAGACGGATAGGTTATAGCTCTGTGTAAACCCAAGGAGCGGCAATTTTACGGCCAAGTCGGCGCCCTTGTGCGCGGTCTCCGACAGCCCAAGCTTTTCGTTCCCCACGAGCAGCGCGATCGGGCGATCCGTCGGCACCTCGGCGAGGTCAACGGCGTCCTCCCGCAAAGTCGTGGCAACTATGCGGTAGCCGCGGGCGCGCAGCGCGTCAAAGCAGGCCACCGTGTTGGGCATGAGGCCATTGTCGCCGGCCTTCCATTCGAGCGGGGGTGGTCCATACCGGTGGAGCGTGAGCCACTTGTTTGCCCCCATCGCCACGTTCTGGTCCTTGTAGATTTTCTGCCCGAAAGTATTGCGGTTTTCGATGACATGGAGGTCCTGGACGCCGAGGCAGTCGCAGGTGCGAACCGTGGCCGAGGCGTTGTGGAACTGGAAGATGTCCTCGAGTACGAGCGTGATATACCGGGTGCGCTCCGCGAGCACGGCATCGAGGCGCTGCCTGCGCTCGGGCGTAAGGTGGCTTTCCAGATGGGCAATCAGGGCTCGTTGAGTCTCAAGGTCCATGGGGACAAGGTAGGCGCAGCAGGCGGCGGGCGTTTTCGTGGAGAATCAGGGAAAGCTCGGAGTCCGTCAGCCCGGAGCCCCGCACTTCGTCCAGGAAGCGCGCAAACGAACACTCGGGGTCCTTGCGCGGATACAGGCGCAACGGATAGTCTGAGCCGAACAGGATTTTTTCCGGCCCTACGGCGTCCACAACCGCACGGAAGACGCGCGGCGCATACAGGAGGGGGCTTGCAGACGTGTCGTAATGCACATTCCGGAGCGCCCGCCGACACGCGCTATTGAGCTCATAGAACGGGAGCAGCCCGCCCCAATGGGCGAAAATGAACTGTGCGTCGGGGAAGGCTTCCGCGAGCCACTGGTAGTCTGCGAGGGGCGCATCGACCCGACCGGGGTACGCGCGACCCACCGGTTCCGGGACGTGCAGGTTCAGCGGCAATTTGTTTGCCGCCGCAAAACTGACGATCCGCGCCCATGCCGGGTCCTGCATGGAGAAGCCCTGCGCTGCCGGGAACACCTCCCCCACTCCGGTCAGTCCTGCATCGACGGCCCGCTTCAAGTCCTCAAGCGCGCGCTCCCCATCCCGCGGCTGGACGCTTGCGAAGGCGACAAACCGGTCCGGAGCCTCGCGCACGCAGTCCGCGAGCCACGCATTGTGCCAGGCGCACGTATCCTGATGTTCCCAATACCAGCCCAGGAGCACGGCACGCTCCACGCCCGCGGCATCCATATCCGCAAGCATACGTTTGGGCGTAACCCAGCCTTGCAGCGAGGCCCGTCCGTCCGGCGGTGCCACGAGCGCCGACCAGTGTGCCTCTCCCCGCGCCCGCGCCCACCCCGCCGGATCCGCGGCGAGGGCCTCCGGATACGCGTGGGTGTGGCAATCGATGACAGGCACGCTCATAAGGTGTGCGCGTGAGGAGGGAACGGCAGGCGCGACGGTAGTCTGTCTCTAGGCTTCCGCGCTGTCGTTGGCTGCCTCGGCGGCCTCCGCGTTTGCGCGGTTGGCCTGAACACTCTCCCAGATTGCCTGCTTGAGGACATCGAGCCCTTCGCCGGCAAGGCAGGAGATCGGAACGACTTTGAACTTCCGGTGCTTGCGCTTGAACCGCTTCAGGTTCTCCACCGCCGCTGGCTCGTCCATCTTGTTGGCGGCGATCAGGCGCGGCTTCTCCAGCAAAGCCTCATTGTAAAGGCCGAGCTCCTCAAGCAGGTGCTTGTAGTCGTCAAGCGGGTCCCGTCCATCGACGCCCGCCATATCGAGAATGAACAGCAGGAGCCGGCAACGCTCAATATGCCGGAGGAACTGGTGCCCCAGCCCGCGATTCTCGCTGGCACCTTCGATAAGTCCCGGAATGTCGGCCATGACGAGGCGACCGTAGTTCTCGGGGTATTCGATCACGCCGACGTTCACGTGCAACGTGGTAAATGGGTATGGGGCCATCTTCGGCCGCGCATGCGTAATCGCATTCGTGAGCGAGGATTTCCCGGCATTCGGGAACCCCACCAACCCAATGTCCGCAATGGTCTTGAGGACAAGCTGGTAGCGCCCGTACTCGCCCGGCGTGCCGGGTGTCGATTGCCGCGGTGCCCGGTTTGTCGAGCTCTTGAAATGCAGGTTGCCAAGGCCCCCCTGTCCGCCGCGCAAAAGGACGACGCGCTGGCCCGACTCCGTGAGCTCCATCACCTGACGCCCCGTACGGGTGTCAATGATGACCGTCCCAAGCGGCATCTTCAGGACGAGGTCCTGCCCCGCCTTGCCGTACTGGTCGCGTCCACGGCCGTGCTCGCCGTTTTGGGCATGCCAGTCGGCCTGGAACCGGTAGTCGGTGAGGTCGTTTACGTTCTCGTCGCAAAGCAGGATGACATCGCCCCCTTTGCCGCCATCGCCGCCATTGGGCCCACCTTTGGGCAGGAACTTTTCACGGCGAAAGCTCACGCAGCCGTTCCCGCCATCACCCGCCTTAAGCGTTACTTCTGTCTCGTCTACAAACATGTCTCGTTTCGCGCCATCCGGCGCCGTTTCCATAGGGCTTCCGCAATTCCGCAACCGCGCGCTCGCAAGGACACACCCCTTCACCTAAACCGCTTGGCCCAAGCTGGGGCACTATAGGCCCCCCATGCCCGAAAGCAAGGGCGGACCCATGCCCGCGGATAAAGCCAGTCAGGTGGAGGAACCGTGCGGCGCCCTAAACGGCCACCGTCAGCTTTACCTCACCATGTGCGGGGACCTTCACGCGCAGCGTGCCGGAAGCTTCCTCGAACGTGAAAGGCATGTCGGCCTCAGCCACCTTCACGGTCTTGGGCTTGCGGGCGCACCAGGCGATGAAGTCGCCGCCGTCGCGCAGGCATACCGTGTGCCCTGTCGGGCCGGTGCAAACGCAGGAAACCGCGCCGCCACTGTTGAGCTTGTCGGCGAGACCGATGGGCGCGAAGTCGCCGTCGGCACAAGCATACGTGAAGACGTCCCAGCCATACTGCGGGAAGGCCACGCTCAGGCATTCTTGGGCCCCCACGAGCTGGAGCGTCTGTTTCTGATGCGAGAACGCGGCGAAACGTTTCCCTGCAAGGCCCGCGACGTCCGCCGGGCCCGTGGTCCCCTGAACCGTGGCTTCGGCGCCGGCAGTTTCGGAAACGAAGCGGCAGTTGAACACACCGACCACACCCGAGGTTTCGTTACGGTTGAAGACCTTGAGCAACACGGGGTCGTTGAGGACGTCTGCGAACACGCAGTCCCGCGTGGGCCGCCCGATGTCCGTGCACCGCAACACGGTGCCGTCGGAGCACACCAGCTTGCGCAGCAGGTCGAAATCGTGATTGCCCGGTTTATCGGAAACGTAGATCGGCGAGCCTGAGATCGCCCGCGCAGCCGCGTGGAAGGCGCCCACCGGGTGGCGGGACTGGAACATATCCCAGTCCGGATGCATGAACTCGCCGAACCAAAGGCTAACGTGCGAATTCGTATACAGGTGCAAGCCGTGGGTCGCGGGTTGCTTGGGCCAGAAGTCTGTGGACGTGCGCTGGAGGTTGCTGGACAGGCTGCCGTAGTAGGTTTCCTGCGCGCTGGCCATGCAGTTGATGAGACGCCCGTTGAAATGGACGTCCACGGAGCCCTCCATCGCTTCCCGGTAGGCACGGTTGAGCGCAACGCGCCCGCCGCTGCCAAGCGCAAGCCCTTCCACCATGCCCTGCGTGTCTATCTTTACCCCATCCACGCCCTGCTCACGCAGCATGCGGTGCAGGTCATGGTAGAACCGGTGGATGTGCTCAGCCGGGACCAGGCCCGCCAGCGCGCCCCACCAACCGTGGTTCCCGTGCGGCATGTGGTGAAGGATCCCGCGCCCGTACATCCGGGGCGTGTCCTTGACGCCGTAATTCGTCACCCGCTCACCGTCAACGCCCCCCCAATACCCAATGATGGAGTGCCAGGCGAGGAACACCTTCACCTTAAAATCATGCTTGGCGAGGTGTACGGTCGGCGCAAGGTCTCCCCCGAAACGTGCGTTCGGCCCAATCGCGGTGAGGCGCTCCTCGCCCGTCTTGGACCAGTCGTAGGACTGCCAGCCGTCGTCGAGGATGAGCAGTCTGGGTTCCACGCCACCTTTGCGGAAAGCATCCAGGCCTTCGCGCACGTTCGCGGCGGTAACTTCACGATAGAACGCGTCCCAAGTGCACCAGCCGAAGTAATCCGCGAAATCAGGAACGGCCTTCTCGCGACGCAGGCGCCCTGTCTTCATGCGCGCCATTACCGCACGCGCCCCGCGGTCCATGAGGTCATACACATCGGTCCCCGTCGCCACAAAGACGGCGAGACCTCCGTGACCGACGGTATACGCGTCGTTCGTCTCACCAATCAGGTTCAGGCCCTGTGACGTGCCCTCAATCACAAACCGGAACGGAGCCTGGTAAAGTGGTACGATCAGCACGAGCCGCCCGCCCGTGCACTCGCAGAGCAGGAACTGCGTCTCGACCGGCACTTGTGACAGTTCCGTGCCGATTGCCGGCTTCATCCAGAACGGCTCATAACGGAAACAGGAAACGAACCGCTCCAGCCCGCACACCTTCCCCAGCGGCACCTCGTGGCGCGAATGCGGCTTCGGCGTGCGCAGGATCAGGAACGCGCCCGTGTTGGTGGGGTCGGACTCGATCTCCAGCTGTTCAGAGACGTTTCCAAGGAGCCGCGCGCCCTTGATCGAAAGCGCATTACCGGACAGTTCGACGTGCATGGGCAAGGAAGGTAAGTCCGCGTTATTGCGGTGCGAATCTTTCGGGAATTACGGTCAAACTAACCGTTGGGACCCAAGGAATATTGGGCTTAGCCGACGAGGCCGCCCGTGGACAGGAAGATGCCCTTCAGGTTCATCTCGAGCGCCTTCGGGTTCGGGGAGTTTTCCAGACCGTCGGCTTTCGAGATCAGGCCTGCCTTGATGAGGCGGTAGAGGTCCTTGTTGAAGGACTTCGAGCCCGCGTCCTCGCCCGCGTCGATGCACGAGGGGATCTTTTCGAACTGCCCCTCCTGGATCACGTTACGCGCCAGCGCGTCGAGCACGAAGATCTCCACCACCGGCATACGGCCGGTGCCCTCCAGTTTCGAGACGAGCTTCTGGGTGACCGTCGCTTTCAGCGTTGCCGCAATCGTGCGGCGCATGCCGATCTGCTGCTCCGGGGGAAAGAAGTCGAACAGGCGCTGGACTGCCTGCTGCGCGTTTGCGGCGTGCAAGGTGCCGAACACAAGGTGGCCCGTCTCCGCCGCGTGGATGGCGGTCTCGAAGGTTGACTTGTCGCGCATCTCACCGATCAGGATGATGTCCGGGTCCTGACGCAGCACAGCTTTGAGCCCAAGCGCGAACGACGGCGTATCAATACCGATCTCACGCTGGTTGAAAATGCTCTTGTCGTCGCGGTACGTGAACTCAATGGGGTCCTCAAGCGTGACAATGTGCCGGTCGTGCTTGTGGTTGATGAAGTCCAGCATCGCGGCGAGCGTGGAGCTCTTACCGGAGCCGGTTGCGCCACAGACGAGCACGATGCCGTCCTCGAGTTCGCAGAGTTTCTCGAAAACCGCGGGATCGTGGTTCAGTTTCTCGAAGGTCGGCGGCTTGTCCTTGATGTGACGGAAAACCATGCTCGGCGTGCCGCGCTGGTAGAACGCGTTTACGCGGAAACGCCCGAGACCGAGTTCTTCGAGGTTGTAGCAGTAGTCGACCTGCGCGTTCTTCGTCCAGTCGTCTCGAAACTGCTTCGGCAACGTGTTCTCAATGAACTGGACGATCAGGTCTGCCTTCAACGCCTCCATTTCCACGGGCTCCAGGTTGCCGTGGAGCCGCAGGTACGCGGGCTTCTCTGACTTGACGTGGATGTCGCTGGCGCCGTTCTCGACGGCAAGCTGCAGCACGCTGTTGAAGGTCTCGACCGCTTCGGACATGGGGTTCGCCTCTCTCAGGGGTTAACGTGTCCAAGGCTGCTACCCGATTTGGGCCGCCATCGGGGGCTTCCCGCATTTTTGCCGTTGTAACGACCGCTGTTTTGACTCAAAAAAGCCGCCCTATCTCGCCTTGGTAGCCGACGCTGCGAGGCATACGATTTTTCCGGCAATGAACACAACCCAATTCTACGGCGTACACACGGCTCTCGTCACCCCTATGCGGGACGGCAAGGTGGCCTGGGACGACCTCGACCGGCTCGTGGAGACGCAGGTGGCGCAGGGCATTAACGGGCTCGTCGCCGTTGGCACGACGGGAGAGTCCCCCACCCTCGATTATGATGAACACATCGAGGTTGTTGCGCGCGTCGTGAAGAAGGTTGCCGGGCGCGTGCCCGTGCTTGCTGGAACCGGCTCGAATTCCACCGATGAAGCGATAGAGCTCACCCAGCGCGCGGAAGCCGCCGGGGCCACCGGCTTCCTGCTTGTCGCGCCGTATTACAACAAGCCGAGCCAGGAAGGTCTGTTCCTCCACTTTTCAAAGATCGCGGAAGCCACCCGCCTGCCCATCGTGCTTTACTCGATCCCGGGACGCTGTGGCATCGAAATTTCGACCCCGACCGTTGCGCGTCTGCGGGCGAAGTTCCCCCACGTCGTCGGCATAAAGGAAGCGGGCGGTTCGTGCGAGAAGGTCTCCCAGCTCGCGATGGAGCTAGGCCGCGACTTTGTTGTGCTCAGCGGCGACGACAGCCTGACCCTGCCGTTCATGGCCTGCGGGGCAAAGGGCATCATTTCGGTCGCGTCGAACCTCGTTGTGGCGGACCTCGTGAAGATGGTGCGCCTGGCGCTCGACAACAATTTCGCGGAGGCCCTCAAGCTCCACCAGCGTTACTTCCCGTTGTTCAAGGACCTCTTCATCGAGCCGAATCCCGTGCCCGTAAAGCACGCCATGGCCCGCGCCGGCCTCATCGGCTCCGCCGAGGTCCGCCTCCCCCTGTGCGGCATTTCGGATGCCGCCCGCAAGCAGCTCGAGGCCACCCTCCAGAAGCTCGGACTGTAAGTTCACGGAGCCAACACCATCATGCTCAAGATTCTCCTCAACGGCTCGAAGGGCCGCATGGGCCAGGCGATCACCGCGGCTGCGCAGGCGGCGGGCGCCGTAATCTCTCACGCCGTAGACGTCGGCGACCGTGCGGAAGACGGGATCGCCGGGTGCGACGTGGTTATAGATTTCAGCTTCCACGCGGCCACGGTGCCGCTGATTGAGCTCGCCGCACGTCACGGCAAGCCCGTGATCATCGGCACGACCGGTCACACGGACGCCGAGAAGCAGGCCATCCGCGCCCTTGGGGCAAAGGTGCCCATCGTGTGGGCCGGAAATTACTCAATCGGCGTGAACCTGCTAAACTGGCTGGTGGGTCAGGCGGCCCGCACCCTGGGGCCGGAGTATCAGGTCGAGATCGTCGAGATGCACCACCGCCACAAGAAGGACGCCCCGAGCGGCACGGCCGAAAAGCTGATTGAGGTGGTGCGCGAGGCCCGGAAGCTTTCCGCGGACAAGGTGCGGCATGGCCGCCAAGGACTGACCGGCGAACGCCCGGCAGACGAGATCGGCGTGCATGCCCTGCGCGGCGGCGACGTCATCGGCGACCACACCGTCATGTTTGCGGCGGACGGCGAGCGCGTCGAACTCACGCACAAGGCTTCGAGCCGCACGGTTTTTGCCCAAGGCGCCGTTCGCGCCGCGGGGTGGATCGTCGGGCGCAAGCCGGGCATCTACGGCATGGCCGAAGTCCTTGGCCTCGGCGTCTAGCCCGTCTTGCCATGATCGTCTCGCTGGAAGGCATTTTGGTGGAAAGCACGCCGCTCCTCGCGGTCGTGGACGTCCATGGCGTCGGTTATGAGGTCCATATACCCGTGACCACAGCCGAACGCCTTCCCGCGCCGGGTCAGAAGGCACGCCTCTACACGCTGGCGGTCTACCGCGAGGACGCGCAAACGTTGTATGGCTTTGCCGATCGCGAGAGCCGGGATTTTTTCCGCACGCTGATCGAAAAAGTGTCCGGCATCGGGCCCAAAACCGCCCTGACCATTTTGAGCAAATTGTCCCTGCCCGTCCTGAAAAACGCGATTGCCCAGTCAGACGTGGGGCTTCTCGCGCAATGCCCGGGAATCGGGAAAAAGACGGCCGAACGCCTCGTTGTGGAACTGCGGGACAAGATCCTGCCGGGCGCGGCTGGCACGCCCGCCACCGGCCCCGAGGCTGCTGCGCAGGCTGCCCCTAGCAGCGTTCAGGACGCCGTGTCGGCCCTTGTTGCGCTTGGTTACAAGCCTGCCGACGCCGATAAAGCCGTGAGGAAGGCCCTCGGTCAGCTTGGCCCCGACGCCACGACGGAGGCCCTTATTAAGCGAGCCCTTACTTGAGGCTCGCCGAGGTCCGCTGGGAAGACTCCCTTGCCTGGTTGCGGAAACGCGCCGCTTCGCGCCGGTATACGCGCTCCAGATGAGCGATCAGGTCATGCACGGAACGGCCGTCCGTCATGATACATGGCCCCGCGGCGAGGTACGCCGCCTCGCGCTGCGCCATAAGCTCCCGGATGCGCTCCTCCGGGTTCGGCACGTTCAGGAGCGGGCGGTTGGTGTTCCCACGGGTCCGCGCCAGAATCGTCTGCGGCGAGGCAAACAGGACGACGACCACGCCGCGTTCCTTGAGCATATCCGAAATTCCCGGCTGCGTGACCATCCCGCCCCCGCAGGCCACCACACACCCGTGTGCCGGGTGCCCGGTTTCCACAAACTCGCGCTCAAGCCTCCGGAAGGCGGCCTCCCCCTGTTCCGCAAATATTTGGGGAATGGTCTTGCCCACCCGGTGTTCTATCACGGTATCGGAGTCAATGAACGCGCAGTGCCAATGCTCCGCCAATCGACGCCCGAGCGCCGATTTCCCTGTTCCCATAAACCCGACGATATAGAGGTTCGGTCGGTCTGCCTGGGTGTTGTCAGCCATCGAAAATTGAGTGCCCCGCGAGGGTGCCTCCACGCACCGAACAATCTCACGACAACCAAAGCCACGGGTCCAGCGTAATAGTGCGGAAGCTCAAGCGGTTCCCGCATCGCCCCTTTGTTCCTGTGTTGGCGGCGAAGCTTATCTGACCGTTAGTAAGGTCTGGGGGATGGAATGCGCTCCCCCTGATTAGATTACTTAATTTTCACAAACACCCTTTCTGATTTAAAAGTCGTTGACACAAACCTGTCTCTGGAACGTTACTATACGAAGCTTTCTGGGGTAGTTCCCTCAGGTAAAAGCGACCAACCTAAACCCTCCCAATAAAAACGTGAAATCTCTCCCTGTCTGGATGGCAGCCGTCATGGCTACGGCCGGCACAACGCCCGTTTTCGCGCAAACCACGCCCCCGCAAACGGAACAGGAGCCTGGCTTCCGGCCAAGCCCGCCTACCTCTCCGTTGCATCCCTCACAGTCCGCCAGGGCTATGACAGCAACGCCTACGCCACCGGCGTTTCCGTAACGAATCCCGGCATAACGACGGGCACCCGCGTTGTGCGCAACCAGGACACGTGGGTAACCAACGTCGCCCCGGCTGTCGGGATTGATGCTGTGAAGCTCTTTTCCTCGGACGGCAAGGGAACGGACGCCCTGCAATCCCTGCAGGTCGGTTACAACGGGGACGGCTACCGTTTTTGGAACGCCACGACCGAAGATTACATGGCCCACAACGTCCCGGTATCGGTCAAGGGTGCACCGATGGAGAACCTTTCGTACAATATCTCCAACACCTTCACCTACAAACAGGGCAGCACCCTCGCCCCGAACTACGCGGCCGGCCTGAACGCCTTCGGCACAGCGACCCTGCGCGAACGCCGCGAGCAGATCCAGGACCGTGCCAAGGGCACGATGACCTACAAGATTGAGGACGCTTTCATCCGCCCGACGGCCTCCCTCCTCTATTACAACCTGAAGACCCAGCGTTACGCGGCGACGGGCGCAGCCGCGGGCTACCAGAACTACGTCGACCGCTATGACGCCAACGGCGGCACGGACATCGGCTACCATTTCGCCGAAAAGTTTGCCGGCGTAATCGGTTACCGCTACGGTCGCCAGTATCAGGGCACTGTTCCTTTCCTCAGCGCCGCCGGCAACCGCACGGCCACGAACGAGTACCACCGCGTGCTGTTCGGCGTCGAAGGCAACGCTTACTGGGACTGGCTCAAGGTCTCGCTGATGGCGGGCCCGGACTTCCGCACCTACAACGACAACTCCGATAACACCCTCGCCACGGGAAGCTCCAACCTGACGCGCCCCTACTGGGAATCCGATGTCAGCGCGGAAATCACCAAGGAAGACAAGGTCTCCTTCCGCACCCTCGGTTACCAGTGGGTCTCCAGCACGGGCCGCGTCTCGTACTTCGACCACATCTACCAGGTTGGCTATCAGCGCAAGATCACGGACGACATCACCGCGTCCGTCAGCCTGCGCGCCTGGGGAGCCGACTACGATTACGGCACCACGCGCTCCGACTGGCTCTACACGGGCGGCGTGGGCGTCGTCTATAAGTACAACAAGAACCTGAGCTTTGGCGCCGACTATGCCCACGACTGGGCCCGCAACCAGTCGCAGGACATCTCGCAGGCCGCCGAATATGGCCGCAACTTCGACCGCAACGTGGTCTCCATTTTCGCAAAGCTGGAAATGTAACCCCGAGATTCCGACATGAAAACCATCCTCTGCTTCGCAGCGTTCGTGTTCGCGGCCCTTGTGGCCGCCCCCCAAGTCATGGCTGAACCGGATCCGGCAAACCCGGAAGCCCAGGAAGCCATTGTGCTAACCCAGAAGGCCATCGCGATGATCAAGGAACAAGGCCTCGAAAAGGCCGTGCCCGTGATCAACGACCCCAAGGGGCCCTTCGTCAAAGGCGAGCTCTATGTGTTCGTCTTTGACCTCAATAACTCCTGCGTTGCACATGGCCGTAATGCCAAGATGGTGGGCAAGGACATGGGCGACCTGAAGGACACGGACGGCGTGTTCATCATTCAGGAGTTTGCGAAGACGGTTAAGTCGAAGTCGAAGGGCTGGGTTGACTACAAGTGGACCAACCCGGAAACGAAGAAAATCGAGCCCAAGACTTCGTACGTAGAGCAGATTCCTGGAACTTCGCTCTACGCGGGCTGCGGTATCTACAAGAAGTAGCGCTGCTTCTCCCCGACCCCGCAGGCCCTAAAAAAGCCTGCGGGGTCTCCCCTTTTTCCTTCCCCTTGTTACGTTAGCCGCCATTGCTGCCTCCCAACCCCCAATAGCACTCCCAATGCTAAAACGCCTCCTCATCGTCCTCCTTGGTGTCCTCTTCGCTGGCGTGCTTGCGCTCGCGGCTTTTGCGGCGATGACCTACCGGGATATCGCGCACACTGCAGCTTCCTTTTCCCGGCTCGCCGAAGCCAGCGAGCAATTCCGCCGCGACGCCAACGTCGTGAAATCCGTGCTGGAAAGCTACCTCAACCTGAACAAATCCCTCGTCTGGACGGCGGCTGGTTACGACGAAAAGAAGATTAACGACCTCATCCAGGCCCAAGGGAAGGATTTGGAGACCCTGGTGACTACGGTCGAGACCTTTTCAAAGGACGGCCCCGAAGCGGACCGCGCTTTCTTTGCGGATCTCCTCAAGGACCTGATCGCCTACCGGAAAAATTCCGCGTCGGCCTTTGATATGCTTTCCGTGGATTTTAATGCCACGACCATGATGATGAACTCCGCCGAAGACCGGTTCCGTGAACTCGACTCCAAGGTCAAAAACGCGATGGAAGCACGCGCGAAGACCGTCGAGGCCGTCCGGACAGCCTCGCTGGAGGACATGAACAAGCTGCGCTCGCGCTTCATCCTGTTCGTCGGAATCCTCGTTATCGCCGCCCTCGTGGCGACCGTCGGCCTCGCCGTTGCCACCCGTCACATCCTCGTCAGCAAGCTCCGGCCCATCGTCAACACCCTCGTCTCCAGTTCCGACGAGACCACCCATGCTGCCGGCGAGATTTCGCAGACCAGCATGAACCTGGCGCGCGGCACCAACAGCCAGGCCACCGCCCTACAATCGACCGCGTCCTTCGTCGCTGACATGGCGAACAAGACGGAGAGCAACGCCGGCTATGCCAGAAACGCCCGTGACCTTTCCCGTGAGGCCTGCGCAACCGCGGAAGCGGGCAACGACGAGATGCGGCGCATGGCCTCGGCCATGGAAGCGATTGGCCGTTCCAGCGCGGACGTCTCCCAGATCCTGAAGACGATCGACGAAATTGCTTTCCAGACGAACATCCTCGCCCTCAACGCCGCCGTTGAAGCCGCCCGTGCCGGTGACGCCGGTGCCGGCTTTGCGGTCGTTGCCGACGAAGTCCGTAACCTGGCCAAGCGCTCTGCCGTCGCCGCCCGCGAGACGGCCACGAAGATCGAAGCGGCCGTCACCAACAGCAAGACCGGGGCGGACCTCACCAAGCGGGTGGCGGACCGGTTTACCGAGATTACGGAAAAGACCCGAAAGGTGGACGAACTCGTTGGCCAGATCGCCCATGCCTCGGAAGAACAGACCGAAGGCATCCGCCGCATCAACCAGTCCATCACGGAGATGGAAAGCGCCACCCAGTCTGCCGCCGCCAGTGCCCAGCAGGCCGCCAGCGCCGGGGAAGAACTCCACGCCCAGGCGCAGCACCTCCATCAGACCACGCAGAACATCATTTTGCTCTTCGACCGCAAAATCCAGACCGACGGCGCTTCCGAAGGCGCCGCCCCGCACGCGGAGGTGCGCACCGGAACCGTGACCACGTCCCCCCGGCAGAACACGCCCAAACTCCGCCTGACCAGCTAGAGCACTCTTCCTTTACGTTGTCGCGTGCGCCGACGCTGGGGCGACCGTGGCGCACTCCTCCTCGCGTCCGAGCAAGCGGACCTTCAGGAGAAGGGCTCTGCACGGCCCCGCGCTTGCCCGGCCTCGGTTTTTCCGCACGTTTCGGGTATGCCAAATTTGCTTATCGGTTGGACCACCGCGCCTACTCTGGAGGAAGCGCAGAAACTCGCACGAGGTCTGGTTGAGGCCCGCCTGGCCGCCTGCGTCCACATCCAAGGCCCGATTACCGCGTATTTCCACTGGGAAGGGCGAATCGACGAAGGAACGGAATATCGGCTCGTCGTAAAACTTCTGGCGCAGAACGAGCCCCGCGTGCGGGAATGGCTCCGGTCCCACCACCCCTACAAAGTGCCCCAGTGGGTGGCGGTTCGTGTTGAAGCTGCGCTACCCGAATACGCAGCCTGGGTCGCAGAGTCCACCGACCCGCACACGCCCCGAAACTGAACTCTGCGCACCACTTTCGCGGTTTACAAAGCGAGCCCGCGGGCGT
This sequence comes from uncultured Opitutales bacterium, assembly GCA_964593675.1. GTDB lineage: Bacteria > Verrucomicrobiota > Verrucomicrobiia > Opitutales > CAZQIE01 > CAZQIE01. The sequence continues at coordinate 46,205 of CAZQIE010000001.1, forward strand.
TCACTCACCCGATGGACTTGTCCTGTAGGTCACTGAAGCACCTCACATGCGCCACGTTGGCTTTGCTGGCTTTTGCCTTGGTCGCCAGCGCCGCGCCCGTGTCCCAGGCAGCCAGGCGCGCGCCTCCCTCGGCCTCCGCGACGACTTCGGTCTCGGCCGACTTCCCTGCAGGCCTCGAAACGCTTTTCCAGGAGCGCGCACGCTGCGTGGTCTCCGTCGAGCTGTTTATCCAGCACGAAGTGGAGCGCGAACCCGTTGTCGCCGTTGGCCTCGTCATTGACGACGAGGGCCGCGTCATCGTGCTGGACAACGCGATCCCCGCCTGGATTCCGCCTTCACAGTTCAGGGATCTCAAAATCCATCCCTTGGGCTCCGAAGATGACGGCTACAGCGCGACCTATCTGGGGCAGGACGACGTGATGGGCTGGCACTTCCTGCAAGCCGCCCCGGAAGCCCGGTCGCGGTTGGTTCCGATTTCGCGTTTCGGTTCCGTTCGCCCGCGCATGGGCGACCCGCTTTTCGGGATTGGCGTGATGGGCAAGAGCTTCGACTTCCTGCCCTACCTCCTTACCTCCCGCCTGAGCCTCATGCAGGACCTCCCGTGGCCCGTCGGCTTCGCCCAGTCCGAGCTCGCCACGCCGGGCGCCCCCGTTTTCTCCGCGGATGGCCGGTTTGCCGGTTGGGCCGGAACGCCACTTACCCAGGAACGCATGCTGTTTATGGGCGGTGAGCGCTATGTGGTTGGCCTCCAGTCCGCCCAAGAAAGTTCGGCTTTTCTTTCCGCAGAGACGGTCCTGCAATACAAGAACCGGATACCCAAACAGGTGACGGGCTCCCCCCACCCCTGGATGGGCGTGGCTGGCCTGCAACCCCTCGACCGCGACGTGGCCAATTTTCTCGGGCTTCAGAAACAAGGCGCCATCGTTGTAAGCGATATCATCGAAGGGTCCCCGGCGGAAAAAGCCGGACTGAAGAGCCGTGATATTCTCGTTGGCCTCGACGGCACCCCCTTTCCCAAGTTCCGGCCCGATTTCGTGGTGCTCAAGCACGTCGACGTCCTCCTCGGCCAGCGCTCGGTGGGCGAGACCGTGCGCCTGAATATCGTCCGCGGTGAAGCACGCCTCGAAATTCCCGTGCAACTCGGAGACAGCCCCAAGGGCCTCCGCGAAGCCGAACGGCGCTACTTCCCGCGTCTGGGCCTGAGCGTGCGCGAGTTCCTCCTCTTTGACGCCATAGGTCGCCGCGTCATTCGCCTCGGCTACGAGGAAGGCGTTATCGCGCAGTTCGTGAAACCCAACAGCCCCGTCAATGCCGCAGACCTTCAGGCCGGCGACTGGATCAAGGAAATCGACGGGCAGTCGGTAAGCGGTTACAAGCAGGCCGTCGAACTGCTCCAGAAAATTGAGGAAGACAAAGGCCGCCGCGATCTCGTCCTCCTCATCAGCCGGAACAACGAGACGCGCGTGCTCCGCGTAAAGCTCGATTAAAGGCGGGCTATGACCGAAGCCTCCCTCCAGTCTGGCATGAGGATGGCCCTCGTCGGGATGGCGGTGAATTTCGTCCTGGCGATCGTGAAGCTGGCTGCCGGGTTTATCGGAAACTCCTACGCGCTCGTCGCGGACGGCATCGAATCGAGCGCCGACATCCTGAGCTCGCTCATCGTCTGGAGTGGCCTACGCATCGCAGCCGTTCCCGCGGACGCCCAACACCCCTACGGACACGGCAAGGCAGAGCCCATTGCCGGGCTCATCGTCTCGCTTGCCCTGCTCGGCGCCGCGATCCTGATTGCCGTGGAGAGCGTGAGCGAGATCCTCACGCCACACCATGCGCCCGCGCCCTTCACCCTCGTCGTCTTGTTACTGGTTGTTCTGACAAAGGAGGCGCTCTTCCGCTCGGTGCTCAAGACTGGCGAAGACCTCGGCAGCACCGCCGTCCAGACGGACGCCTGGCACCATCGCTCCGACGCCATCACGTCCCTGGCCGCCGGCATCGGCATAAGTGTCGCGCTCATCGGAGGCCCCGGCTACGAGGCGGCGGACGACTGGGCAGCCCTTGTCGCCTGCGCCATCATTGCGTTTAACGGCTGCCGGCTCGGCCGCACGGCCCTGAACGAGCTGATGGATACGGCGGCACCCGACAGCATCGTTTCAGACATCCGCAGGGAAGCCTTGACCGTCCCCGGCGTCCTCAACATCGACAAATGCCGCGTCATAAAGACCGGCCTGAATTACCTCGTGGAAATCCACGTCGTCGTGAACGGGAACCTTCCTGTCCGCCAAGGGCACGAAATCGCCCACAACGTGAAAGACCTTCTCAAACGCACGCACGTCCCTATTCTGGACGTCATTGTTCACGTCGAACCCGACACCCGCTAGTCATTCCCATCCAAGAAACCAAGCCATCATGTTCACAGGAATCGTAGAAGAAACCGGCGTCGTTGAGAGCTTCACGGAAGGCCGCGAATCGTGGCGCCTGGTGCTCCGGGCAAACCGGGTGCTTGAGGACCTCGGCGAAGGCGACAGCCTCGCCTGCAACGGGTGCTGCCTTACGGCCATCGCCCCCGGAAACGGTCGCGTCAGCTTTGACCTGCTGGACGAAACGGTGCGCCTCACCTCGTTTTCGCAGCTCAAGCCCGGCAGCAAGGTGAATCTGGAGCGCAGTCTCAGCGCGTCCGGCCGGCTTGGCGGCCACTTTGTCAGCGGCCACGTTGACGCCACCGGCGTCGTCAAAGTCTTCGAGCAGCGCGGCAAGAACTTCTACCTGCGGGTGGAGCCGCCCCGCGAGTTCCTGAAGTATCTGGTTTACAAGGGCAGCGTTTCCATCGACGGCGTGTCCCTTACCGTTGCCGAGGGCGGGCACGGAGATCCCGGCCTGGCCGTCTGGCTCATCCCGCACACCCTGGAAGTGACGAACCTGTGTGAGCGCAAGCCCGGTGACCGCGTGAACCTCGAGTTCGACCTGTTGGCCAAATACATGGAACGCCTGCTCCTTGAAGGCGTGCAACCACAGGCGTTGGCCGGCAAGGCCTGATACAGTCCTGGGCACGCCCCAGCGTATCGGCTGCGCTCATCCGAACATACCCGACCTGGCTGCCCCGAACCTTCCTAAAAATTAAAAGAGGCGCACCCGGATTTTTTCCAGGTGCGCCTCTTTTGCAATCTGCCTTCGGAAGCGGCGTTGAAGCGCAGTCTATGCAAGTCGCCGCATGGCTCGCTCCCCAGCGTCGGCGCGAGCGGGAACCTGACGCTGCTCTATAGCAGTTTCAGGTAAAGTCGTCGCGTGTGCCGAGGCTGCGGCGAGCACGGATGCCCAATCCCCAGCGGCAGCGCGGATGAAAGGAGGGACATCCAACAGGTGCGACGACTTGAACTGAAGGTGCTCTAAACAATCATGCCTGCGGCGACGGTCTCGTTTGTGAACTCGTCAATCAAGATGAAGCTGCCCGTCACGCGGTTGCGCCGATACGGGTCGTGCAGCAAAGGCGCCGAGGTGCGCAGGTGGATGCGGCCGATGTCATTCAGGCCGAATTCCAAATCGTTCTCGATCTTGTGGAGCGTGTTGATGTCCACCTTGTAACGCACCTCGCGGACGATCGCCTTGACCTCGCGCGTGGTGTGGCGGAGCACGTAGCGGCCCTGGCCGCGCAGCTTTTGTTTGTCCGAGAACCAGCAGATCATCGCCTCGATATCCTGATCCACCTTGGGCTGGTTGTTCGGCTTCGCAATCAGATCGCCGCGGGAAATGTCGATTTCGTCCTCAAGCGTGATTGCGACTGAAAGCGGATGGTAGGCTTCGGGCAGATCGCCGCCATCGGTGTGGATGGACTTGATGCGCGTCGTGAAACCCGAAGGCAGGACAACCACCTCGTCGCCGGGTTTGAACACACCACCGGCCACACGCCCCGCGTAGCCACGAAAATCGTGCCACTTGTCCGAATGCGGGCGGATGACCCATTGGACCGGGAACCGGGCATCGACGTGATTGGTGTCCGGACCGATGTAGACCGTCTCCAAATGGTAGAGCAGGCTTGGGCCTCCGTACCAGGGCGTCTTCGTGCTCTTGTCCACGACGTTGTCGCCGTGCAACGCGCTGATCGGGATGAAGGTCATCTCGACGATGTTGTCCAGGCGCGATGCGAACTTCTTAAAGTCGCGGACAATGCCGTTGTAAACCTCCTCGTCCCAATCCACCAGGTCCATCTTGTTCACGCACAAGACGATGTGCTGGATGCGCAGGAGGTTGGCGATAAACGCGTGACGGCAGGTCTGCTCGACGACGCCTTTGCGCGCGTCGATCAGGATGATCGCCAGGTTCGCCGTGGACGCCCCCGTCACCATGTTGCGCGTGTACTGGATGTGCCCGGGCGTGTCGGCGATGATGAACTTGCGCCGGGGCGTCGCAAAATACCGGTAGGCGACGTCGATCGTGATCCCCTGCTCGCGCTCGGCACGGAGGCCGTCCGTGAGCAGAGCGAGGTCCACGTGGGCGTCTCCGCGGTTGCGGCTGAAGCGCTCCACCGCCTCAAGTTGGTCTTCGAAGATAGACTTGCTGTCGTAAAGCAGTCTGCCGATCAGGGTGCTCTTGCCGTCGTCGACGCTGCCCGCGGTCGTAAACCGAAGCAGGTCCATTTCAAATTGGCCGTTGTTCTCGCTCATGTGTCAGGAACGTTGGATGATTTTCGCTCGCGCTGGTTTGTCCGTGCTGCGGTTCGGTTTAGAAGTAGCCCGCGCGTTTGCGGTCTTCCATGGCGCTTTCGGAGCGCTTGTCGTCCACACGCCCGCCGCGTTCGGTGATGCGCGACGCCGAAATCTCGGCGATCACGTCTTCGAGCGTTGAGGCGTTGGATTCCACGGCAGCCGTGCAGGTGGCGTCGCCAATCGTGCGGAAGCGGACCGTGCGCTCCACGACTGTTTCATCCGGCTGCACGGTGATGAAGGGGCACACGCCGATGATCATGCCCTGGCGGATGATCGTCGGGCGCTTGTGCGCAAAATACAGGGACGGGAGCGGGATGTTTTCGCGCCGGATGTACTGCCAAATGTCCATCTCGGTCCAGTTTGAGAGCGGGAACACGCGGAAGTGCTGGCCCGGCAGTTTGCGCCCGTTGAAGATGTTCCAGAGCTCGGGGCGCTGGTTCTTTGGGTCCCACTGGCCAAACTCGTCGCGGTGCGAGAAGAAGCGTTCCTTGGCGCGCGCCTTTTCCTCGTCGCGGCGCCCGCCGCCAAGGGCAGCGTCGGCCTGGAGATTCGTCAAGGCATCGAGGAGCGTGATGGTCTGCAGGGCGTTGCGGCTGGCGTAGGGCCCCTTTTCTTCCACAGCCCGGCCCTTGCGGATGGACTCCTCAACGGAGCCCACGACCAGCTTTGCCCCCAGTTCCTCCACGAGCGCGTCGCGGTAGTCCAGCGTCTCCTGATAATTGTGTCCCGTGTCAACGTGCAGGAGCGGGAACGGCAGCTTGGCCGGGTGGAAGGCCTTCCGGGCCAGATGCGTCATCACGATGGAGTCCTTGCCGCCCGAAAAGAGCAGCACGGGACGCTCAAACTGCGCGGCGGTTTCGCGCAGGACGTAAATAGCCTCTGACTCCAACTGCGTCAGGTGATCTACAAGGTAAGTAGGCATTGTCTGGTAAATTTTGAGAATCTGTTACTCGTCTGCCGGGAATGTCTTCTTGACCTTACGCCCGGACGCGCGGCAGGAGTGCCGCATACAGGCGCTCAAGCGCGGCGGGCAAGTCCAGGGCGTCCGTATCTATCTCAAGGTCCGGGGCCACGGGTTCCTCGAAGGCGGAGTCCTTGCCCGTAAACTGCTTCACCCCACCCGCCCGAGCCTTTGCGTAGAGACCCTTTGGATCGCGTTCCGCGCACTTTTCGAACGGGCACTTCACGTAGACCCCGAGAAAATCCTCCGCACCGACGATCCCCTTGGCGAGGGCCCGCAATTCCTCCGTCGGCGTGATGAACGAAGCCAGGGTAACGACCCCGGCCTGGGCGAAGAGCTTCGTTACCTCGGCCACACGCCGGATGTTTTCCTTACGGTCGGCGTCGCTGAACCCGAGGTCCTTGTTCAGGCCCGTGCGGACGTTATCCCCGTCCAAGATCTGAACCACAAAGCCCTCGTCAAAAAGCCGGCGCTCCAGCGCCAAGGCCAAGGTGCTCTTGCCTGACCCTGAGAGCCCGTAAAGCCACACCACAGCCCCGCGCTGACCAAGCCGTTTTTCCTTGTCCGCGCGCGGCAACATGCGCTCGAAATGCGGGTAGATGTGCTGTGGGTGAGAGGTGCTCATCTCGTTTGTATGGTTAATTGGGTATAATACTAATAAAACCCCTGGCAAGCCTTTTCCGTGAACAATCTTTCGGCCCCTTACTAGCCGCAACCGGCGCGGGTGTGACGCGGCAGGAACCCGGATTCTACGCGCGTTTTTTCCGGATTTTCAACCCAACCTCCCACGCATCGGGGCGTTAAGGAGCCTCCCAGACCGAAAAGGTGCACCGCCACTGGCCCTCATTGCGGCCTTCGCAGCGACCGAGGCAACGGGTGAACCTCGCTTCCCAGCCGCGAAAGAACGTGTCGCCCTCGGGGGCGGCATGGACTTGGGTGAGATACAGGCGTTGCGCAAGCGGCAGCGCCTCCCGGTAAACCGATTCGCCCCCGCAAATCCAGATCGGCTCGTTTCCGGCAAGCGATTGGGCCAATCCGAGAGCCTCCGACAAAGAAGGGGCCGTCCGTGCGCCCACGACCGCCGCCGCGTGTGCCCGCGTAAGCACGATGACGTCGCGGTCCCGCGCGTTATCACGCCCAAACTCCGCCCAGCAGCGCCGCCCCATCACCAGGACGCCGTGGCGCGTGACGTCGAGGAAATACTGCCAGTCTTCAGGCAGGTTCCACGGGAGCCTCCCATCGCGCCCGATAACCCCGTTTTCGGCGACTGCAACGATGATGTAGACGGGCCTCACTCCCAGAAAATCACCTTCCCTTCAGCCGATAAGCAAGCGCGGAGTAACCGCAAACGCATGTGCGCGGAACGCCTTTCCTCCCTGCCGGTCCCCCTTATGGAAGCACCGACGCGTCGCAAGGCCTGCCATCGCACCGGCGGGAACTTCCCGAAAGCGTTGCCTTTTCGAAAAATCCCCATGGAACTACCCGCTGTGGACGGGCTCG
>CAZQIE010000001.1:53372-86006 GCA_964593675.1 uncultured Opitutales bacterium
TCAGCCTGAAGATTCCCGACTTGTGGCAGCAGGAGGCCGTGCGTCACCTGCAGGCCCGGCGTGACGTCGTTGTGCAGGCTCCAACCGGGGCGGGCAAAACCTACATTTTCGAGCTCCTTGCGCGGGCGGGGCTCAAGGGGCAAGCCGTGTACACGGTGCCTACGCGGGCCCTGGCGAATGACAAGCTCGCGGAGTGGCGAAGCCAGGGCTGGAACGTCGGTATAACCACCGGCGACCTCGCCGAGAACGTCGATGCGCCCGTGGTGGTCGCTACGCTCGAGACGCAGAAAGGCCGCCTTCTGCGCAACGAAGGCCCTGCCCTGCTCGTAATTGACGAGTATCAGATGCTCGGTGACCCGGTCCGGGGTGTGAATTACGAGCTCGCCATAGCCGCGGCGCCCCCGAAAACGCAGCTCCTCTTGCTCTCGGGCAGCGTTGCCAACCCGGACAAGGTCATGGCGTGGCTGCGCCGGATCGGCCGGCAAGCGGTCCTCGTCAACCACGCGGAACGGCCCGTCCCCCAGGAGGAAATTTTTGTCGAAGCCCTGCCCGACCGCGTTCCCACGGGCATACGAGGCTTCTGGCCGCGCATCATCGCCCGCGCCCTCATGGCGGACCTGGGCCCCATCCTCGTCTTCGCTCCGCGCAGGAAAGCCGCCGAGGAGCTCGCACGCCAGATTTCCGCCGCCCTCCCGCTCCAAGACCTCCTCAGTCTCACGCCCGAGCAGAGCGCCTTGGCTGACGACCGGCTCCTGAGGCTCTTGCGCAACCGGGTGGCCTACCACCATAGCGGCCTGAGCTACCCCCAGCGCGCCGGCCTCATCGAACCGCTTGCCAAAGCCGGCCAACTGCGGGTCGTGGTCGCCACGACGGGCCTCGCGGCTGGCATCAACTTTTCAATGCGGACGGTGCTGGTGACGGACCGCGAATACCAGTCGGGAACGAGCCTGAAACAGGTGCGCCCGGACGAGTTGCTCCAGATGTTCGGGCGCGCGGGCCGGCGTGGGCTCGACGATCGCGGGTATATTCTCGTTGTCCCGGGTAAGCCCCGCCTTAGCGAGGCACGCCCGCTTGTCCTCCACCGTTGCGAGCAGACGGACTGGCCGAGCCTGCTCGCGGTCATGCGGGAAGCAGCCCGCACGAACGCTTCTCCCGCGGAGGCCGCGCAGCGTGTCACACAACGCCTTTTCACCGATCACCCACCGGAACTCGGGTTGGCCCGATTCATCAGTGCGGCAAAACAACTGAAAAGTGGCGGCCTCGGTTTTGCCGAAGCGCAGCCCGAGGCTCCGGCGGCCTCGCAAAAGATCGTCGAGATGATGAACTCCGCCGGGCAATGGGAGCGCCGGCGTCCGCCGGTAAAGACGACCTTGGGTCAGGCGCTCGCCTTTGACAAGGGCTGGAAGCCCGCCATCAACGTCGCCGCGAGCCTCAAGCGCTTCGCCTACGGAAACCTTACGCGCCTCAATGACAGCCCTCCCCGCACGTACGGGCGGCAGGTTGCGCTCGCCGCATTCCCAAAAAAGGAAGGCCAAAACAAGCTCCTGATCTCAAAGTGGTTTCACAAGGCCCTTGCTGCCCACTGGCATGCCACCCGCGAAGACGAGCGTCCGCCGTCCCGCTTCTGCAGTCTGGAACGTCTCGAGCAGGAATTTGTGCCGCTGCTGCCGGCGCTGACGGAGGGTGGCCGCCCGGTAAAAGTGAGCGAGGTGAATGGTCACGTGATGGCCTTCCTCGATTACGCGCAAGCGCCTGTGCTTGCGCGTGTGGACACCCTTGGGAAGCCACTCCTTAACCCACCGGAACGTGAAGTTGAGCCCCCGCCCTTCCCTACCTTTGCCATGGTTGTGGGACCATCGACGACGCCCAGCAAGGAAAGCATAGCGGACACCTGGCACCGCCTTGGCCTGATCGACGCCGCCGGCAGGCCCACGCGGCGCGGCGTGATCTTCAGTTTCTTCAACCATGGCGAGGGTCTGGCCATCGCCGCAGCCCTTGAGGACCCGGACTATGCCGTCGACGACCTGGTACTCGACCTCGCGAACCTCCGCGCAGGCCATCGTTTTGCCGCCTATGATCACGGCGGCGGCCGCATTGGACGGATCTGTCGGCACCACTACCAAGGCGCCACGTGCCCAGGCTACCTGCATCAGGGCGTGCCTACGGAATACGGGGATGGTGCGTCTGAAGTCTTGGCCAAAGTGCGCGCGGACCCCGGTATCATCTCATCGTTCGTTGACGAAACGCTGCGTCCTGGTGATATTGAGAGATCAGACTTAGAATGGCGGAGTCTCCTGCAGGCTGTCGCGCACGCCCCGGATTTCGACTGGGGGCGCTGGCGCGCGTTGCAAAAGGCTGCGCGAGGCGTCCTCGCAACACGAACCGAGCCCCGTCACTGGTCCGACCTTCCCAAGCTCAGCGCCTCGCAACGCACGAAATTTTCCTGCCTCCTACGGCTGCGATAAACACCGGAGCACCCGCCCCATTTACACTTCCCCAAACACGACGATGGTAATGCGAAGGCATCTAATCTGTAGCCGTTTGCACGCAGGGGTTGTCCTGTGCCGCAGACCCAATTAGACTGCAGATGAACGTGGGACTACCACTCCTGCCATGACGCTGCGAACGACGCACCTGTTCCTCAGCGCACTCTATCTGCTTTGCACAATTGCGCTGGGTGGACTGCTGTTTGCTCTGCTGGATGCCCAAAGTGCCCTCAGCCGGCTCACACAGCAACACGCGACCGCAATTGGGGTGTTGCAGGGAATTTCGGATTCCAGCCTTCAGCTCGACCACGCCGTGCGGGCGGCTGTTTCCTCCAACAACGAGCGAGACTGGGCAGCCGTCACCCGGGCTGTCGTGCGACGGGAGGACCTTCTCAATTCGCAACTCCATTCCGTGACGGGCCACGCATGGGAGCTTGGTTTCAGCAACGAGGAACACGCGACGCTTCGCCGCTTTGAAGAGGCTGTAGGCGGAGCGGTCACAACGGAACGCGATGCCCTGGGGAGCGGAGGCCCGGCAACGAAGGGCAGCTTTGACGGCCAACGGACCGCGTTTGAGCGCCTGTACGAAGACCGCCGCTATCTGGGCCTCCTCGCGGCCGCCTCCGCCTCCGGCCCCGAGCTTCTTTCGAAGTTGGACCAGCATGTCGCCACCCAGTCCCGGGCCCTCATCGACCGTAGCCACCGTTACGCGCAGGTCGCTTTGGGGATTATCATCTTCCTGACGCTCGTCACCCTCGGCACACACATCGAATTCGCGCGGCAGTTGATCCGACCCCTTTTGCGAGGGCGCGCGATCGCGGACGAGATTGCGGAGGGCCGACCAGCTCCGCGCTGGAATGTGCCTTCCGAAAACGAACTCGGTCAGCTTGCGGACGCCTTCAACAGCATGCTCAACGCCCTGGAGACCCGTTCCAAGGAGCTTTCCACGGCAAACGACGCCCTGCGCTCTGAGATCGGGGAGCGCGCGCGAGCCGAAAGCGCACTGCAACTGAGCGAATCACGCTATCGCCTGCTCTTCGAGTCCGCCTCCGACCCGGTGCTGATTTTCGACGCGGAGTCCGGGCGCCTGTGCGAAGCCAACGCGGCCTCGGCAAAACTTTATGGATACGAGCGCAACGAACTGCTCAACCTGAAAATCAGTGACCTGTCCGCTGACGCCAAAGACGCCCCGGAAACGCTGCGCGTGCCGCGGGGCGACATGAACGTACGCTACCACCGCAAACGGGATGGAAGCGTCATTGCGGTGGATCTCAATGCGGCTTCCCTCACGCTCAACGACGAGCACTTCATCATCGCCACCGTGCGAAATGTGTCCGCGCGCATTTACGCGGAGAACGAGTTGCGCCGCACGCGCGATCTCCTTCAGAAACTCATCGACATCAGCCCCAACCTCATCTTCGTCAAGGACCGCCAGGGGCGCTTCACGCTGGTCAACGAGACAAAAGCGAAAGCTTTCGGGATGACCGTGGCGTCGATGATAGGGCGAACCGACCGCGACATCCACCTGCCCGACAAGGTGGAGAAGTTTGCGCGCGAAGACCGGCAAGTGCTCGAACAGGGCGTCTCGCTCGTCATGCCCGACGAGCTGGTGACGTTCCCCGACGGGTCCCGCCACTGGTTGCGCACCACGAAGCAACCCTTACGCTCACAATCCGGCGATATCGAATACCTCTATGGCGTTGCGACGGATATCACCGAGCTGAAGGAAGCCCAACACGCCGCGGAAGCCACCGCACATGCCAAGGCATCCTTCCTGGCCACCATGAGCCACGAGATCCGCTCGCCCATGAACAGCGTGCTCGGCTACGCGCAACTGCTCAGCCAGACGAACCTGGACGCCGAACAAGGCGAGTACGTCGAGGTCATCATGGCGAGTGGTGAAATCCTCCTGCAAATCATCAACGAGATCCTCGACTTCTCCAAAATCGAGTCCGGCCACCTTACGCTCAACGCCGCCCCCGTGGACGCAACGGCCCTTGTCGATTCCGTCGTCGCGCTCATGGACATCAAGGCGCGCATGCAGGGAATCGAGCTGGTCTTCGCCAGGCCCGTAGAGGAAATCCCGCTGCTCCAGCTCGACGAGCTGCGCCTGAAGCAGATCCTCATCAACCTCATCGCAAACGCGGTCAAATTCACCAACCACGGTGGAGTTTACGTCTCGTTGGCCGTGGAGCCGGTTTCCGATGGACGTGCCCGCGTCACGTTTTCGGTCAACGACAGCGGCATTGGAATTCCCGCCGAAATCCTCCCGGAGCTCTTCAAACCGTTTACCCAAGCCCACACGAACACGTCCAAGCAGTTCGGGGGAACCGGTCTGGGGCTGGCCATCTGCAAGAAGCTGTGCATGGCCATGGGCGGCGATATCCACGTCGAGAGCCAGGTGGGACGAGGTTCGACCTTCAAGTTCCACGTCCTCGCGGAGTACGCGCCCACACGCCAAGCCTTGCCGCGCCAGCCCCTTCCGGGTTCAGACGGCAGCAAGGGCAGCCCTGCCAACCTCAAAGGCCGTTGCCGCGTGCTCGTTGTGGATGACAACGACGCCAACGTCACGCTCGTGCTTCGCTTCCTGGAACGGCTTGGCTACGGGGCCATGGGCGCCCGTTCCGGCGAGGAAGCCCTGCGCATGCTCCGGGTCCATGTCTTTGATGTCGTGCTCATGGACATCCGGATGCCGGGCATGGACGGCTACGAGACTGTCCGGCGCATCCGGGCCGGTTAGGCTGGCGAAGCAAACCGCCACATCCACATAGCGGCCCTTACCGCCTTCGCCATGCAGGAAGACCGCGCAAAGTGTCTGTCCTGCGACATGGACGACTTCCTTGCAAAGCCCTTGCGCATGGACCAGCTCGCCGAGGCGTTGGAGAAAGTTCACCCCCGCAGCGAAGACACGTCCTCTCACCCAACTACCACGCCGCCGTAAACGCGCCTAAGCCCGCGTGCTTGAGACCGACACGACGACAAACCGGTAAGGGCGGCTTGCCCAGTCAGGGCCGGCGTAATTGACACCGATGCGTGGCGTTGCCGCGACACGGCGCTCTTCCAGGAGCCCTCCTGAGCTCTCAAGCCACAGGCCGGCGTCAGGCGAGCATGGCTTTTCATTGAGCTCGCGCCCGATTGCCAAGGCCTTTGTCAGGCGGCCCGGCCCAACATGCGGACCGGCGCCCCGGATAAGGACTGCAGCGGGATAGTCTGGATCTCCCGTGACAATGTTCAGCATCCAGTGCATCCCGTAACATAGGTAAACGTACCAGTAACCCGCAGGACCAAACATCACGGAATTCCGGGAAGTCCGGCCCTTCGAGGCGTGGGACGCTCGGTCCTCAGGCCCGTCATAGGCCTCAACCTCGGTAAGCGGGAGCTTCAAGACCGCCCCGTCGGGCAGGCGTCGGCACAGGTGTTGCCCAAGCAACGCCCGAGCCACCTGCAACGTCGGCATCCTCAGGAAATCGGGAGACAGGGAGTGGCCGGCTGGTGGCAACATTCCCGAAACCTCACCTGATAGGCCCAAGGTTTCCTTCATCCTAAAAGTCCTTTTGGCGGGAATCTATGATCAAGGTGACCGGCCCATCGTTAATGGCCTCGATTTCCATCATCGCGGCAAATACGCCCGCAGGCACACCTTTGCCCAGTTCAGCGGCAAGCCTGTCATGGAAAACCTGATACAGGGCCTTCGCGTTTTCAGGCGGGGCGGCACGATTGAACGACGGGCGCGTGCCTTTGCGCAATTGGCCATAGAGCGTGAACTGGCTGATCAGCAGGATTTCGCCGTTTACGTCCAGGACAGAAAGGTTCATGCGCCCTTCCTGATCCTCGAAAATACGCAGGCGCGGCAATTTAGCCACGAGCCACTCGACATCTTCCGGGCCGTCGCCCTCGCCAATGCCCAGAAATACGAGAAGCCCCTTCCCGATCTGCCCGGTCAGGACGCCATCCGAGACGACTTTTGCGCGCGACACGCGTTGCACCACGACTCGCATTCCCGTCAGGAAAACACCCGCCGCGCCAAACGCAAGAGTGCCCTACCCGACCTCGCCCAGCAGCCTGCGCAAGGCCGGTTCCAGCGCCGCATCTTCAAACCGGAAACCGGTCTCCACAAGCTTCTGCGGCCTGGCCTGCACGGACGAGAGGACAGTCTCCTCTGCAGCCTCGCTACCCATCAGGAGACGAAGCGCAGCTGCGGGCACAGGCACAACGGCCGGGCGCCCCAGGACATGCCCCAACGTGCGGGCGAGCTCCGCGTTCGTTACCAGATGCGGGGCCACCGCGTTCACGGGGCCCGAGACTCCCTTGCACGCCACAGCGTGCAAGATGGCCTGAACAGCGTCGTTGAGACTGATCCAGCTCACCCATTGGCTGCCGCCCCCAACGGGCCCCCCAAGGCCAAGCCGGAACGGTCGGAGCATCTGAGCCAGAGCGCCGCCGTCGGGTGACAGGATGATCCCGAAGCGCAGGTGCACGACACGAATACCGGCCTTACGGGCCGGCTCCGCCGCCGCTTCCCATTCCCTACACACCTCGGCAAGAAAGCCTCTGCCAGACGGAGCCTCCTCATTTACCGGTTCCTCCCTCTGTGCACCGTAAAAACCGATAGCCGAGGCGCAGACGAGCACGTCGGGTTTTCGTGCACATGCCGCAAGACCTTCCGCGAGCAGCCGGGTTCCCTCCACACGGCTATCCCGTATTTTCCGTTTCTTTTCAGAAGTCCACCGCCCCAGCACCGTTTCGCCAGCAAGATGGATGGCCGCGTTGTGCGCCTCCAGTCGCTCCGGCGCCTGCAAGAGCCCACGCTGCGGGTCCCAGCCGATGTCGCCCGCCGACGGATGCGTGGACACCCGTGTAACCGAGGCCCTCAGGCTTTCGATGCGCGACACCAAGGCACGGCCCACAAAACCCGTGGCCCCCGTAACCAGAAACCGCTTGCCTACAAAGGTAGCGTCACCCGCGATCATTGCCCTTATCCTGCTATCGGCACACTTGGCCCGTCAGGAAAGTGCGCGCACCCGGAACGAATGTCCAGGCGCGCCAGCAGGATCAGGACTTACCGCCACTCCGGCGGGTTCTGAAGCTCCGGGCGGAGCACGCCAATGCAGGGCAGGTTGCGGTACCTTTCGGCGAAATCCAGCCCATAGCCGACGACGAACTTGTCGGGGATGTCGAAGCCCACGTAATGAGCCTTCACGTTCACCTGACGCCGTCCCTCCTTGTTCAGGAGCACGCACGTTTTCAGGGAGGCCGGCTTCATCGCCTTCAGCGCCGTCTGGATCGTCCGGAGCGTCTTTCCCGTGTCGAGAATGTCGTCGATGAGGAGGACATGGCGACCAGTGAGGTCGAGACGGAGGTTATCTAGCACCTGCGGATCTGTGACGGGCTTGTCGTCGTTCCGGTACGAAGACACCCGCACGCTGTCGAGACGCACGTAAAGCGCTATGCGGCGAATGAGGTCCGCCGTGAACAGTATGGCGCCGTTGGTCACGCAAATCACCGTGAGCTCATCGGCCTCTAATCGCTGGTACGCTTTCGTAATCCGCTCGCCCAACTGGATCACGCGTTTCTGAATCTGCTCCTCGGTGACGAGGATTTCTGCCAAGTCGTCCAACATGAATTCGCCGCGCCTCTTGCGGCGCTCGTTAAAAAAGAGCGGGTAAGGTGCCAGCTACCTGAGTGTCGTGTCAAACGTTAACAATCGGGTAAAATGTTACGCCTTGGCCACCAGGGAAGGATAACAAGATCCTCGCCTCAACGCTGACGCTGCTCCTGCGGGGCGATCAGATCAATAAAACCGCCACCGCTCTCGGCATCGCTGCGACCGCCCAGGCCTTTCCGGCCCCGCATGGCCTCGTCATAGACGTCAGCGGTCTGAGCTTCAGCCCTTCGCACCGACGCCGTTTCCAGCCTAGCCGGGCGCCGCGCTTCAAGCGCCGCCAGGTCTTCGGTAACAGCACGGCTGAAAGGGAAATCGCGTTTTGCAATGCGCAACATCTGGATAGCCGCCTCGTCCAAGCCCATCCGTTGAAGAAGCCGCGAACTGCGCTGCATGAACGGCAAGGGGCCGCTCCTGCGTTCGAAGATGCGGGTGATTGCATGGGTTGCCGCCTCAGGCGTCGCACGCTGCACATGGAACGCGATCACCTGGTCGAAAAACGCATTCACCAAGGGAGGTAAATCCGATGACTTCCCCTCGCTTGCCGCCTTGTACTCGCGCCAGACCGCCTCGGCCTCCAGCCACTGCTGGTTGTAGGTGAGGCTCTGCACCAGCAGCATGCGGAACGGCTGGAGCGGTGCGCCCCGCTTTTCGGCCACGCGCAGGCATGCCCGGATGCCTTCGGCGTCCATGTACTGGTTGGAAACCAGCGCCATGCGAAGGAGGCTGACGTTATCGGCACAAGGCTTCTCAAGGAACTCATCCCGGTATTCCGCCGCAAGCTTCAGGTTCCCGTCGCGGTAAAGGGCGTCGCAGATAAAGATCCAGCTGTCGGTCTTGTCATCGAACAGCACAGAAATACTCCGCAACGTGCTCAGGAACAAGGGTTCGTTTCCACTCAGGCGGGCGCCGTCTGCCTGCAACTGGTAAAGGGAGACGTTGTCTGCAAAGTCCTTCAGGAGCATTTCCACCGCCGCCAACGTCTCGTCATAGCGTTTCAGGCCCATCAGAGCCTGGAGCTCGCGGTGGACGTAGGCCTCCTTTGGAGCGAAGCGCGACGTCATCTTCCGCGAAAAATCCAGCAGTTCGTCATACCGGCCGAGAGCGACCAGCGCGTCCGCCCGCGCATCGATCACCAGTTTGCGGAGGGCGGCATCGCTCACGAACTCCGGAGTGTCCATTTCCCGCTGCGTAACGGCCAAGATTTTGGCGTAGGCCTGCGCATCGCGCAGCATCTCAAAAAAGCGCACCCAATAGTCGTATTTTGGCGGGCTAACTTTACCACCGGACTTTCGCGCCAGCTCCACGCCCTCCTCCATCATGGCGACGCCGCGTTCAGGTGCGTTCGAGTACACCACCCTGGCCACAAACGCTCGGGCCTCCGAGTTACCGGGGTTCCGGTTGAGCCCGATCTGCAGCTTCTTATAGGCCGGAAGCACGCGGCCCGCCTTCCAATCCTCCATCCCCTGCTCGATGCTGATCTGCCCGCGGGCAACGCGCAGGTCGTCCCAGTTGCCCGGCCAGACCACGTCAACAAACTTGACGAGCTTCGGCGGCTCCCGATTCAGCCATACGGTGAGGGCAATCGCGGCCCCGATCCACGCCGTCAACCCCGTCAGCCCGACGACGAGGAGGATTTTGGGCACATCGAGAATTACGTAGGGATCGCGCTCGTGCCACCCTGAAAAATCCCAAAGTTCGTGCCACCCCGTCCAGCCCTGCTGGCGCTTGGACTGCAGAATCCTGCTACGACTGAATGCGAAGAAAACCCTCATCGAGGCCTAGAGGAAAGCACCCGTGCGGGGTTCTTGGCAAGTCCGACCACACATTTCAGGCCCAGTGTCCCTACACAATCCCGGAGCCATACGGCCTGCTTAATTGCGCCCATCGGCCCTTTTGCATAATACAGCAAAACGCCTACGGGAATTCCCACCTCGCTAATCCCTGATTTCCGGCCACACCGCTTGAAAGCGCGCCACGCCAGGGCCACGCTTCTCACTTCCACCATACAAGCGTAGCCGCTGGCCTGAAACGAGGCCACATCTGGCGCGTCGGATCCTCTCCTTTCATCTGTTCTTTTCGATGAACATAAGCCCTCTTTTTTCCGCAATAAGCGAGGCCTTCGACTATGGCGTGTGGGCCGCCGACGCTCAAGGCTATCTCGTTTACGTGAGCCCCTCTTTTCTGAACCTCTGCGGCGCCCGCCAGGAAGACCTTGTGGGGCTGAACTGGGTGAAGAGACTACATCCCGAAAACCCAGACGAGGCCCTTCACCACTGGCTGGAATGCATACGCGTCGGCTGCCTCTGGGAATCCTATTACCGCATCAAAGCCCCGGATGGCCGCGTTCATAACATCCTGTCACGTGCGCGGGCCGTGCGTGACGCGACGGGGGAAATCACCGGTTGGGCGGGCCTGAACTTGGACGTAACCGATTACGAGCGCGTGCGCGGTGCCCTCAGACGCAGCCAGAAGTGGTTTCAGGAACTCGCCAACTTTGTCCCACAAATCATCTGGACGGCCAACTCCGAAGGCGCTGTGAGCTACTTCAACAAGCGCTGGTACGAGTTTTCGGGGCTAAGGCCCCAACAATCCCTCGGCTTTGCCTGGACCCAGGCGATCCACCCCGAAGATTATTCCAGGGCCTGCGAGTCTTGGAGCCAAGCCCGTGATTTGGAACAATTTCTAGAAGTGCGACTGAGGCTGCGACGACACGACGGCGAGTACCGCTGGATGCTCGTGCGGGCCCAACCCGTGCGGGACCCGGAAGGTCTGGTCGCCTGGTTTGCCTCAACCACGGACATTGAGGACCAGATGCGCACGGAACAGGACCTGCGCGCCGCGAAGGAATACGCTGAGTCCCTTACCGCGGCCAAGTCCGAGTTTCTGGCCAGCATGAGCCACGAGATCCGCACACCACTTACCTCCATTCTCGGTTTTGCGGAGCTTCTTCAGGAAAAAGCGCCTCCAGACATCCAGGAGTGGGCGGAACTGATCTGCGACGCAGGTCGGCGGCTCATGGAAACCCTCAATTCTGTCCTGGACCTCGCGCGTCTCGAAGGCGGTCAGATGGCCTTGGAGCTGGCACCGTTGGACCTTGTCGCACAGGCCCGTGAAATCGCTTTGCTTTTCCAGAGTCAGGCGAACCAGAAGGGGCTCCGGATTGTCGAGGAATACGGAGGGAATAACATTCGGGTGGATGCCGATCCCGCTGCCATAAACCGCGTGCTCTTCAACGTTGTGGGCAACGCGATCAAGTTTACCGAAAGTGGAACGGTGTGCCTCCGCATCAGGAAGGGCGAGCATCGCGCACATATCGAAGTTCAGGACAGCGGTCCCGGCATGAGCCATGCCTTCCTGGAGCAATTATTTCAGCCCTTTCGCCAGGAAGTGGGCCTCGGAAAGCGTGGCGGCAGCGGGCTCGGCCTCGCAATAACGCGGCAGCTTGTGGACCTGATGAACGGGACCATCTTGGCGCGCAGCGAAAAAGGTGTCGGCTCCACGTTCACGATTTCCCTACCTCTCAGCCAAGTCTCTCCACCAAAGCCAATCCTCAAAATGCCAGATTCCAATACGCCAGAACCATCGGAGACTAGGGAGCCCCGCCTGAACATATTGATTGTGGAGGACGACCCGAATACGAGCCGCATCGCAAGCATCTTCCTCCAGAAGGTCCACGACGTAGCTACAGCGGCCTCAATCGAAGAGGCCTTGAACGCTGCCCGAAGCCGCCGCTTCGACGTGGTCCTGCTTGATATCAACATCCGGCAACGCCTCAGTGGCGTCGGGCTTCTCCACCAGATCCGGGAGATTCCCGGTTATCAGACGGTGCCAGTCATTGCCTTCACGGCACACGTCCTACCGGGCGAGCGGGAAGAATTCACGCGGCACGGCTTTGACGAGTACCTGGCGAAGCCGTTCTCAAAGAAAGAGCTCTTCGACGTGATCCACCGCGTCACGCGTCATGGCCCTTCTGCCGCGGCTTAGGCTGGTTAGGGTTTGACCTCTGTGAGAGAGGCTGCTTCCCCCACCCCGGAAGCGTGTTTCTTCCCGGAGCCAGGCTTGCGACCGCGCTTAGGCTTCGTTGCCACCAAAGCTGCCTGGGCCGCTTTTTCGGCTTCCACGCTCTCGCGCATCCGCGCCAACTGGGGTCTCACGACGTTTTCCATGCAGTTCGGGCACACACCGTGGCTGAAGAGCGTGCCCGTGCGCTCCGAAATATACGTCTCGACCTGCTGCCAGTAATTGTTGTCGTCACGCACTTTTTTACAGTACGAGCAAATGGGCAGCAACCGTTCCAACTGGATGATCTGCCTTGTGTACTGGATGATGCGTTCGGCGACGCGCAGGCGCAGAAAGATCTGCTCGCGGTCAAGGGGCTTGAGGAGGAAATCGTCCACCCCGGCATCCACGGCCAAAGTCGGGGACAGGCCGCTATCGCGCTGGGTGAGCAGGATGAAATACACGTAATCCCCGGTGTGCTGTGCGCGGATCTGCCGACACAGTTCCAGCCCGTCCATCCGCGGCATGAGCCAATCGCTCACGACGATTCTCGAGGGTTCCTGTTGGAAAAGGTTCCAGGCCTCGAGGCCATTCGAAGCTGACGCGACCTCAAACCCGAACCCTTCCAGGGTGGTGACCAGGAGCATCCGCCCGATCAGATCGTGATCTGCCACGATGATCTTTAAGGCGTTCTTCATTCAGGAGGCGGACATGTGAAAAACCGGGGCACGAAATAAAGCCGCATCCTTTCTAATAGCCCAAATCCGGCCCAATCAACGGAAAAGCAAGCGCAGGGCGCATCCGTTCCCGATCCGCTTGCCCGTCACCGGTGTCCGGGAGACAGGAGCGCCACACCGCCCTGCGGCACTGGCTTTTCTTCGCTGTCCGCTTTGCTGGAGAACCCGCCGAAAAAACCCCGGCGGCCAGGCTTGACACGCCCGCAAGACTTACCAACCTTGCTGACTTTCCAGCCACCGGCTTTCTTCGGAAGCCAAGGGCACCCGTCCCCATCGTCTAGCGGCTAGGACGCGAGATTCTCATTCTTGAAACCAGGGTTCGATTCCCTGTGGGGGCGCCACTTTCAACGTTACGCAAGTAACAGACCTTAGAGGGAGACTGAGCTACCCAGTTCGTCTCCCCTCTTCCTTTTTCCCGGAGCCGTGAAAGGCTTGTCCGTTCCGCAAGAAAACCGGCCCACTTTCCCGTCCGCCAACGCTGTAGCGTGAACACTCGACGTCCGAAGGCTCTCCTTCAACGCGAGGGCGGAAATCCTAGACCAGTTACTTCAAGTCGTTGCTTGCACCGACGCTGCGGCGAGCGTGGACGCCCCATATACGCTGCGTCAGCGTGGATGAAGGAGGGATATCCAGCAGGTGCGACAACTTGAACGGGATATGCTATAGGGAGCTACGGCAGCGTTGGCCTCAGGCGGAGGAAACGTGGCGCGGTATTGGTGATGTCGGTGGTGTCCGTCACCGTAACGGCGCCTTCCGTGTTCGCTGCTCCCGTTGATTGCCATACCTCCGTCCAGGTCTGGAGGTCTCCAGACCCATCCACGTGGTAGGTGATGTCGGCCCGCGCTTTCCGGTTGAACGTAAGCCTGAGCCGGGGCTGCCCAGTCGCACTCGAGCTGGAAACCGACAACGCCCCCGCGCTCTGCCGCGTCACGGGATCAAGGCCCAGCGCATACTCGGCGAGGTTTGCAAGCCCATCGCCATCCGCATCAGCGGCCGCGGTTGTCGTGTTTCCGCTTGTCGCCGACCGCTGTGCGTAGGTGAACCGGCGTGCGCGCCACTGGTCAAACGTCACTTCGGTGTCGGGCTCCCCCACCCGGATGCCGCTGCCGTTGCTGCCAAGATACACCTTGCCGTAGACCTGCCGGTCAGCCGTCAGCGACTTGAAATCGTTGCCGAATTTATGGGCGTCATCGCTCAGGCGTTCCCAGTTCTGGCCGAGGTCGTGGGACCGCCACACGGCCCATACGGTGCCGCTCTTGCCGAACACGTAGGCCGTGGGCGTCGTCGTGCCCGGTTTTGCCACGCCAAAAGCAATGCTCCGCGCCGTGCTGAACGTGTTGTTCTTTGTGAAGGTGGCGCCGCCGTCCGTTGAGCGGTACAGTCCATTCGTTCCAAAGCTCACCCAGACCTCATGGGCGACGCCTGGCGCCTGCGCCAGCACGGCATAGTCGCCGGCACTCGGAAGCCCCGTGGCCTTGGTGGTCCACGTCGCGCCGCCGTCGTCGCTGCGGTAGATGGCGTTGCTTTTATAGAGGTAGAAGCGATCGGATGTCGTGCGGTCCGCCGCAAGCCTCTGGTTGAAGTTGAAGATCGTCGTGGTCGAGATGGTCCCCGAAGGCGCACCCGTCGAAGCGGTCCACGACGCCCCTCCATCCGTGCTGTAATAGGGCACCGTGTTGTAGCCTATGTAGACGAGGTTGTTCGGGTTTCCGGACGAGATCGCGATGCGGCCCAGGGAGACCCCGTTGGGCAACGTCCGGGCCGTCCACGTGGAACCGTTGTCCGCACTTGTGTAAAGCTTGGTGTTGAGGCCCGACCAGTCGTCCGCGACCACAATGGCCATGCGGGCGGGCGTCTGCTCGCAAAAGTCTATGCTCAGGCATTCCGAGGCGGAGGCGAGCCGCTGGGACGGGTATACGCCCGTGTCTTCATGGCGGAAACCCACGACATCCGCGAAACCGGAGAACAGGGCCGGCCCCGAGGGCGGGCTTGTCAAAACGAGGTTCACCGTGGCCTCGTAGCCGGAAAGCCGTGTCTGCCATGCGGGCGTCGTTGCGGCGATATTGGGGCACCGCCACACACTATACCAGTCGCCGTAGAAGACCTGTCCCGAGACTTGCGGGTCGAAGGCCGCGACTGCGGTTGCCGCGAATTTGAAATTTGAGGGCCGCCAGCCGGGCTCCGCCGTCGACGTTCCCCGAACATCCGTCCACGCACCGCCGCCGTTCGTCGTGCGGTAGAACGCCAGGTCGAGGTTGTAGCTGTATTTTCCAGCCAACACATGGTTTGCATCGGACGGGTCCACCGCGAGCGCCACGAACTCACTTCCCGAAGCCGCCGCAGGCGTGACGTCGCTCCAGGCAGAGCCGCTGTATTTTGAAACGCCCGTCAGGTGTGTGACATAGAACACGCCACCCGGCCCGATCTGGATGCGGGCAGGCTTTATGGGGGCCCCCGTCATTTCGGTGAAAGTCAGGCCCCGGTCTGTGCTCCGGTAGATGCCAGTCCCCCAGATACCCACAAGCACCTGGGAAGTATCCGCGGCGACGATGCGGATTCCCGTTGGCGGGTAGGTCCAATAATCCGAAGCATTTCCCACGTCCCCGCTCGGCACGCTGGCCACCTTCGCCCAGGTCGAGCCGCCATCCGCCGAACGCCACAAACCGTCGGTGCGCGTGCCAAAATAGACGATTTGAGGGTCGCCGGGGTCCACGCAGACCGGCTCGCCATGCCAGCGCCGGTCGCTGTTCGCCGCAGCGGGCTTGGAAAGCACCTGCGTCCACGTCACCCCACGATCTGTGGACTTGTAGAGGCCCGAAGGCGTGTTTGCGGCGTATTTCCCCAACACGGCGAACACTGTGCTGGTGTTCGTCGGGTGAAGCGCCAGCCCGTCGCACCCCATAAGGTTGGACTCGTCCGGGCTTACCCAGTCCAGCAACGGTTGCCAGCGGGCCGCCGACGCATCCCACCGGAAAACCCCGGCGACATCCGAGCGTGCGTAGTGCAGGCCCGCCTCAGACGGGTGCAGTGCCAGGCCGGTAACGTAACCGCCGCCGCCAAGCGCCACCTCGCCCCAACGGTACGTCTCGACCGCGTTGAGCGACACACCCCCAATGACGAGGACCGCGAAAATCGAACGTACGAGCCGGAAAGCGGCCGCTGACAACGGGACGGACATGGGGCTTGATATTAACCGATCAGTTACCCGGCGGCAACGCCTGGGCCGACCGTCCCAGCCAGAATATGCCGGTAGGTCGGACGGATAAAGGGCCAAGTCGCGTTAAAATTAACAATTTCCCGTAAAACCAGCGCCCGGCACAAACGCGAACGGCCGCCAGGAGTTACCTCAAGGCGGCCGTTAGAACAGTTTTACTTCAAGTTGGCGCTTACCCCGACGCCGTGGCGAGCGTGGATGCCCACCCTCGCGTCGGCGCGGCTCTGCGCGCTACTTGTTGAAGTCAGAGCCCCGCTCCATGGCGGCGATGTAGCCGGCGCGGATCACGAAGTCCCCAAAATGCTCACCCGGCTTACGTTCCTTGGCGAACCGGTGGATCATCGGGGTAAGCTCGGCCAGTATTTCGTCGTGCGTGAGCGTTTCCTTGTAGAGCCGGTTCAGGCGCGTTCCGTTGAACGACGCACCCAGGTACAGGTTGTATTTCCCCGGCACCCGCCCAACGAGGCCGATCTCGGCGAGATAGGGCCGCGCGCACCCGTTCGGGCATCCGGTCATGCGTATGACGATGGCGTCGTTGCGCAGGCCCGCGTCCTCCAGGATCTTATCCAGCGCCGTCACGAGGTCCGGCAGGTAGCGCTCGCTTTCGGCAAGAGCCAGACCGCAGGTAGGCAGAGCCACGCACGCCATGGAATTCAGGCGCAATCCTGTGCCCTGGTTCGCGGTATCGAGCTTGTACTGTTTGAGGACCGCTTCGATGGCCGGCCGGTCTTCCGGCGCGATGCAGGCCACGATAAGGTTCTGGTTTGCTGTGAGCCGGAATTCGCCTTTGTGGATCTTCGCCAGCTCGCGTAGGCCCGTCTTCACCGGGCTGCCCGGCACGTCCTTCACGCGGCCATTCTGGATGAAAAGCGTGAGGTGCCACTTGCCATCGGCGCCCTGCGTCCAGCCGTAACGGTCACCCGTGTCCGTAAAGGCATACGGGCGCTCCTGCTGGAGCTTGTAGCCGAGACGGGCTTCGACTTCGCCGCGGAACCACGCGAGCCCACGGTCCTCGATCGTGTACTTGAGGCGCGCATGCTTGCGGTCCGTGCGATCGCCGTAATCGCGCTGGACGAGCATGACCTTCTCCGCCACGTCCACCACCTGCTCCGGCGTGCAGAAGCCCATGACGTCCGCGAGACGCGGGAACGTTTCCGCCTTCCCGTGGGACATGCCCATGCCGCCGCCCACGGTCACATTGAAGCCTACCAGCTTGCCGGCGGCGTCCAGAACGGCGATGAAGCCGAGGTCCTGGGCAAAAATGTCGATGTCGTTGCTCGGCGGGACCGCTATCGCGATCTTGAACTTCCGGGGCAGGTACGTCTTCCCGTACAGCGGTTCGTTGTCCTCGCCTTCTGTGTCGCCGCCCGCCACGCGCTCCCCACCCAGCCAAATCTCGTGATATGCGGTCGTCCTGGGCAGCAGGTGCTCACTGATTTCACGCGACAGTTCCAGTATCCGGGCGTGGACACCGCTGATGTGCGGGTTCGGGTTGCACATGACGTTGCGGTTGACGTCGCCACAGGTCGCCAACGTATCCAACAAGGCTGCATTGATCCCCTGGATATGGGCCCGCAGGTTCTGCTTCAGGATGCCGTGGAACTGGAAAGTCTGGCGGGTTGTGAGCTTGAGCGTGCCGTTCGCGTAGGTGTCGGACAGACGGTCCATTTCCAGCCACTGCTTCGGCGAGCACACGCCGGCGGGCAGGCGCACGCGAACCATGAAAATATACGCCTTCTCCAACTTTTGGCGGCGGCGCTCGTTACGCAGGTCCCGGTCGTCCTGCATATAGGAGCCATGGAACTTCAGGAGCTGCGTGTCCTCCTCGGCAATCGCCCCCGTGGACGTGTCCGCCAGACCCTCAAGGATTGTGCCGCGCAGGTAGCGGCTGGCCACTTTCAGCTCTTCGTTCTTCGACAAGGGCTTTGCGGTGGCGGGTGCGGCAGTGCCGCTTGCGGCGGTATTGGCGGGCGTCGATTCCATGCTGTTAGAAGTTTCGGGAAATACGGTCGGTAATTTAGCCCTTCGCGAGCGAAAAGCTAACGTCAGGCATAACGGGAACGGGCTGCGGGGCTATGCGTGTCTCCGAATACGCGCCAAGCTCCTCCCAACCCGGGTCCAATTCACCAGGTATTTTTAGTAAAAAAGGTTACTCAGTCAAGTTATTATAACTAGCAGACTCTCCTCTTTCGCAGGAAAAGCCCCTGTTACTCCACAAGCGGCAAGGAGGGATGAAATGCAAGGCGCCCTGCCTCAGCCTGTATTACGCCCACGGGGTCGGCCCATGCTGCAAAAGCGATCATTCCGGCGTTGTCGCCCGTATGCCGGGGCTCCGCGATCAGGACCGGGATTCCGGCTTTCTCAGCTACAGCGGCCATGGCCCCACGGAGGCGTTTGTTATTCGCCACCCCTCCCGACAGGCCCAGACTTGCGAACGCCCCTCCCGCCAGCACTTTGGCGGTCTTTGCGGAGAGCTGGTCTACGACAGCTTCCTGATAGCTCGCGCACAGGTCCGTCCGGCAGGCTTCCAGAGTCGGGTCGTCCATTTTTTCCAGCATGTACCGCAGGCTCGTCTTCAGGCCTGAGAAGCTGAAGCGGACCTCCCCCTCCGGCCCCGGCGCGGTCGCCCTTGGGAAATCGAAGCGTGCGGCATTGCCTCCCACCGCAAGCTTCTCGATCAAGGGTCCGCCTGGGTACGGTAGCCCGAGAAGCTTTGCGCCCTTGTCCAGCGCTTCGCCCGCAGCGTCGTCCACGGTTTGCGCCAGCAGGCGAAGCGACCGGTCGCGCCCGATGCAAAAAAGGAGCGTGTTGCCGCCTGAAACCAGCAGACCCAGGTGCGGGAGCAGCGCGGCGTAGCGTGCCTCAAACGCAGCAGGGTCTGCCTTATGGAGGCCAATGAACGGGGAAAACACATGCCCGCGCAGGTGGTTTACGCCCACAAGCGGGCGCCCCAGCGCAAGTGACAATGCTTTGCCCATAGCCACACCCAGTGCGAGACACCCAGCGAGCCCGGGCCCGCACGTTACCGCGAGCCGTTCCACCCGTGAGAGGTCCGCGCCCCCTTCTATTAGACGCTCAAGCAGGGGGCCGAAATTGCGCAAGTGCTCCCGGCTCGCCAGGTCGGGAACGACGCCCCCGTAGGTGCCGTGGAGGGCGATCTGGCTGTGAACCCACTCGCCTACGAGGCCCACAGAGGGGTCAAACAAGGCAAGCGCGCTCTCGTCGCAGGAGCTCTCAATCGCAAGAATCATGGCGCCTCTTGTTTTGCAGCGCCGTGGGGAAAATGCGAGGCTGCTCGCAAAATGTCCTGTGCCGCCGACAATTGGGGGTCGGACAAAGGCTCGAACCCGAACCTGCCTTTAAACCCTTTTGGCAAGCGCCGTTCGTGGCTCCGCTGGAAGTTCAGCCCCTGTTCGTCCGCAAAGCTAAGCGACACGCGCACATCAGGCTCCACCCCCACCCCCGCGATTGTCCGGCCGCTTGGCAGGAAATATTTCGCGGTCGTCAGGCGCAGCCCCGCGCCTCCCGATAGCTCGAAAATGCTCTGAACAGACCCCTTTCCCAACGTGGTCTCGCCCACGACAACGGCCCGCTGATAGTCCTGAAGGGCGCCGGATACGATTTCCGAGGCACTGGCGCTGTCGGCATTCACCAGGACGACGAGCGGGATTGTGAGCGCCAGCGGCGGCTGTTTCGGAAAAAGTATCAGGCTTTCCTCAAGCTCTGCGCCGCGGATGGAGACCACCGGCTTGTCTGCGGGAATGAAGATCCCGGTGACCTCCACGGCAGCGTCAAGGAGCCCGCCGGGATTATCCCGCAAGTCCAGGATCAGCCCGCGGGCACCGCCGTTCAAGACCCGTTTCACCGCGTCGCGCATCTCCACGACCGACTTCTGCCCGAACTGGTTCAGCCGGATATACGCAACGCCGTCCTCACCGCGCACGTGCACGGCTTCCACGCTTGGCAGGTCCACAGGGCGCCTCCGGATTGTAAATGATAGGGCCTCCTGCAAGCTTGGACGCCAAACCTTGACGGCCACCTGGGTGTCCGGCTCGCCACGCAGGCGGCGCGAGGCGTCGCCAACCGAAAAATCCTCGGACCGGTCACCCGCGATTTCGATAAACTGATCCCCCGGCTCGAGACCGGCCGCCATCGCACCGCTCCCCGGGAAGACGCGCACCACGGTCACGCGACGATCCATGCGCTCGATCTCGACGCCAATGCCAACGAAGCGCTGCTCGGTCTCACGCTCAAAACGGCGGTACTCTGCCGCGTCCATGTATTCGGAATACCGGTCCAGGCTTTCAGCCACCGAACGGGCGGCCGTCTCGGCCAT
Organism: uncultured Opitutales bacterium; assembly: GCA_964593675.1. Lineage (GTDB taxonomy): Bacteria > Verrucomicrobiota > Verrucomicrobiia > Opitutales > CAZQIE01 > CAZQIE01. The sequence goes on from CAZQIE010000001.1 coordinate 73,810, forward strand.
GGCCGGAAACCCCGCACGCTCGGGCTCCACGTAATACGCGTTGGCCATGCGCATGACCTCTCCGACCCGCAACAGGCTTCTCCAATACTCAAACGACGCCCACGTTACCCATTGCGGGTTGAGGGCGAGCACGCGCGTCCCCAGCACCACGATCACGAGGAGCGACAGGAAGAGGAACAAAAGGTGATGCGGACGCTTGTGCATCGGCGGTTCAGTGTTGCACAGGACGCCCGACTTTACGAGTTCCCTCATCCGTGGCGAGCCGTCATCCTCCCCACCCGCTTTCTCCCGATGCCTGACACCGCGATCATCCAGAACCTCCGCCACCGCGCCGGACCCGCGGGCCTTCTCAGTTTCCGGGACTTCTCCGAGGTCGCCCTGTACGCCCCCGAGGTCGGCTATTACACGCGGGATGCCGCACGCGTGGGCAAACGCGCCGGCACCGACTTTTATACTTCCGCGTCCCTCGGGCCCCTGTTCGGACGGCTCATCCGCGCCGCCCTGCTGAACCTTCTCGGTGGCACGGGAGCCGCGTCGGGCGCGGACCTTGTCGAACTGGGCGCAGAACCAGGCCAAAGCATGTTTCCGAACCCGCAGCCCTTTCACACCGTGCGGAGCCGTCGCTATGGCGACACCAGCCCGATGCCCGCACGCGCCGCGCTCTTTGGGAACGAGGTGCTCGACGCGCAACCCTTCCACCGGTTCCACGTCGTGAACGGGAAGTGGCGGGAGCGTGGAGTCCAGATCACCCCGGAGGGAACGCTCTGCGAACGCGACCTGCCCGAAGCCAGCCCTGAGGCCGAGGCGTTCCTGCGGGACCTCCCGGAGCGCCCCGACGGCTACGCGCTGGACATCTCCCTCGACGCGGAAAGGCTCCTCCGTGAACTTTGCGCAGGAGATTGGCAGGGGGCCCTTGTTCTCGCCGATTACGGCTATGGCTGGACAGACCTTCTGGAAAGCCGTCCCCACGGCACTGCCCGCGCCTATTTCCGCCACGAAGTTTCGCAGGACCTCCTCGCGAACCCGGGCCAGCAAGACCTCACGTGCCACGTCTGCTGGGACCGCCTGATCCCCATCCTCCAGAAGGCCGGCTTCGAGAATGTAACCGTGCAGCGGCAGGAAGCCTTTCTGGTCGAACACGCAGCCCCGGAGATCGAGCGCATCATCAGCACCCGGCCCGGCTCCTTTAGCATGGAACGGCAGGCGCTTCATGCGCTGCTATCCCCAGGCCAGCTCGGCCACCGCTTCCAGGTCCTCCACGGCGTGCGCCAAACGACTGGCCTCGCGATATGACCTGATCCGGGCAAAGCCGCCTGAATGGCACCGCCGCGGCGAGAACCAGCGCGAGCATGGGTTCTCATGAAATGGGCCGCTACTTTTGCCTACGTCTTCAAAGACGGTTGAATTTTGGCCCGAGTGCGGCAAAAAGGAAGAGGGCAACCGCCCGCCCATGAAATCACCCGACCTGTCAGCCTTGCGCATCGAGCGCGTAAGCGAAGACGACGCGCCCAAGCTCACGCGCCTGCGCGACGAGGCTGTGCGCGGGGTTTTGAGCCAGTCGGGAGCGGTCGTCATTGAGCGTCCTGTGCCGCCCACCCTGGCGGAGTCCCAACAAGACCCGGCGCCCGAGGTTGGCTTCATCGCGTTGGACGGGTCAGGCCGGGCCCTCGGGGCGATCATCACGGTTGGGCGTATGGGGGCGAGCCAGCGCGGGCTGATCCGGCTTGATGCCGCCCTCTTGCCCCCGAAGGCCGATAACCACGCCTACGTGGAAGCCGGGCTTGTCGCGGCGCTGTGGGTGCTGCCGCTCGGCAACAAGACCCCGGACGTCGCCACCCGCCTGGTCCAGGCCGTGCAGACGGAATGGCCGGGGCGGCGCTTGGGCGTGATCCTCGGACTGCCCCAGCATTCGGGCCGGGATGCGAGCGCCGTACTTGTACGCGCAGGCTTCCGCGTCCGTGGCACGTACGGCGAAGAAGGCCAACACCCGGCCGTCGGCACCTGGTGTACGCTCGACCCGGTTCCCCCTGCAGAGCCCCAGCCCACCGCGCGCACCGCCGTGCCCGCACCGGCACAAGTGAGCCCCCAGGCCCCCGTCGTGCCGCAGCCTGAACCGCCCGCTCCCGCGGCACAGCCCCGCCAGGCGCCCGCAGAGGCTCAAGACGTCGCAACGCCCGAAGTCGAGGAACGTCGAGGTTTCGGGCTACGCCGCCGCATGAAGCGCCTGTTGAGCGGCCTTGGCGACACGGAAACCGACGACGACGAGCCGCAGGAGAAGCAACAGGAAGCGCCCGCGGCGACGGAACCGACGCCCCCCCTCTCCACCGCTCCGGCCGAAACGACCGAGTTTCACGCGGAGCAGATCCACACCGTCCCCCTCGCCGAGCCGCAGAAGGCGGACACCGAGGTACACGCGGAAAGCGTTCCCGACACCACGGCGGAGGCTCTCCTGCAACGGCTGCGGGTGAAGCTGTCCGGGCAGGTGGCGAACGGTTCGGAAACTTTTGCGACCTCTCTCGCCCACTTTGCACAGCAAGCTGCCGCGCTGGACCGGCTCGAACAGGCCGCGCGCAACCTCGAAAGCGCTGTCCACTCGGCGCGTGACGCCGGTTTTGACGTCAATGCACAGCTTCGCGTGCTGGTTGACGGGACGCCGCTTCTCCTGCCGCTACCGGCTGCTGGGATGGACGAGCCCCCTACCCCGCAGGCGCCCACGCCTGCTCCCGCACCCGAAACCGCCCCGGCCGTTGTCGCGGCCGCACCGGCTGCGGCTCCTGTCCCGGATTTCTTACCAACCCCAGAGCCCGATCCCGACGCGTCGAAAGTATCAAAACTGCGCTTTGCGATTGTTCAGTTCCTGGCGACGGAAGGACTCCCGGATATGACCGCCACCGAGATGGCCGCTGAAATGGCGAAGACGCACGACGATGCCCGGGATTGGGAACACGTAAAAGAGGCGCTTGAAGATTTGGAACGTGAAGGCTGGTTAACGGGCGTAGCGGAAGGCGAGTATATCCAATTGACGGCGGAAGGGCGCTCCTGGGTCTCCGCGCCAAAGGCAGCCGAGGAGCAGGATAGCCACGGTTTCGGCGAAGACGACCAACTCGTATGAACGCCCACGCGCCCCGGCCGTCCGGGCCGGCCCCTCTCCTCGTCCTCACGCACGAGTTTTTTCCCTTCAAAGGCGGAATCGCCGTCTACACTGAAGAAATGGCCCGCGCCGCGGCCGCGCTTGGCAAAACCGTGGAAGTATGGGCGCCGAAACGCCGCGAACTCGAAGCCGCCTCGTTCCCGTTCCCCGTGCGCCCGCTCCAGCTCCGCGGCAGTCAGAGCTGGCCCTGCCGCATACGCCTCGCGCGCGCCATCCTGGCGAACAAGGAGCGCTTCCGTGATGCCGTGATTTACCTGCCCGAGCCGGGCGCAATTCGTACCTTCCTCTACCTGCAATACTGCGGCCTTCCCCACGCACGCAGTCTCGTGCTCACGCTCCACGGCTCCGAGATTCTCCGCTTCACGTCTGCCCCCCACCGGCGTTTCCTCTTTGGCAGGCTCCTGCGCCGCTGCGAGCGCGTCGGCGTCGTCTCCGAGCACATCCGGGAGCTCCTCCTCGACATCTACCCGTGGGCAGATGAAAAGACGCGGCTCGTCCCCGGCGCACTCCGGAGCGACTTCCACGCCAGCGTCCATGTGGAAAAGAAGCCCGGCGACCGGCTCATCCTGCTCACCGTCGGGCGCGTCCACCCCCGCAAGGGCCAGCACGCCCTCATTGAGGCGCTCGAACTTCTGCCCCGTGACCTGAAACAGCAGGTGGAATACTGGATCGCCGGCCCCGTCATCCGGCGCGAATACCAGACCCAGCTCGAAAGAGCCGCCGCCCGCTGCGGCGTCCCCGTGCGCTTCCTCGGCGAAGTAGCCGACGCCGAGCTTCCCGGCCTCTACCGCAAAGCCGACATCTTCGCGATGACGAGCCTCCCGCGCCGTGACAGCATCGAGGGCTTCGGGCTCGTCTACCTCGAAGCCGCCGCCTGCGGGCTCCCCGTGCTCGGACACCACACCGGCGGCGTCGCCGAAGCCGTACGCCACGGCGAAACCGGCCTCCTGGCGCCCCATGACGACCGGCCCGTCCTCGCCGACCTCTTGGGAAAGCTCATCTACGACCCATCCCTGCGCCGCAACCTCGCCCTCAACGGCCGCCGCCGCGTGGAGGCGCTCTCGTGGAAGCGGAACGTGGAGCAGCTCTTCGGTGCGCCATAGAGCGCGATAGAGCCGTTCCATTTTAAGTTACCGCGCAACTGAAATCACCCTTTCGCCCCCGCCGACGCGAAGACGGGGCGCGCTCGACCCGCATCCCAGCGCAGCGGCAGATCCGGCCATGCAGCGCAACATAGACGGCCCACGGCGTACGTGACCGCAGCGTCAGCGTAAGCGACAACCTGAAATGGAACGGCTCTGGCGGTGGCTTCGACTAGGGAGTCCCGGTGCGCCCGTCCTTCCACCCGAACGCCCACCCGCAGTCCAGCGCCCCCCATTGTATCACCTCGCCAGTCATCAACCGGCCATCCCCGTCGAGGCCCGCGCCCAGGAGATGCTTCCCGCGTACAGCCGCAACAGAGAAGCCCAGCCCGAAACGACTACCGCCAATAAGGACCGCCAGGAGCGCCCCGCGACCGTTTACCTGCAACAGCCCAGCCCACGTTCCAGAACTTTCCCGAAATCGACCCTTGACACCGCGTCCACCAAAACTATTTGTCTTCCTTTCTCTTTTACGGTGGCTGTAGCTCAGCTGGTTAGAGCACCAGATTGTGGATCTGGGGGTCGGGGGTTCAAGTCCCCTCTGCCACCCCACTTTTTTCCATCAGGTCGGCAGATTCGACCTGTCCCGCAAGATTCCAGCCCGGCCTGTCCCAGCGCCGGGCTTTTTCATATCCCCCTGCCTGCAAAGGCTTACGCAACCGCGCCAAAAAACCGCGTTCTCTACGTTCAGACGCCCAGCCCGCCACGTGTCGCTTACACCGGCCGCATTTCCTTAAAATCCCCGCGCCGACTCTAAGAATTCTCAAGCTGTGATACGCGCTTGTGCAAGAGTCTTGGCGCGGTGGGGCAGTCGCTTGGGGCGCTTTTCAAAACGAAACGGCAGAAGAAGTCGGACACCAGATACCCGTCCAGCCTGGAACGTTTTTGGCTCCTCCCCCCGCCGAAACGCGTTCGCCCTGGGGGTGGACAGTATTTGTCCAGCCTAATGCGCTATCATTCCAGCGTGAACCTCAGCCATCCAAACGCCCACTTGCCAGAAAATGTTGTCGAAGACGGGATTTGTGCCGCCGCAAGCGCGTTTCGCCAATGCTTAATGAAACCCAAGCGCCCGGCGAATGGAGTGTATGGATGCAATTCCTTCATTTACGGGCGCCTTTTGCGCAAGGATTTTCTGGTCTACGTGCGCATTACCCTGAACGATGAAACGGAGGAAGGAACGGGGCCTATCCCGCCCATACTGATCGACGCAGCATCCGAATTAAACGCTGAGCCGCATGTGATCCGAGTTCACATGGAAAACAAAAGCTACGGCACCCATTTTTCCTATTTTGGGTTCGCTGAGTTCGTGGCGGCGGTGCGCTCGAACGTCGATGAGTGGAATGAAAGGATACTCAAGCCGAGGACATTCGAGCATTACGTCAAAATGGTCAAGGGGCGCATTTCAAAGCTTAATATAAAATTGAATGTCAATCCGGTAAAGAGGAAGAACAGGCCTGAAGAAATTTTCATTGACCTCATATTAAAAATCGACGGAAAAAGACCGTATTATGGAACGATCGATCCCATAGATCTTATGAGGTCGACCGTGGAAGGTGGGGAATTTTTCATTTTCACTTGCGGATGCGGGGTGCCGCAGTGCAGTGGCATCTGGCACGGCGTGGTGGTCGCATACAAAGGCAATATGGTGCTATGGAAGGCCCACTACGCAAAGGGGCAAACTATTTTTATTTTCGACAAAGAACAATATCGCTGCGAAATACTTGGGAAGTGTGCCGAAGCGATTAGGTTAGCCCGTGAAGGTAAAGAACGCCACTTAGCCCCGTACGGATATCCAATTTCAGATACTGAGGAAGCATATTACAAAGCGACCGAAAACTTGTAATCATCGCGAGGAACGTTCAAAAAGCTCTAGCTTCGGCGCTTCCCCCAACATCTCCTCCTGCTCCTGCGGCTCCAGCAGCCGGAGGTTCATGATGCGGGTGATGTAGGAAGGATCGAGGCCGGTGACGAGGGCGAGCTCGGCGTAGTCTTTGACTTTTCCGGCGGCGAGCCACTCTTCAAAGACGATGGCGAAGGCCATGAGGCGGGTGCTATGGGACACGGCGCACGGCAGCGTCTTGGGCTCAAGCTTTGGGCCTGATTTGATGCGGCGGGCGCCATGGCGGCCCTGCGCGAAGTGAAAAGTGCGTTTGATGGTGGGTCCGTTCATGGTGTGGCTGGGGTTGCTGCTGCCTTGTCGAGAGTCTTGATCCCGCTGGCTTGAAACGTGACGGCGATCTCGCCGGTGGCGCCGCAGTAAGTGACGCGGCGGATGAGCAGGCGCAGGACGCGCTGGCGCTCCGGGAGCGTGAGCGACTCCCATGCGGGCGAGAAGCTTTCGACCGCCTTGTAGAGCTCTGCTTCGGAAAGCTGCTGCTCGGTGAGCAAGGCAACGCGGGCGTGCAACTGCGCGAGCGTGGCGACCGCCTCGGCGCGCTGGCGCTCGAGGTCGGCGAGCCGGTTTGCGTTGCCCTTCGCCTCGGCCTCGCGCGCGGACGCCGCGAGCTGCTGGAGCTGCCGGTCGAGCTTGCGCTGGCTTGCGACCGCCTCCGCCAGTTCCGTGCGGCGGTTTTCCTCGTGCTGCGTGACGACCTCGAGCCGCAGTTCGGCGTCCTTGCCGATCTGCGCGACCTCGTTCACGACAAAGTTCTCGATCTCGGCAGCCGGCAGCGACGGCGCCGGGCAGCTGTGCCAGCCTTCCTTCAGGGCGCGGCCGCAAATGTAGTAGCGATACAGCCGCCCGTCCTTCCGCTGCTTGCTGAACGAGTGCGTCATCGGCGCGTCGCAATGCCCGCACCGCAGCAGGCCCCCGAGCAGCGCGTTGTATTTGTTGCGCACGCGCGAGCCGCAGGTCTGGTTGTTCAGCTTCATGCAGTCCTGCACGGCCTGGAAGACCGCCGGCTCGACGATGCCGGGGAACTCGGCGTCCGCGATGTGGCCCCTGTAGTTCACCTTGCCAATGTAGCTCATGTTGCGCAGCAAGCCGTTGAGGGAAGTCTTCGCAAAGCGCCCGCCCCCGCAGGGCACGCCCTTCTGACTCACCCACCTCTTCATCGTCCAGCCGCGGTTGTTGAGCACCTGCGCCACCGCCTTGATCGACTGGAGCTCCAGGTAGAGGCTGAAGATCTGGCGCACCCGCTGCGCTTCGGCCTCGTTCACCACGAGAGCGCGGCCCCCCGGCGCGATGTCGTAGCCGAGGAACGGCGGCCCGCCCACCCATTTGCCCTTGCGCCGCGCGGCGCTCATCTTGTCCCGCGTGCGCTCGGCGATCGTCTCGCGCTCAAACTGCGCGAAGGACAGGAGGATGTTCAGCGTGAGGCGCCCCATCGATGTGGCGGAGTTGAAGGCCTGCGTGACCGAGATGAACGCCGCGTTCGTTTTTTCCAGGACATCCATGATGCGGGCGAAGTCGGACAAGCTGCGCGAAAGCCGGTCCACCTTGTAGACCACTACAACATCAATGCGCCCAGCCTCGACGTCCGCGAGCAGCTTGCCCAGCGCCGGCCGGTCCATGTTGGCGCCGGTGAACCCGCCATCGTCGTAACGCTCGGGCAGGCACACCCAGCCCTCGTGGCGCTGGCTCGTGATGTAGGCCTCGCCCGCCTCGCGCTGCGCGTCGAGCGAGTTGAACTCCAATTCGAGCCCCTCGGTCACGGACTTGCGCGTGTAGATCGCGCAGCGCAGCGTCTTCTTCTTCGGCTCCGGCTTGGGCTGCGCCTTCACTTCGCACCTCCAAGCCCAAAGAACGCATACCCGCTCCACATCGTGCCAGTCAGCTCGCACGCAATCGCAGAAAGCGACCGGTAGCGCCGGCCCTCAAACTCGAAGCCCTCCTCAAGCACCGTCACCTCGATGCGGCGGTCGTTCCAGTCCTTCGTGAGCACGCAGCCCGGCATCGGGATGCGCGGGTCGCGGGAGAGCTTCACCTTCCTGCGCACGACGCACGTGTTCTCGTCGTCGGCGGGCACGCCCAGCGCGACGTCGGAGGGCATGCGCTGGCGCAGGAAACGCAGGTCCGCCAAGTCGTGTGCACGGGCTCGCGCCGCCGGCGAAATATCGCCCCACTGCCGCGCCTGGATGCCCCACGTGATTTTGCGAATCAGGAACTGGCGGTTGCGCGAACGCGTCGCAAACCCGAGCACTTCCCCGAACTTTCCCCGAAGCTCGTCCACCGAGAGATCCGGGAGCATGTCGATCTCCGCGCGCATCTCTGGCGTAAGCTCCTTCCCCTTCCATATCAATGTCTTAAGCGTTTCCATGGGCGTCATACACGCTCTGCGGCGCGCACCTAGCAAGTTGATTAAGAGCGCGTTTTTCCGCGGGCTGCTGAGGCGGACATGGCGCCGACACGGGCGGCTCGTCACAGAGGAAACGGCCAAGACCGCGGCTCAGGATCAGGACGATCTCGGCGTGACGCTCGCGAACGGACATCAGAGCCGGATCTTGGAACTCGGTCACACACGCCCTCGCACGAAGTTCGCGCCGAGGCACCGTGGTTGGGAGACTTTCGGATAAGCGCATTCGGGTTGATTGGGTTCAACCCGGTCTCTGCGCAAAAACCCCAGCAGCAGTGCCAAAAAAAGAAGAAGCCGAGCTCTCCCTGGAGCGCGCCATTGACAGCCGTCGCCCGCCGTCCTATTGTGGCAGCATACCATTTCGTGTAGGACTCATCTCCGTTGACGCCAAAGGGGTCGGGCCGGAGGCCGATGGGGGCAGGCCGGTTCCGCCGGGTGTGCTGTGAAGGCAGCATTATCCGAGGGGAGAAAGTGCTTCGGCACTTAACCCCTTTTACTTCGCGCCGGACCGTAACCATGTTCGCTTAGGGCGTGCACCAGGGGCGCTCTCTCACGAGAGCTCGGCATTTGGTCCATGGGGAAGTCCGGCGCGTTTTTTATCTACGCGCGCTCAACGAGTGGAGCGGCGTTACCTCTTTTTCGATTCTGGCGCCGAGTCGTTCGCGTGCCTCGCGCAGGTCGTACTCATTCTGGAGCCCCAACCAGAACTTTGCGGAATTGCCGAAGTAGCGTGCAAGTCTCAGGGCGGTGTCTGGCGTGATGGCCCGCCGTCCTTTTATGATGGCGGTCACACGGCTATGCGGGATACCCAGCTCAACCGCCAATCTGTACTGGCTGATATTCAGCTCCTTGAGAAACTCTGTGTGGAGGATCTCTCCGGGATGCGGAAATGCCAGTCTACCCATCGTCTTCGTTTTCAAGGGCTTCAATTGCCGCGCCAAACCACATGGCCCAAGCGGGGCTGGGACCTCTCCTAAAAATCAACCTCGGCGCGCCCATTGTGAGCAAGTTTTTTATCCTGTGATTGCCAGAGGGATAGGCCTCCCAACGGGCTCAAGGTTCGGTGGCGCCGCGGTTTTTGGCTTGTGAAATAGTGAACATTTTTGCACCATAAGCCCGTTCTTCGGAACTAGGAAGCTCGTCGAGCCTGCAACCTGCCAGGGGTGACCTTGGCGACTGGGTGATGAGCTTCGTTGGTGAAACTCCAACGGCTCCGGTTCATTACGGTCCGGGAACCAAAACCGTCTATGGCAGGCAGTATTCCACAATCCTGTAGATACTGCACATGAACGTGATCCATTCGGACGCCGCCGCACTGAGCCGCGATGCGTCCGCCACAACGAGCGACGTGCGTAGCCCGCTGCTGCGCTTCAGCGACCTCACACCAAACGAGCAGTCCCTGCTGCGACGCTTCCAAGCCATCCGCTGGGGCGCCATTGAGGGTCTTGTTTTCGAGAACGGCGAACATTTGGCGTGCCCGGCGCCGAGGGCTGAAAAGACCATCCGGTTGCATGGAAAGGGGTTCGAGCCCGTGGACGTGCCGGTGGGTGACTTCGCGCTCTGCGAAGAATACCTGAGGTTCTTCCTGTTCCTGAGGAAGCAGCGCTGCGGCTATATCAGGCGCATCGAGATTCGAGAGGGTCTTCCAGCCGAGATGAGACTGCTAGACGTCGCGTAGACAGCCTCTACCCTGCCCCCTCGTTCTTTCGTTCCCCCATCACAGTTTAACACCAGACAAACAAGCTGACCGAGAAACGGAGGCCTTTGTGGGTGTCGTCGAAAAGACGATCCACGAAGGCCTCCGTTCTTTTGTGCCTGCACGGTCCGCTTAGCGGCGACGCTCCCACGAGGGCTCCCTTCCCGGCCAGGGAAAGGTTCCCTTGGCACGAAATGAGTATCCCGGCATCGACGCCCGGGCTGTGTCCATCGTCCGCATCAAATCACGCCGGCTGGTTGGCCGCTATGGCATCCGCGAGGAAGACTTGCCGGACCTCCACCAGAAGTGGATCGCCACGCTCCTGCGCACGCCGGACTACCAGGACGCCACAAACCCGTTCTATTCGACCCACATTGGCCGCCTGGTCGATCAACTCGTCGTGGACGAGGTGCGGTTTCGCAAGGCGGCGAAACGGAGCTGCGCGGCGCAGACATGCCCCATCGACGCCGAAACCGAGGACACGCTTGATGCGGACGAGTATTTCGACGCGAGCGTGGATGTGCGCCACCAGGTCACCGTGGGCCTCGATGTCGAGGCTTTCCTCCAGACGCTCGCGCCGGACCTGCGAACGCTGGCGCAGGGGCTGAAGGAGCACCGCATGGAGCACCTTCCCGCGCTCCTCGGGATTTCGCGGCGCACCGCGTTCCGGCGGCTCACGGAGCTGCGGGAGGCCGCGCAGCGCTATTTCCAGCGACCCTAAAAGTTTTTGGCACGGATTTGCGCGCCTCGGCGCAGAGACCCCTTGCCGGGGGAAGGCGAATGAACGCCGCCCCCGGCGAGACTGATGCCTCAAACTCATTACCTTTACGAATTCCGGGAGGACACGTCCATCGACGAGGTGTGCGACCTCCTGTTTCTCGCCGCCATGGCGGTCGAGAGCCTACACGGGCGCAGCAGCCTGCGCCTCGACGGCACGTTCCTGCTCGAACGGGCGACGCGCCGCTGCAACGTGACCGCCGGGACCGAAGTTGGCCGGGACCTCGCCCGCATTTTCACGGGCTACCTCGGGCGCCTGCTCGGCGAAAACTCCTTCAAGGTCTCGCTGGCGCTGACCAAAGACGACGCCGCTGCGGAAGAAGGGGGTGCTGCGTGAGCACGCTTCCCAAACTCGCCATCCAGCGCGGCGTCCAGGCCGTGCCCGTGCGCGCCTGCCTCTACGGTCCCTCGGGCGTCGGCAAGACGACGCTTGCGAGCGCCTGCCCCAAGCCGCTCCTGCTCGACTTTGAGCGTGGCAGCCACCACCTCGCCGTAGACCGCGTCGAGCCCGCGTCTTGGAGCGAAGTGCTCGGGGTGCTGCGCAGCCTGCGCGACGAGCCGCACGACTACCAGACGCTTGTCATCGACACCGCAGACTGGGCGGAAAAGCTCCTGGTCGCGGACCTGTGCCGCAAGCACAACAAGGAGTCGATCGAGGAGTTCCCCTACGGCAAGGGCTGGACCATCCTGGGCGAAACTTTCGCGGGATTCCTGGCCGCTCTCGACGAGCTGCGCGGACGCGGGATGCACGTTGTGTTCGTCGCGCACTCGACGATCCGCAAGTTCGAGCAGCCCGACCAAAGCGGCTCCTATGACCGGTATGAGCTGAAGCTCAGCAAGTCGTGTTCGCCTCTGCTCAAAGAGTGGTGCGACATGCTGCTCTTTTGCAGCTACGAAACGAAGGTCATCGAGCTCGATGGCAAGAAGAAGGCTGTGGGCGGACGCGAGCGCGTGCTCTTTACGAGCCACACCGCGGCGTGGGACGCCAAGAATCGTCAGGGCTTCCCGGAGAAACTGCCGTTCACCTTCGACGCGATCTCGGCTGCCTTCAAACCCGCTCCCAAAGCGGCCGCGGCGACCACGGAGGCGAAGCCTTCCGAAAAGGCAAAGCCTGCGGCGGCGGAAGCAAAGGCGCC
>CAZQIE010000002.1:0-12309 GCA_964593675.1 uncultured Opitutales bacterium
ACCTCGCCTCCGCCCTCCTGTGGCTGTAACCCATATGTCGATTGGCCCTAGGCGCTGGGTGCCGGAAGAGAAGGCCAACCCGCCCGCGGGTGGGTGGCTGGGGATGAGTGGCGGTAAGTTGTTCACAATGCGCTGAAGACGCATCAAAAAATCCGGATACGTTGATGTTTTGCTTGAAAGCTAGGGGGGCGCGGATATAGAAGGGTGCCCGATATGCCGCAAAACTTCATCTTTTCTTCGGAATCCGTCGGCGAAGGTCACCCTGACAAGGTAGCCGACTACATTTCGGACAGCGTGCTCGACGCGTGCCTCCAGCAGGACCCCACGAGCCGTGTCGCCTGCGAGACGCTCGTCAAGAGCAACTGCGTGTTCGTCGCCGGCGAAATCACCACCAAGGCCAAGTTCAACTACGAGCAGGTCATCCGTGATGCGATCCGCGAGATCGGTTACATCAATGACGACGACGTGTTCCACGCCGACAAGGTTTTCATCACCAACGCGCTGACCAGCCAGTCCCCCGACATCGCCCAGGGCGTCGACGCCCGCAAGGTTGAGGGCAAGAAGACGGCGGAACAGGGCGCCGGTGACCAGGGCATCATGTTCGGTTACGCGTGTGACGACACCCCCGAGCTCATGCCGGCCCCGATCATGTTTGCGCACCGCCTGAACCGCGAGCTCGCGCGCATCCGTCACGGTGGCAAACTCGCCAAGTGGCTGCGCCCGGACTGCAAGAGCCAGGTCGCCGTTGAGTACAAGGACGGCAAGCCGGTCTCGATCCGCAACGTCGTCATTTCGACGCAGCACGCGGCGGACGCAAAGCATTCCCTGATCGAGAAGTTCATCATCGAGAACGTCATCAAGAAGACGCTCCCGAAGAAGCTCCTCCAGAAGGACACCGAGTATCTCATCAACCCGACCGGCCGCTTTGTCGTCGGTGGGCCGAATGGCGACTCCGGTCTCACGGGCCGCAAGATCATTGTCGACAGCTACGGCGGCTGGGCCCGTCACGGTGGCGGCGCGTTCTCCGGCAAGGACCCCTCGAAGGTCGACCGCTCGGCCGCTTACATGTGCCGCTGGGTCGCCAAGACGGTTGTGGCTGCCGGCCTCGCCACCAAGTGCGAGCTCCAGGTTGCCTACGCGATTGGCCACCCGCGCCCGACCAGCATCCACGTTGACACGTTTGGCACCGGCAACGACGAGCGCATCGCCGAAGCCGTCACGAAGGTCTTCTCCTTCAAGCCCGCCGACATCGTCAAGCAGCTCGACCTGCTCAAGCCGATCTACCGCAAGACGACGCACTACGGTCACTTCGCCAAGGAAGAACTTTCCTGGGAACAGTGCACGAAGGCTGCGGAACTCAAGAAGGCGTTCGGGAAGTAAAAACACATGCCTACGCAGACTCTTACGCACGATTACAAGGTTGCCGACATTTCGCTCGCCGACTGGGGCCGCAAGGAGATCCAGATCGCCGAGAAGGAAATGCCGGGCCTGATGGCGATCCGCTCGAAGTACGCGAAACAGCAGCCCCTCAAGGGCGTGCGCGTCAGCGGCTCGCTCCACATGACCATCCAGACGGCTGTCCTCATCGAGACCCTCGCGGCTCTCGGCGCGGACGTCCGCTGGGCCAGCTGCAACATCTTCTCCACCCAGGACCACGCCGCAGCCGCCATCGCGGCCGCCGGCATCCCGGTCTTTGCGTGGAAGGGTGAGACGCTTGCCGATTACTGGGAATGCACCTACCAGGCCCTCACGTGGCCGAATGGCAAGGGCCCGAACCTCATCGTCGATGACGGTGGCGACGCAACCCTGCTCATCCACAAGGGCCTGGCCCTTGAAAAGGGTGACAAGTGGGTGGATTCGCCCTCCGGCAGCAAGGACGAAGAGGAGCTGAAGGCGCTCATGAAGCGCATCTTCGGCCAGGACAAGCAGCACTGGCACAAGGTCGTGAAGGAGTGGAAGGGCGTCTCCGAAGAGACGACGACCGGCGTGCACCGCCTCTACCTGATGCAGAAGGCCGGTCAGTTGCTGGTTCCCGCCATCAACGTCAATGACTCCGTCACCAAGTCCAAGTTCGACAACCTCTACGGTTGCCGCGAGTCGCTGATCGACGGCATCAAGCGTGCCACCGACGTGATGATCGCCGGCAAGGTCGCTGTGGTGTGCGGTTACGGCGACGTGGGCAAAGGTTGCGCGCAGGCTCTGCGTGGCATGGGCGCCCGCGTGGTGGTCACGGAGATCGACCCGATCTGCGCGCTGCAGGCGGCGATGGAAGGCTACTGCGTCGCGACCGTCGAGGAAACCCTCGGCTGGGGCGACATCTATGTGACCACGACGGGCAACATGTCCGTCATCCGCATCGAGCACATGGAGCGGATGAAGGACCAGGCCATCGTCTGCAACATCGGCCACTTCGACACCGAGATCCAGGTCGACAAGCTCAATGCCTTCCCGGGCATCAAGCGCGAGAACATCAAGCCGCAGGTGGACCGCTACACGTTCCCGAAGGGCAACCAGATCTTCCTCCTGGCTGAGGGCCGTCTGGTGAACCTCGGTTGCGCCACGGGGCACCCGTCGTTCGTGATGTCGAACTCGTTCTCGAACCAGGTTCTGGCTCAGCTCGACCTGTGGAAGAACGTTGAAAAGTACAGCCCGGGCGTCTACATCCTGCCGAAGAAGCTGGATGAAGAGGTCGCGAGCCTGCACCTCGAAAAGATCGGTGCCAAGCTGACGACGCTGACCAAGGAACAGGCCGATTACCTGAACGTTCCGGTCGAAGGCCCGTACAAGCCGGACCACTACCGTTACTAAGTAACACTCGGCGGGCCTTGTTGCCTGCCGATTAAAAGAAGCCCGGTGGGAAATCCCTGCCGGGCTTCTTTGCGTCTGGGGCAGTTCCACCTCACGGTGCCGCGTGAGCCTACGCTGCGGCGACCACGCACGGCGTGGGCCCGTATTTTCGGGCCGAGTCGTGAAGTCGAATGGTGCGGCAACCAAACGGGACCTGCTTCAGGGACCATCCTGTTCACGCGCCGTAAACCGCCTGGTGCCGTGGGCATGAAAAAAGCCGTCGGCTCGGAGCCAACGGCTTTTGAGACTGACGGGTGACGTCAGGTGTTAGATCTGGCTCGGCAGGGGGCGGAACTTGAGCGGACGGTAACCGTTCGGGAAGGCGCCGCCACTCTTCATGATCTGCTCTTCAAGGGCGACCTGTCGCTGCGTGGCCGCCGCGCGTTCGGATTCCAGACGCGCCTTCTCGGCCTGCAAGGCGGCAAGCGTGGCCTTGTCCTTCTCGATCTGGGCGAGCGCCTTGGCGAGCTCGCTGTCTGCTGCCGGGGCCGTGGGCGACTTTGCTTCCTCGGCTTTCGCCGCGAGCGCACGCGCCTCTTCCAGCGATTTCGCGAGGTCCTGCATCCGCTGGTTCAGTTGCGTCGACGCCTTCTCGGCCTCAGCCCGCAGCTTCGCTTCAGCCAGCAGTCGCGCATTCAGCTCGTCGAGCCGCTTCTGGCGGTCCGCGTCTTCCTTGCCCGCCTTTTCGCGGGCCATGCGGGCGGCGTCTTCGGCCTGCCGTGCCGATTCTTCCGCACGCTTACGTGCCTCGACTTCGCGGGCGAGAGCATCCTGGCTCTGCTTCTTTTCAAGAGCCAGATTCTCGGCCGTCTTTTTCTGGGCCTCGACGTCAGCCGCGCGCTGCGAGTTCTGCATCAGCAGGTAGACCAGGGCTGCCGCGGCAATGACCGCAGCAATCATCCACATTACGGAGGTCTTCTTCATAGGTAAAAATCCGGCCGCACCAGCCTTGCCCAAACAAGAGGGTCAAAGCTGCAAGCGAGCCGTAGGGCTTACGGACGCAGAATAAGCGGCTAAAGCTGTTCTTTTCAACAGCGTAGACGGAAAGAATGTTCCCCGGGCCATCCAGCCCCAAACACGCGCTCGCGGGCTCAAATGCGACAAATGGCCATGCGCCCAAGAATCCAACCGGTGCGGCGACTTGGCCTGAATGGGCTCGCGAGCCGCGGGCGTGGCGCGTGCGACCTTCGCGTTGGGCGCAAAAAAAACCAGCCACCGCATTGCGCGTGTGGCTGATTTTTAAACTGGTGGTGGGGGAGGGATTCGAACCCCCGAAGCCCATGGGGCGACAGATTTACAGTCTGCATCCTTTGGCCGCTTGGTTACCCCACCAAAAAGGAAGAGTCCGAATTTAGGGTTCAAGCGCCGCTTGCCAAGCACATTTTTGCCGTTACCACCGTCTTTTTTCGCCCCCGCTTCCCTTGCGCGGTACCGAGGCGCAGAAGCCCAGGCTATGGCTTCGATAACGAATAAGCAAAATGGCGTTTCAGGTATTGACGCACCGACGGATTTTCCACAAATTCCCGGCTCTTCCCAATTAGGGACCACGGGGGATTAGCTCAGTTGGTTAGAGCGCCTGCTTCACACGCAGGAGGTCCGCGGTTCGAGCCCGCGATCTCCCACCACTTTCCAGAACCCTGCACGCCGCGCGCCTGCAGGGTTTTTTGTTAGGCGCCTTCCTCGCTGTCACGCCGCTGCTTCTCTTCTTCCGCAGGCACGCGTTCGATGCGCAACCGGCGTATGCGTTCGCCACTGACATCAAGGGCTGTGATCAGGAAGTCGCCGATGAGAACGGGGTTGTCGCGCCTGGGCATGCTGCCGAGATTACGCTGCACCCAGGACGACACGGTTTCGCGCGGACGTACCTCCAGAGACCACCCGGTTTCGGCCTGAAGCTCTCGCACTGTCAGGGAGCCGCTGACGACGATCTTCTGGTCAACGTGCTCGTAAATGGGCCCGCTGCCGAGGTCGAACTCATCCCGGATGTCCCCGACGATTTCCTCGAGCACGTCTTCAAAGGTGACGATTCCCGCAAAGCGCTTTGCGTCGTCGAAAACGACGGCGAGATGGCTGCGCGACGACCGGAAACGCTCGATCATCGTGTGGATGGGCGTGCGCAGGTCGAAGACGAGGGCAGGGCGGATGAGGGGTTCGAAAGGGGTGTTTGGGCCGAGCGCGTTGATCTGCCAAAGCCATTCGCGCACGAGCAGGATGCCCTCGACTTCGTCCAAGGTGCCCCGGCAGACGGGAAAACGGCTGTGACCGCTGCATTGCGCTATCCGGATGTTTTCTTCGACCGACTTGTCCAGCCACAGCGCAAACACCTGGTCCCGCGGCCGCATGATTTGCCCGGCATCGGTGGCGCGCAACCGGAGCGACTGCACCATCAGCTTGTTTACGAGGGCGTCTCCGGGGTGGGAATGGTGGGCATGGCTGAGCACATGCTCCAGTTCCTCGGCCGTAAAGCTGTGTTCACCTTCGGAAGCGGGGCGCAACCCGGCCCAGCGCAGGAACAGGTTCGCCGTTCCGTTGAGGAGGAAGATCGCCGGGTAGAGCAGGTAATAAAAGGCGATCAGAGGACCGGCGGTGAGCAGGGAGGTTTGCTTTGGCCGCTGGATGGCGAGGGATTTCGGGGCAAGCTCGCCGAGAACAATGTGCAGGAACGTGATCAGCGAAAAGCCTATCAGTACGGAGGTCGAGCTGACGGCTGCCTCATCTGTGATGCCAACCCAGTGCAGAACCGGGCGTATGCGGTGGGCTACGAAGGGCTCACCAAGCCACCCGAGCCCAAGGCTGGTCAAGGTGATGCCGAGTTGCGTGGCGGACAGGACGGCATCCAGATGCTCGGCGGCCTTGATCGCCAGGCGCACCCGCAAGCCCCCTTGCTTCTCGAGCGGACGGAGCTGACTCAGCCGGATTTTGACGAGTGAGAACTCAGCCGCCACGAAGAACCCGTTCGCGAAAACGAGCGCAAGGATGACGATGGTTTCGAAGGTGATGGAGAAGAAGGTGTTCAAGTGCCCTGGACTGGAAACCTACTAGTTTTGTCGCGTAATCCCGGATGCGCAAGTACAACGCGGTTTCGGGAAATCTGCGCCCCCGCCTTTCGTTGGCATTGCGTTGGCTGGCGGGCGTGGTGGCGTTGGGTCGGGTGGCCAAAAATCGGCTACCCATCCGGCCGGAATTCCTTATTACTTCCGTCGATGCCCGCTGATCCCGTAGCCCTTCCTCCTCGCGGTACCCAACCGACCCTTGTGCGTCGGCCTGTCCGTTTTACGCATCCAAAGCACGATTTCGCGGCCTGCATCTTCGACTGCGACGGCACGCTTGCAGACTCCATGCCGCTGCACCACTGGGCGTGGGCGACGGCCTTCCGGAATCAGGGCGCGCGGTTCGAGTTTACGTGGGAACTATTGCAGGAGTACGCCGGCCGCGGGATCGAATACACCGTGGAGCTGCTGAACGCCCGTTTCGGGGAGCGCCTGGACCCCGCTCGTGTGGCGCGGGAACAGCAGGCGTGGGTGGATGCCCATTTCGACGCCGTCGCCCCGATTGCCGAGGTGGTCGCCTTTGCGCGTGAGATTGCCAAGACCAGGCCCGTTGCCGTGGCTTCAGGCGGTCGCCGCGAGGTCGTCCACCGCACCCTCAAGGCAATTGGCATGGAAGGCTTTTTCCCCGTCGTCGTCACGGTGGACGACGTTGAGCATGGCAAGCCCGCGCCCGACATGTTCCTGCTGGCGGCGAGAAAGCTCGGGGTGGAGCCTTCGAAGTGCGTCGTGATTGAGGACGGCATCCTCGGCGTGCAAGGTGCAAAAGCAGCCGGGATGTCCTGGGTCCTGCTCGAATCCTGAGACGCCGGAGGCGCTCGCTCCGTTACTCAAGGGTCGTGGAGGTCACGTCACGGCCCTTGCCGCTTGGCCCGGGGAACTCGGAGAACAGGGCGTCGAGCATGGGCGGCAGGAGGTCTTTCATGTCTCCCGAGGGGCCGATGCTCCGCACGCGGCCCGTGTAAACGATCTTTGAGCGATCCGCGGACTCAGCGATGATGATGGACAGGTAGCGCTCGAATTCACGGTCGATCGAACGCCGTTGGTACGTGTCTTCCCGGTAAGTCGGGCGGCCGAAAACGTCCGGTGTCGGGTTCATCTCGCGGTAGCGTTCCGTGCGCGTTACTTCGTCCGAGCGTGAGTAGCTGATGCCGTAGTCCAGGGTGACCACGAGGTCGGGTTCCGCGCCTGCGCTGGAGAGCGGCTTGAAACCGTAGGCGGCGAGTTCCTTTGCCACGCGTTCCGCGGCTTCCGGGAAAATCTTGTTCCCACGAACGCCCTCCGCAGGGAAGATCTTGAACGTGCGCCCGTCACCCGTGGCAGGCAGCGTGTGATGCGAAATGGCGCGTCCCGTGACAAAGGAGCAGGCGGGAAGCAACGCAAGCAGGCCAAGCATCAGGACGGGCAGAAGCACCCGGAGCCAAGGGCGTTGGAGTGTGTCGTAGCGGGAGTTCGTGTTCATCGCCAAAAAAAGAAGTCGCGCCAGCGTGAGCCAGCGCGACCCCAAGTTTCAAGCAGATCCTGCAGGCTAGCTCTTGTAGCCGTTCGGGTGTGTGCTGTGCCAGCGCCACGCCGTCTCGACGATCGGCTCAATGGTCTTGAACTTGATCTGCCAGCCCAGCTCGCGCTGCGCCTTGCTCGAATCAGCGTAGAGCGCCGGGGGATCGCCAGGACGGCGCGGGCCTTCGACCACGGGCACCTTCTTGCCGCTGATCTTCTCAACCGCCGCGATCACCTCGCGAACCGAGTTCGGCGTGCCGGTCCCGAGGTTGTAGAAGTAGGAGCTGCCGGACTTGTCCAGCTTCGGGAAGACCGCGATATGGGCGCGTGACAAGTCGTCCACGTGCACGTAATCGCGCAGGCAGGTGCCATCCGGGGTGGGGTAGTCGGTCCCAAAGATCTTGATGTTCGGGCGCTTGCCGACAGCTGCGTCGATGACGAGCGGGATCAGGTGCGTTTCCGGGTTGTGGTCTTCGCCGATCTTGGCGTCTTCCGAAGCGCCCGAGGCGTTGAAGTAGCGGAAAGCGGCGAAGCTGAGCCCGTGCGCATGGGCGAGCGCCTTGAGGATGTTCTCGACGTCGAGCTTCGTCTGGCCGTACGGGTTGATCGGGGCCTGCGGCGTGTCCTCGGTCATCGGCAGCTTTTCCGGCTCGCCGTAGGTCGCGCAGGTGGACGAGAACACGAACTTCTTAACCCCCACGTCGAGCATGGCCTTCAGCAGGTGCAGCGTCGCGACGACGTTGTTGAAGTAGTACTTGATCGGATCCGTCACGGATTCGCCCACGTAGCAGAAGGCCGCAAAGTGCATGACGATCTCGATCTTCTCCTTCTGGAGGATATCACGCACCAGCGCTTCGTTTCCGATATCGCCATTGTAGAACGTAACGTCCTGCCCAACGGCTGCGCGATGGCCGTAAACGAGGCTGTCGAGGACAACGGGGCGGTGACCCGCGGCCTGAAGCTGGCGAACACAATGGCTGCCGATGTAACCGGCACCTCCGACGACAAGAATGTTCATAGATGAAATCCCTAAGTTGCTTACGCGCCATCACGCTGCCAACGCTTTTTTAAAAATTCGGGAACACCCCTCAGTCCTCCACGATGCCAGATCGGCGCCTAGCCTCGAAAAGGTTCGGGCGCGGCCCAATGAATCGTCGGCGATTCACCGTTATTTACCGGTTTTTCTTTGACAATGAGGGATATCCGGACGCATTAAAGAGGGACGGTGAAAACGGTATACCTCATCGAGGATGAATCGTTGGTAAGGGACTTCATCGTCGATTACCTGAAGAATTTCACGGATCTGGATTACCTGGGGAGTAGCCAAGACGGGCAGGAGGCCCTAAGGCAGTGTTTGGAACTCAAGCCCGACCTGGTAATTGCAGACATCCGGTTGCCCCAGGTAAACGGCTTGGAAATCCTTGCCATCCTCAAGCGCAAGCTGCCAGACACCAAGGTGCTGATTTTCACCGCCACGGTAAACCCGCATTCCATCCGCGTGGCGATCAACGGTGGTGTGGACGGTTTTGTGGAAAAAGCGGGCGGACTGGAGAGTCTCCGCAACGCGATTGCCACGATCGGAAAGGGTGGGCGCTTCTTCAGCCCGCACGTCGAAAAGCTCATTGCGAGCTTCATGCAGCAGAGCAGCCAGCCGGGCGCATAAAGGGCGGCGAGGCCTGCCTTCAGGCCTGTCTCCAGTTTCAGGGTTATTGACGCTGGTTTAAGTTGTTGACTCGAACTGCCTTAAACAGTTTACTCACACCCGAACCCCCGCTTTAACGCAGCCATGCGTCCGCTTTCTCGCGCTTCTGTAGCCTATATTGCCGGCAAGATCATCACGAACTCACGCGCGAACCGCGTGTTTGATTTTTCCGCAGGCAAGGACGTGGAGTTTCGCGGGGAAATCAGCGCAAGCAGCGTGGACATCCAGACGACGGATGGGAAGTGCCAGGTCTCCGGTGGCGCCTACGGGTCGAATTACTCGCTGTATGACTTCAGCACGGCCGCGGAGATTGAATTGGAAATCTCGGGCCGGAATTTCAAGGGGACGGACGCCGCGACGAAGAGCAAGTTTGAGGGCAGTGTCACCGGCAAGACGGTGACCATCGTCGACAGCAAGCCGGCCGGAACGTACCTCTACGACCTGTAAGGGCGGGGCACTTTTCCGCTCCCGGGCTCCCTTGAACTCGTTTTGGCGGGTCCGTAAAGGTTGTTACACAGGGCTCTCCGGGTGGGCTCGCATTGGAATGCCCTTGCCATAAGCATCCGTCTGTTGCTAGCTCTGCTGCCCTTATCGAATGGCCAGGGATCACCTTCAGGGAGCAAAGGATTATTACGACGTCGTCGTCATCGGTAGCGGGCTGGCGGGCCTGACCGGTGCGAACTACCTGGCCAAGCTCGGCCACTCCGTCCTCCTTCTGGAACATCACTACCAGCTTGGGGGCCTCGCCACCTGGTTCACCCGGCGCGGTGGCCATACGTTCGACATTTCGCTGCACGGGTTCCCCGTGGGCATGATCAAGAGCTGCCGCAAATACTGGACGAAGGAGATCGCGGACGCGATCGTGCAGCTCCACCGCATCCGTTTCGTCAACCCGCAGTTCGACATCGAGACCACGTTCGACCGGTCCGACTTCACCCGCATCCTTATCGAGAAGTTCAAGGTTGCGCCGGAAAAGGTGGAAGGGTTCTTCGAGCACCTGCGGCAGATGAATTACTACGACCGGGACAACCGCACGACCCGGGAGCTCTTTGAGGAATTCTTCCCCGGGCGCGACGATGTTCACCGCCTGCTGCTTGAGCCCATAGCCTACGCCAACGGTTCCACGCAGGACGATCCGGCCATCACGTACGGCATCGTCTTCTCGAACTTCATGAGCAAGGGCGTGTACATCTTTCGGGGCGGCACGGACCTGCTGATCGAGAAGATGACCGCCGAGATGCAGAGCCACGGCGTGGACATCCGCAAACGCTGCCTCGTCGAACGCATCCTCACTGAGGAAGTCCAGGGCGAACGCCGTGTGACCGGGGTGCAGGTAAACGGGCGGGTGGTCCGCTGCGGCGCGGTGCTGTCGAACGCGAACATCAAGAACACGCTCTTTGAACTCGTCGGCAAGGAGAACGTGCCTGCGGATTACGCGACGGAAGCCGAAACGGTGCGCGTGAACAGCAGCTCCTGTCAGGTATATATGGGCATCCGCAAGGGCGAGACGCTCCCGGACATCGGCGACCTGATCTTCACCTCCGAGGCCCCGCATTTTTCGAGCGACGAGCTCACGAGCTTCCACACCACCAGCCGGACCTTCTCCGTCTACTACCCGGATACGCGGCCGCAGAACCCGGATAAGCGCTACGCCGTGGTGTGTTCCACGAACGCACGCTGGGAGGACTGGGCGAACCTTTCGGACGAAGCCTACGAGGCCGCCAAGAAGCGCATCACAGAGGAAGCCGTCGCGGGCTTGGAAAAGTTTGTGCCCGGCGTCCGCGCGAAGATTGATTGGCTCGAAGCGGCGACCCCGCGCACAGTGCACCGGTATGTCCGCCACTTTGGCGGAACCTCGTTCGGCACGAAGTTTGAGGGCCTGAAGGTGTCGATGGAGCTGCCGGACCGCATCCCGGGGCTTTACCATGCGGGTTCGGTCGGCATCATCATGTCAGGCTGGCTTGGCACCATAAACTACGGCGTCATCACGGCCGGCAAGATCGACCAGGCACTCCGGAACCGTTCCGCCGTGGCCGCTTCTTCCTGATCGTACGTCCACGGACTCCGAGACTTTTTCACCTGAAACGGGCGGCCCCTGGCCCCCGAAGATCACCCGATGAAGGACGAAATCTACCGCACCATCCCGCACCGCCCGCCTTTCCTGTTTCTTGATGAAATCGTGGAGACGGGGCCGGATCACCTCATCGCCCGCCGCACGTTCCGGGCCGAGGAGTTTTACTACGAAGGGCACTACCCGGGAAACCCGATCACCCCTGGCGTGATCCTGTGCGAGTCGGTCTTCCAGGCCGCGGCCGTTTATCTGGTGAAGCGCATGGAGGCGGAAGGGAAGTCCGCGGCTGACCTCACGCCCGTGCTCGCTCGCATCCAGGACGCCAAATTCAAGCAGATGGTGAAGCCCGGCGACACGGTGCAGATCGAGGTCAAGATGGGCGAAACCCACGGCGGTTTCCACTTCCTGCGCGGGACGGTGCGCCGCGAGGGTAAGGTCGCGCTGGCGCTGGAGTTTGCTCTGGCCTTGGTTGACGAGAAGAAGTAGACCCCACGGCGTCGTGAGCTTCCTTAATCTCGAAGGCAAGACGTTCGTCGTTATGGGCGTCGCCAACCGCAAGAGCGTGGCTTGGCATGTGGCACAGACGCTTGAGTC
Source organism: uncultured Opitutales bacterium (assembly GCA_964593675.1). Taxonomy (GTDB): domain Bacteria; phylum Verrucomicrobiota; class Verrucomicrobiia; order Opitutales; family CAZQIE01; genus CAZQIE01. The sequence continues at coordinate 11,762 of CAZQIE010000002.1, forward strand.
TGAAGGCGCGCGTGTGGTTTACACGGTGCGCTCGGAGGAACGGAAGGCGTCCGTCCAGAAGCTGCTCGGCGAAAGGCCGTGCCACGTCTGCGATGTCGAGTTTCCGGACCAGATTGAACGCGTAGCCGCGGAGATCGGCCCCCAGTATGGCCCGCTCGATGGGCTGCTTCACTCTATCGCCTGGGCCAACTATGCTGCGGGGCCTCGTGCGTTCCACGAGACGCGCCGCGAAGATTTTCTCCAGGCCACGGGCATTTCCGCCTTCTCCCTCGTCGAGGTCGCCCGGGCGTTCAAGCCGTATCTGAAGAAGGATGCGTCGGTCGTCACGATCAGCATTTCGTCGCAGGTTACAGCCGAGAACTACGGTTACATGTCGCCGATCAAGGCGGCTCTGGAGTCCAGTGTGCGCTTCCTTGCGAAGTCCTTCAGCAAGGATACGGAAGTGCGCTTCAACGCCGTGGGGGCGGGGCCGCTGAAGACGAGTGCGTCCGCAGGTATTCCCGGTTACATGGACAATTACCTGTTCGCGGAAAAGCTTACCCTGCGCC
>CAZQIE010000002.1:12319-80808 GCA_964593675.1 uncultured Opitutales bacterium
TTCACCCGCATCGTCATCGTGCTCTCCTTCGTGCGCCGCGCGCTCGCCACGCAGGAGGTCGCGGACACGGCGGTATACTTGCTGAGCGGCCGGTCCAGCGGCATCAACGCGCAGACGCTCATTGTTAACGCGGGCATGGACTGGAACTATTTTGACTCGGACGTCGTCCGGGCCGCGACCCGTCCGGCGGGAGCCTGAAAGCCGCATGCGTTTTTCCAACGTCGCCATCGAAATGTTCGCGGGGGAGTTGCCCCCGGAAGTCTGGTCCTCTGAGGATGTGGAGCGCAAACTCGCGCCGCTCTACGAGCGCCTGCGCCTGCCGCAGGGGCGTCTCGAACTGATGACGGGCATCCGTGAGCGCCGCTTCTGGCCGTCCCGCGTGCGGCCCTCGCACGCCAGCGCCCTCGCTGGCCGTAAGGCTCTGGACCGCGCCGGACTGGGGCCTCAGGACATAGATTTGCTCGTGCATGCCGCCGTGTGCCGCGACAGGCTGGAGCCCTCCACCGCAGCCTATGTGCACGGCGAGCTGGGCCTAGGCGGCCACACGCAGATTTTCGACGTATCGAATGCGTGCCTCGGTTTCTTGAACGCGATGATTGTCGGGGCGGGCCTGATTGAGGCCGGCCAGATACGGCGCGCGCTCGTGGTTTCCGGTGAAGATGGTCGCCCGCTGGTTGAACGCACCCTCGAACGCCTCCTGGACGGCACGCTCGACCGGAACGGCATCAAACCCTTTTTCGCGAACCTCACCATCGGCGCAGGTGCTGTCGCCGCGGTGCTGTGTCACCGCTCGCTAGCCAGGCCGGGCGCCTTGAAGCTTGCCGCGGCCATCACCGAGACCGACAGCGCGGCGAACAAGCTTTGCGAAGGCGAAGCCGCAGGGGGCGCGCTGGAGATGCAGACAGACTCCGAGCAGCTGCTCGTCATGGGGGTCGCCTTGGCGACCCGCACGTGGGCGCGCTTCAAAGGAGAAACGGGCTGGAGCGAAGCCACGCCGGACCGGGTCATCTGCCATCAGGTGGGCCGGCAGCACCAGCGCAAGCTTTTCGAAGCCCTTCAGCTCGATCTCGCCAAAGACTACACGACCTTTGAGCGGCTCGGGAACATCGGCTCCGTGTCCGTGCCGGTTACGCTCGCGCTGGCGCTTGAGGAACGCGCGGTGAAGCCGGGAGACAAGGTCGCGCTGCTCGGCATCGGCAGCGGCCTGAGCTGCTGCATGATGGCCGTCGAAGTCTGATTGAGGAGGAATTTCCGCCCATGTCCGAGGCAAACAGCCCCACACCCAAGAACGCCGCGGATTGGCGGTCGCTGTATCCCTTCAAGAGCAACTGGCTCGAGACGCCCGCTGGCAAGCTGCATTACGTGGATGAAGGCCAGGGGCGGGCCGTGCTCATGCTTCACGGTAACCCGTCGTGGTCCTTCCTGTATCGCGATGTCGTAAAGGCGCTGCGCCCGACAGCACGGTGCGTTGTGCCGGACCACATCGGTTGTGGCCTTTCAGACAAGCCGCAGGACTGGCCGTACCGTCTTGCGGGACACATTGAAAACGTCGAGCGCCTCGTCTCACACCTGCGCCTGCGCGAACTGGACCTGATCGTCCACGACTGGGGTGGCGCGATCGGGTGCGGCTTTGCCGTCCGGAACCCGGGGCTTGTCCGGCGTATTGTGGTTTTGAATACAGCGGCTTTCCGTTCCCGGCATATTCCGCTGCGGATCGCCTTGTGCAAAGTACCGGGGCTGGGCACCCTGCTTATCCGCGGGTTCAACGGGTTTGCGTGGCCGGCGACCTTCATGTCCGTTACCAAGCCGCTGGCACCGGCGGTGAAGGCCGGCTTCCTGCACCCCTACGGCAACTGGCGCGACCGTATCGCGACGCTGCGCTTCGTGCAGGACATCCCGCTCCATGACGGACACCCGAGCTACAAGACCCTTACGGAAATAGAGAAGGGCTTGCCGCGTTTGGCGGACAAGCCCTTGCTCGTGTGCTGGGGAGGCCGGGATTTCTGCTTCAACCACCATTTCCTCTCACGGTGGCGTGAGCTGTTCCCGGCGGCCCAGGTGCGCGAATGGCCGGAGGCCGGCCACTACGCATTGGAAGACGCGGGGAGCGAGATAATCCCCTCGATCGCGGCCTTCTTGGGGCGGTGATGGGTGCCCGGCTCGGGGCGCCTGCGGCCTGAGGCGGCACAAAGCTCGCGCAGGTGACCTGCGATGTTCAGCCACGCACGGTCAAGCTGTTCGGGCGTGTAGCGCCACTGCCAGTTGCCCATCGCGGTGCCCGGTGTGTTCATGCGGGCTTCGCTCCCGAGGTTCATGATGTCCTGCATCATGACGATGGAGAGGTTGCAGACGCTCTTGTACGAGGCGTGTACGAGGTCCCAGTTCGCGGCATGGCCGTCCGTGCGCAGATAGCGGCGGAACTCGTCCTGCACGTGCGGTGCTGCGCTGCGGTACCAGCCGAGCGACGTATCGTTGTCATGCGTGCCGGGGTACATGACGGAGTTTGGACGGCAGTTGTGCGGCAGGTAGTAGTTGTCCGAGCCGCTGCCGAACGCGAACTGGAGGATGGCCATGCCGGGCAGGCCGGTTTCATCGCGCAGGCGCACGACACCGTCGTTCAGGTTGCCGAGGTCCTCGGCAATGATGAGCGCGTGCGGCATCGCCTTCTTGAGAGCCTTGAAGAAGTCGAGGCCGGGGCCCATCTTCCACTGGCCAGGGCGCGCGTCAGGCGAGCCGGCCGGGATGGCCCAGTAGTCGTAGAAGCCGCGGAAGTGGTCGAGGCGGATGATGTCGTAGAGGTCGAAGTTCGCCTTGAAGCGGGCGATCCACCAGGCGTAGCCCGTCTCGCGGAGCTTGTCCCAGTTGAACAGCGGGTTGCCCCAGAGCTGGCCGAGCGGGGAGAAGTAGTCGGGCGGGACGCCAGCGACGGCAGAGGGCAGGCCGCGTTCGTTGAGCTGGAAGATGGACGGGTTGGCCCAGACGTCCGCGCTGTCGAGCGCGACGAAGATGGGGATGTCGCCAATGATGCCGATGCCCTTGGCATTGGCGTAGTCGCGCAGGCGCTGCCACTGGGCGAAGAACAGGAACTGGAAGAATTGCTGGTCCTCGATCTCCGTCTCAAGCGAAGCGATGAGCTTGTTGCCGCGCGCCTGTTGGAACGTGCGGAGCTCCTGGGGCCACTCGAACCAGGGCTTGCCCTGGAAGTGCGCCTTGAGCGCCTGGAAGAGGGCGTAGGGATACAGCCAGCCGCTGTGGGCGTCCTTGAACTTCTCGAAGTTGCCGTAATCTTCGAGCGCATCAGGTTTTTCACGGAAACGTTCCGCCGCGGTCCGGATGATCGGCCAGAAGGTCAGATAAAGGTTGCCGTAGTCAACGCGGTGGACGGGCAGCTTGCGCAGCGGGTCGAGTTCGGCGTCCTCAAGCAGACCGCGTTCAACGAGCGCCGTGAGATCGATCAGGTAGGGGTTGCCGGCGAACGCCGAGAAGCACTGGTAAGGCGAGTCGCCGAAGCCGGTGGGGCCCAGCGGGCAGATTTGCCAGTAACGGATATGGGAGTCCGCCAGAAAGTCGACGAGCCGGTAGGCTTCGCGTCCGAAGTTCCCGATGCCAAGTTCGCTGGGAAGACTGGTCGGGTGCAACAGGAGACCCGACGAACGTTCATTCAACCACGGAAACAGAGGAAGGTTCATGCCTTAGGGTGAGGACGGGGGCCCGTGCGCCGGAAACGCCCGCCAATGTTGAGATCGTGCGCGCTTAGGGAACGTGAGGCTTCCCCAGGATTTTGACAAATCATTTTCCGCCACTTTGCGCCCGTTTCCGCAAGGGGAACAATCCCGAACAACGGTTCAACCATCGGCGCCATTGCCCCACTAATTGCAGGTTGGTTGAATAGCACCCGTTAGTTCCCTGTAGCACCAAAACGAATTACATTCCGAGATCCCCAGAACTATGGACCATTACGATCGCTTCTACGCTACCGTCGAACGCAAGGCCGTTGACCGCCCCTGTACGTGGTTTGGCTTGCCCGTAACGGAAGCGCTTCCGGCGCTCTACAAACACTTCAAGGTCGATTCGCTCAACGGCCTGACTATCGCCATGGACGACGATATCAGCCCGATCGAGGTTCCGTACCACTCGCCGACCACGGACGCCATTGTCTCGGCGTTTGACTGGCAGATGCACGGCAAGAAGATCGCCAACGAGGAACGCACGCTGACGGCCCCGGGTTTCTTTGAAACGCGCACGGACGTCGCGACGCTGGACGAGTTTCCCTGGCCTGATCCGTCCAAATACATCGACGTCGAGGAGTGCCGGAAGGTCGTGGCTGAGGCGGCTCCAGATCGCCCGGTGCTGGCGATGATGTGGTCCTGCCACTTCCAGGACGCCTGTGCGGCATTCGGCATGGAACAGGCCTTGATGAACCTGTACGAGGAGCCGGAAATGTTTCGCGCGGTGATCGACCGCATCACCGAGTTCTACCTCAACGCAAACGAGATTTTCTACTCGGCCACGAAGGGCAAGGTCCATGCGGCGCTGATCGGAAACGACTTCGGCTCGCAGGTGAGCCTCATGTTGAAGCGCGAGCAGATCAAGGAATTCGTCCTGCCGGGCACGAAGAAGCTGGTTGACCAGGCCAAATCTTACGGCCTGAAGGTATTCCACCATTCCTGCGGCGCAATCCGTGACCTTATCCCGGACCTCATCGAGGTGGGTGTTGACGTCATCCACCCGATCCAGGCGCTTGCAACGGGCATGGAGCCCGCGGGCCTGCAACGTGACTTCGGCAGCCGCGTGTCATTCTGCGGGGGCGTCGATGCCCAGAACCTCCTGGTTTCCGGCACGCCCAAGCAGGTGCGCGAAAAAGTGCTCGAGCTGCGCCGTATCTTCCCAACCGGCCTTGTCATTTCGCCGAGCCACGAGGCAATCCTGCCCGACATTGCACCGGCGAATGTCGACGCCATGATGCGCGCGGCCCGCGAATAGGCTTCGCGCTGACCCTTCCTTTCAAAGCCGCGGTTCTTCGGAGCCGCGGCTTTTTTTGCGCTCCGTCACGGGTTCTCCGCTGGACGGTAGGGCTACCGCGGTTATATCTGGAGCCATGCGGAGCAAAGTGGAAGGCGATCCCACGGGCATTGGGGCCACCCCCGTGGGCTACGAGGAGGACATCCAGAGCCTGCTCGCGTTCATGGAGCTTGAGCGTGGCCTTTCGAAAAACACGGTGGTGGGCTACGAGGATGATCTCCGGCAATGCGCACGGTTTCTCGGCAGCATAGGCCTTCCGGACTGGCGGGCCGTGCAGCCGGAGCATGTGACGCTGTGGATAAGCTCCCTGCATGCCGAGGAATACGCGGTCTCGAGTCTCGCACGCAAACTCACGGCCGTCCGCGTGCTCGCACGCCACCTCGTGCGCGAAGGGCGACGGAGGGACGACTTTTCGGCCCTTGTTGCGGGCCCTAAGCTGGTGCGGCGTCTGCCCGGCACGCTTTCACCGGAAGAAGTGGAGCGTTTCCTGAACGCGCCGGATGTAACGACCCCCCACGGGTTGCGGGACAAGGCGATGCTCGAGCTTATGTACAGCTCAGGCCTCCGCGTGTCGGAGCTCTGCGGGCTCGTGTTGCAGGCGGTGGACCTGGAAAACGCCTTTGTGCGCGTCACGGGCAAGGGCTCAAAGGAGCGCCTGGTGCCCATGGGACGACCTGCCGTGGACGCGCTGACCGTGTATCTGAGCGCCGGGCGCCCGGGCCTTGTGAAGGCGCGGACGGGCAGCGAGCTTTTCCTGAGCCAATGGGGGCGCGCGATTTCACGGAAAATGTTCTGGGTGCTCGTAAAAGAGCACGCCCGGCGCGCGGGTATCGAGAAACCGGTCAAACCACACCTGCTGCGGCACTCGTTTGCCACGCACCTGCTGACCAACGGGGCGGACCTGCGCGCGATCCAGGAGATGCTGGGGCATGCGGATATCGGGACCACCCAGATTTACACCGCCGTGGACCGGCGCCGGGTGGTGGAGGAGCACGCAAAATTTCACCCGCGCGCGCCGCGCCGTAAAGCTCCGGAGAACGGCGAAGACGCGTGAGTCGCTATCCCGCTTTCCTGCGGCGCATGCCGCGTAACGCCTTTTCCCGTTCCACGCTGCGCTTGAGCGCCTCGAGGTAACGCCGGAGCATCTGGCGCGTACGTTCGTCACAAAGCGTGCCGCGTTTGCCTTCCTCAAGCGTAAGGCGTGCTGTCGCGGCAAAGTCCACGCGCGTCTCAGGCTCCAGGGCGCTGTTCATCCAGAGCACAAGCGCGTCCATGTCCAAGTCATCTTCGTTCTGCGTATTCATGGCAGGCTGGGGCAGGGGAGGCTCAGTACACACGAGGTCAGACGACGGTCGTTGGAAGTGTGCGCCGCCACGGTCACCCGAAGCTTCAGCGTGCGCTTAACGGCGCGGTTTGCGAACGGGCGGCGCGGCGTTCATCCGTTCCCCGAGTCGTGACGTCTCGGTAATACCCGCATCGCTTTACAGGTGCCGTACAAGCAAAAGCCCGGGGACAACAGGGGTCTCCGGGCTTTTTTGACGCCGCGTGCGCTTGGGCGGGCGTGGCTTACATTTCCTCGACCTGCCAGGGAAGGCCGCGCTTGCCGAGTTCGGCGAGGAACGGCTCCGGGTCCATCTGCTCCATGTTCCAGACGCCCGGCTTCATCCACTTGCCCGTGACCATCATGATCGCACCGACCACCGCGGGCACGCCCGTCGTGTAGCTGATGGCCTGCGACTTCACCTCGCGGTAGCACTCCTGGTGGTCGCACACGTTGTAGATGTAGCTGCGGCGGCGCTTGCCGTCTTTCTTGCCCTCGATGAGGCAGCCGATGTTCGTCTTGCCCTTCGTGCGGGGGCCGAGCGAGGCCGGATCGGGCAGCAAAGCCTTCAGGAACTGGATCGGGACGATCTCCACGCCGTTGTAGTTCACCGGCTTGATGGACGTCATGCCCACGTTCTGGAGAACGCGCAGGTGCGTGAGGTAATTGTCCGAGAACGTCATCCAGAAACGGATGCGCTTGAGGCCCCGGATATTCTGCACCAGCGACTCCAGCTCCTCGTGGTAAAGGAGGTAAACCTTCTTTTCCCCGATCTGCTGGAAATTGAACACCTGGCTCAGGGACAGCGGATCGGTTTCCTTCCACTCGCCGTTCTCCCAGAAACGCCCCTTCGCGGTGATCTCGCGGATGTTGATTTCGGGGTTGAAGTTCGTGGCGAACGGGTAGCCGTGGTCGCCGGCGTTGGCATCGAGGATGTCGATGGTCTCGATCTCGTCGAACAGCTTCTTCTGGGCGTAGGCGCAGAAGACGTTCGTGACGCCCGGGTCGAACCCGGAGCCAAGGAGCGCCATCAGGCCGGCCTTCTCGAACTTTTCGCGGTAAGCCCACTGCCACTTGTATTCAAACTTTGCGACGTTGGGCGGCTCGTAGTTCGCGGTGTCAAGGTAGTGCACGCCGGCCTCAAGGCAGGCGTCCATTATGGGCAGGTCCTGATAGGGCAGGGCGACGTTGATCACGACATCCGGCTTTACGCGGCGGATAAGCGCAACCGTCTCCGCCACGTTGTCGGCATCGACCTTCGCGGTCTTGATCGGGCGCGGCAGTTGCGCGGCGATGGCCTTGCACTTGTCTTCGTTGCGCGAGGCCAGCGTGATCTCGTCAAAGTACTCCGTTGCTTGCGCGCACTTGTGCGTGACGACGCCACCAACGCCACCGGCTCCGATGATGAGGACCTTGCTCATGGGCTGAAATGTAAGAGAGTTTGGGCGATGGCAACAGTCAGACGTTGTCACCGCGAGAGCCGAAAGCTTCTAGTTATTTTGCCCTGAGGGGGAAGCGCAAAACGCGCACCAACCCCGATTTTACACCCGCGAGGCTTCAGGGAGTGCCCTCGTCTGCCTTTTCGACTGGATAACGCGGCGCAGAGAGACAATTTTCCCCAAGGCCGACACCGATCGTGCCGACAGCTTTTTCCGCACCTGCCACGCAATCATGGACCACCCTTTTCTAGACAGCCAGTTCCACGTCCGCTGGAGCACGCTCACGCCGGACCGCATCGAGGCGGACATCACGAAGGCGCTGGCTGACGCCCAGTCCCGCATCGACGCCGTGGCCGCCCAGGACCCCGCGAAGGCCACCTTCGAAAGCGCCCTTCTGGGCTTGGAGCGCGCGACCGAGGACCTCGGCAAGGCGTGGGGCAAGGTCGGTCACCTGGATTCGGTCTGCAACAACCCGGCCCTGCGGGCGGCGCACAACGCGATGATTCCGAAAGTTTCGGACTTCTACACGCGCATCAGCCTGAACGAGAAGCTGTGGGCCGTCCTGAAGGCTTATGCACAGAGCGCCGAGGCGCAGAACCTGAGCGGTGCGCGCAAGCGTTTTCTCGAAGAGACCCTCGCGGACTTCCGCGAAAGCGGCGCGGACCTGCCGCCCGACAAAAAGAAGCGGCTGGAAGCGATCAACGCGGAGCTTTCGCAGGTTACGCAAAAGTTTTCAGAAAACGTTCTCGATTCCATGAACGGGTGGGAAATGGTCCTGGACGACGAGCGCGACCTTTCCGGGCTGCCGCAGCTTGCGCGGGAGAGCGCCCGGCAGTCCGCGCGACAGAAGGGTCTGGATGCCCCCGGACAACCCCGTTGGCGCTTCACCCTTCAGGGGCCCTCCTACACCGCGTTCATGACGTATGCCGACAGCGACACCCTGCGGCGCCGGGCCTACGAAGGCAGCGACTCCGTCGGCCGCAAAGACCCGCACGACAACACAGACCTTCTGTGGAAGGCCCTCGCCCTCCGTCACGAGAAAGCCCAGCTCCTCGGGTTCAACGGCTTCGCCGACCTTATCCTCAAGCGCCGCATGGCTGGCAGCGGTGCCCGCGCACGCGCTTTTGTTCAGGACCTGCACGACCGCGTAAGGCCCGCCTTCCAGCGGGAACTGCAGGAACTGGAGGAATACACCGCACTCAAAAAAGGTGTGGCCGCGGGACCGCTTGAGCCGTGGGAGACCGCCTACTGGGCCGAAAAGCGGCGCAAAGAACTGTTCGATTTCGACGAAGAAGCCCTGCGGCCCTATTTCCCGATAAACGGCGTCATAGGCGGCCTCTTCCGCCTCGCCGAGAACCTGTTTGGCGTGACCATCCGCGAGCGCCCGACGTACTACCTCGAGCCCGGGAGCACGCCCGCGACGCAGCCTGCGGCCGGCGCCGTTGAAGTCTGGCACCCGGAAGTGAAGTTTTACGAACTCCACGACCACGACGGCCGCCACCTGGGCTCCTTCTACGCCGACTGGCACCCGCGCGAAAGCAAGCGGGGTGGGGCGTGGATGAACCACCTGAGCACCGGAGGCCCCCTTCCCGATGGCTCTTTCGAGCCTCACCTCGGCCTTATTTGCGGCAACCTCACCCCTGAGGTGGAAGGCAAGCCGGCGCTTCTCACGCACGACGAAGTGCTCACGGTCTTCCATGAGTTCGGGCACCTGCTGCATCACCTCTTTGGCGAAGTGCCCATCAAGAGCCTCAACGGCGTGAATGTGGTCTGGGACTTCGTGGAGTTGCCCTCCCAGATCCTCGAGAACTGGTGCTGGGAGCCCGAGGGCCTGAGCCTGTTTGCCCGCCATTACGAAACGGGCGAGCCCATCCCCGAAGACCTCGTGCGCCGCATGCTCGCCGCCCGGAATTACATGGAAGCCTGGCAAATCATGCGGCAACTCTCCTTCGCCCGCATGGACCTCGATCTGCACATCGACTTTGCAGGAAAGCCCCCCGTGGCCGATCTTGAATGCGTGCTCCGCGAGCGCCTCTCGGACTACCTGCCGCGACTCAAGACGCAGAAGTTCTCGATCGCCTGGCGGTTCAACCACATCTTCGGCAGCCCCACCGGCTACGCCGCAGGCTACTACTCTTACAAGTGGGCGGAAGTCCTCGACGCCGACGCTTTCACCCGCTTCCAGAAGGAGGGCGTCACGAACGCCCGCACGGGCCATGACTTTCGCCAAAAAATCCTCTCTCGCGGCAACAGCGAGCCGCCGGAAAACCTGTTCCGCGACTTCATGGGCAGGGACCCCGACCTTACCGCCTTGCTCGTGCGCTCGGGGCTCGTTCCTGCGTGACGGGTTGGGTCAGCTTGACCCAGCCCGCGTCACACCCGACCCAGACAACGAAAGCCAAATCGAGCCTGTCCGATATTAATCACCGATGATCCTCAAGTCCTTGTGAAAACAGGGAGCCCCGCCGCCAGAAAGGCCGGATTCCTGCTCACAGGAACTTCAAACAACCGAAAACGAAACCATGAGCTTCCTCCTCTTCATCGTCGTCCCGATCATAATCGGGCTTTGGGCGCAGATACGCATTTCGAGCGCCTATAACCGTTGGGTGCAGGTGGAGTCCCGCGGACGCATCACCGGCGCCGAGGCCGCGGCCGCCGTCATGCGTTCCGCCGGCATCGGCAACGTCGAGATCGTGGAAGTCCCCGGCCACCTCTCGGACCACTACGACCCGGTCAACAAGCGCCTCGCCCTGAGCGCCGAAAACTTCCACGGCACCAGCCTGGCGGCGCTCGGCGTGGCTGCCCACGAAGCCGGACACGCCATCCAGGACAAGGTGGCTTACGCACCACTCAAGCTGCGCATGTCGCTCATCCCGGTCACGAACTTCGCGTCGCAGCTCCTGCCGTTCGTCATGCTCGCCGGCTTCTTCGTTGGGCACTCGCTCCTGCTTATCAAAATCGCAATTGCGATATACCTGATCTTGAGCGTCTTCCAGCTTGTTACCCTGCCCGTCGAGTTCGATGCCAGCAAGCGCGCCAAAGCCCAACTCGTGAACCTCGGCATCATCGAGCGCGACGAGATGCCCGGCGTGATCAAGACCCTCGACGCCGCCGCCTTCACCTACGTCGCCGCCTTCATCAGCAGCCTCGGCTGGCTCCTCTACTTCCTCTTCCAGGCCCGAAGCAGCGACGAGTGAGCCAAAAAAATCAAAAAAAGTGCTTGCGGAGGTCGCAAAAATCCGTCTTTGTTCGGACCTTCAGTTTGCGACACTTTTATTGCAGGGTGGAGCAGTCTGGTAGCTCGTCAGGCTCATAACCTGAAGGTCGTAGGTTCAAATCCTACCCCTGCACCCAATTAAGAACGCCCTCGTAACCAATAGGTTCCGGGGGCGTTTTGCTTTGTGGGTTGTCCTTCCTTGGCAAATTGTTTGGCTGTGCAGGGGCAGCGCTCCTTCCCCTCATCCAGGCCGAAAGGCAGCGCCTCCGCAAACAGTCTACTATTGGGGTACGAATTTGAACTCCTGCTACCCAGCTAGGACGGGCGCTCCTGCGCGATCAGCCTCCGTGCGCCCAAAGCGGTCTTAGGGAAGTTCGTGTCATCAGTACCCGCCCCCTCGCCCGCGATGGATCGCTGGGCATTCTCGCCCGTATCCGTCGACTTCGGGCTCAGACAATGACAGAAGCCAGCTTAGCGCGGTCCTACTTCAGGTTGTAGCGCAAAGCGGCTAGTTTTTCCTCCAAGCCGACGCGAGGATGGGGCGTCCACGCTGCCGCAGCGTTGGCGCACGCGACAACTCAAAGGAGAAGTACTGTAGCGGTGGAGCCGGACCGCGAATTTGCCGAATACTGACCCCGATTGGCTCGTGTGAAGGGGATACGGCAGAACGTGGGGCTTGGGCAGAGGCTCCGTGTCAATGATAGGTTGTTATCACTTAAAGAAAATACGGTCGAGTATCAGCAACTTGGGAAAGCCACAGTTAAATAACGTTGAATAAAAATGACACGGTTTCAGTTTCACGCGCATGGGTTTGCATTTTGCAAGGCGTGTTGCGCAATTTTTTCGTTTTACCGGTTCAATAGTTCTGGTGCTCCTGAGTTTTTCGGGAGCCGTATCGGCGCAGACGTTTGCACGGATCGGCTTCGAGTCGGGCGAGGGCTATCAGATGGGGCCTGTAGGCGGGCAGATGGGGTGGTCCGCGACGGGCGCAGTCAGCGTGGTTGCGGGGCAGGGGAGGACGCGTGCGGGAACAACATGCCTGAGAGTCGAAGCGAGTTCTCAGGCGCGCCTGACGCTAGCCCCCGGTACGGCGCCTGGGCCGGTGGTATTCACTGACTTTTGGATGAAGCCGACGGCTACGGCCACAAGCACGGGGCAGGAGTTGGCGGATGTGGAGGGGGCGCTTGCCGGGTTTTTCAAAATCGGCACCGACGGCGAGCTTTACGCGTGCGATGGGAACGGCGCCGGTACGGGGAGTTGGAAGCCTACGGGCGTGAAGATCCCGCTTGTTACGGGGGACGTTCCCGCGGATTGGGTTCGCTTGACGATCCGCCACGATTTCGGGGCGAAGAAATGGGACCTGTATGTAAACGGGCAGCTCAAGGCAACCGGGCTTGGTTTTCTCGATAATACCCGTAGCGAGATTGCCACGGTGACTTTCACGGCCAGCGCAGCCGGGCCGATCCTGGTGGACGACATTTGTGTGGGCCGCGACAACCCGCTCTTTGAAGATGCGGACCGCGACGGGATTCCGGACGACTGGGAACGGGCGCACGGGCTGAACCCGAGCGATCCGTGGGACCGGCTGGCTGCCCCGGATGCGGACGGGCTGACCAATCTGGACGAATACCGGCTGGGCACGGACCCGCAAAAAGCGGACACGGACGGCGATGGGGTCAAGGATGGCGATGAGTTACGTCTTGGCCGGGACCCGCTCGTTAAGGAGGCGGACTCGTTCGTTGTGGCAACGCCGGGGTTGCAGCTGTGGCTTTCGGGCACGCGCGGGATCATTGCCGATGCGAGCGGCAAGGTGAGCCTTTGGGCGGACCAGTCGCTGAACGGGCGCCACGCGCGTCAGGACACGGCGGCAAAGCAGCCGACGTTGGTCACCGGTGTGGTGGGCACGGGGGCCGCGCTGCATTTTGACGGCCTGGACGATGTGCTGACGGTCGCCCACAACGCGGCGCTGAACATGGAACAAGGCGGCACGCTGATCATCGTCATGCGCTTCCCGGAAGGCACGACGAACCCGAAGTGGAGCTTCGGCAAGGGCGATGGCTGGGGTGGCACGGGGTGGGGCGTAGGTCACTGGACGACTTCGGCAACGCTGGGCGCTGGCCTTTGTATCCGAGATGGCACTACAATGGTCTCCAACTACACGTCGGCGGGGGCGCGGGCTGTGCCGCGGCTGGAATCTTGGGTGTTTGACCGCACCGTTGGTCTGACCGTGTTCGAGGCGGGCAAGCAGCTCGGCACAGCCTCGGTTGCGGGCCTGCAGTCGGTGGCCTCGAACGCGAACGACCTGCGGATCGGCAGCATGACGTCGAACTACTTTACCGGCGAAATCGCCGAAGTTCTGCTGTTCGATCGGCCCCTCACGCAGGCGGAGCGCTGGCGCGTAGAGAACCAGATCGCGCGCGTCTACGGCATCCGGGTGGACCACGATAACGACGGCTGGGACGACAACTGGGAGCTCGACACGTTCGGGTCCTTGAACGAAAGCCCGACATCCAGCTTCGCGGGCGACGGTCTCACGAACCAGTACAAACTCGATCATGGAATGGACGTGAAGGTGCCGAACCCGAACCGCGGCGCCGGCACGATTTTGCGCCAGGTATGGAGCGGCCTCCCGGGCTACAAGGTGAGCGCGCTTACGGACTCGGCAAAGTTCCCATTTGATCCATCGTTCTCGGGAGAAGTCGCGAACCTCGACGCGCCGCAAAACGTCGGCGACAACTACGGCCAGCGCCTGCTTGGCTGGGTTCATCCGCCGGTCACCGGCGCCTATACATTCTGGGTCTCAAGCGACGACTGGTCTGAGCTCTGGCTGTCGAGCGATGAGACGCCGGGCGCGAAGGTGAGAATCGCCTATTACCAATGCGCCTGCGGCTACGGAAACTTTACGTCGAGCGCCACGCAGCAGTCAGCGCCGGTCCAGCTCGTTGCCGGGCGCAAGTATTACATCGAAGTCCTGCACAAGGAAGGCACGGGCGCCGACCATGTGGAGGTCGCCTGGCAGATGCCCGGCGACGCAACGCGCCGGATTGTAACGGGCCACTTCCTTACGGCGTATTCGGATTCCAACGACAGCGACCTCGACGGTCTACCCGACGCCTGGGAACGCCAGTATTACGGGGACCTGCGTTACAGGGGCTCAGATGCACCTGACGGAGACGGCCTAGATCTGCGCAGCAAGTTTGCCAACGGGCTCCTTGGCAACCGCAAATACGACTGGGGCGGGAAGGGCTGGATTTTGCGTGAAGTCTGGACCGGCATCGGCGGCGGCGCGATCAGCGACCTTACTGGAGCCGCGGCGTACGCGGGAGCGCCTTCAGACATCCGTTGCATCAGCTCGCTGCAGGCACCCGCAAACGCGTCCGACTCCTACGGCCAGCGCATCCGCGGCTTCCTGCATGCCCCGGTGACAGGACTCTACACGTTCTGGATCGCTGGTGACGACACGGCCCAGCTCTGGCTCAGCACAGACGACTCGCCCTCCAACAAGGTGAAAGTGGCGTGGACGGATGCTTGGACCGCCCAGAACGAATGGACAAAGTATCCGAGCCAAAAGTCCGTCCAGATCCGGCTTGAGGCAGGCAAGCGTTATTACCTCGAGGTCCTCCACAAGGAGGGCGGCGGCAGCGACCACGTCAGCGTAATGTGGCAGCCCCCCGGAGGCACGCCCGCTATAATCACCGGGCCATTCCTGTCGCCTTCGCCGATTCAAACGCACGAGGTCAGGCACGAGATCTGGCGAGGCGTTCCGGGCTGGACCGTAGCATCATTGACGGGGCACCCGCGCTACAGCCTGCCTCCGACGGAGGTGCGCTGGCTGGCCGCAGGGCTTCAGACCGCGCAGAATCTTGGCGACGCATTTGGAGCCCGCATCCGAGGCTTTATCACCGCGCCTGCAACTGGCGCCTATACCTTCAAGATTGCTTCTGACGACCAAGGCGAATTTTGGCTCAGCAGCAACGAATCGGAGTCAGCGCTGGTCAAGATCGCCTCATCGCCTGCGAACAGCGGATGGGACAATTTCGGTGCATACGCGCTACAGACCTCTGCTTCCGTCTCCCTTGAAGCCGGGCGAAGCTATTACTTCGAGGTGCGCAATAAAGAGGATTGGGGCAGCGATTATGCGCGTGTCGCCTGGATCAAGCCCGACGGCACGTTTGAGAAGCCGATTCCAGCCGCCTGCCTAAAGGATTTCCTGGCGGATGACGCCGACAATGATGGCATGCCCGATGCCTGGGAAACTGCCTTCGGGATTCCTCAGATGGGAGGGGCCGAGGCCTACATAGACTCGGACGGTGACGGGCTCACCAACATCCAGGAATACCGCCTGGGAACCGACCCCAATCGAGCGGACACGGATGGAGACGGTTGGAGCGACAGGGATGAAGTCTTGGCAAAAACCGACCCGTGTAACCGGGACGCCTCACCGTCGACGGATCTAACTGGGTGGACGCACGGCGCAATCGCGGTCTCAGGGCCAACAGAGCGAGCCTATCGAGCGGGACCGGTGTACGTGCTGACGTCGCAAGGAACCGGTCTGGGCACAGCGGCCGATTCGATTGGAATGCTCTACAAAAAGGTCCGCGGAGACTTTGAGCTCACGTCGCGTATCTCGGCTATGTCCGAAATCATGGGGTCTTGTGGCGGCCTGATCGTGAGATCTGGAACGGAGCCTGAGGCCGCCTACGCGTCGGTTCAAGTGGTTGCTGGCCTCTCCACTACGCTCTTCCATTACCGCACGGCACCTGGAGCATCTCCCGATATCGTGAAGCCAGAAAACTGGCTTCCGCAGTTCCCGGACGTCTGGCTGAAGCTACGGCGTCAGGGCGAAACGATTTCCGGTTGGGTGTCGACGGACGGCCTGATGTGGAGCCCCGTTGGCGATGCGGTAGTTAATGGTCTGGGCAACGAAGTGTACGTGGGAGGTTATTTCGCGACAGGCCACGGCGAAGGATACGCGCGATTCGAAGATGTCTCGCTGCGTGTCGACAGCGACGGCGACGGTATCGCCGATGACGTAGAGGGCATTCGGGGCACCTCACATACGACATCGGACACAGACGGGGACGGAATCAGCGACTACGAAGAGAGCGCCCTTCTTTTTACGAACCCGCTGGTTAGGGACATAACGAGAATCATTGAGCCGTGTTGGATTGGCGCACAGGTTGCGCAAGAGATTTCCGGCCCATGGAGCGCATCTCCCAAAGGCAAGGTCTTCTCGGGGAATCGGGGCGAACTTGAATTCCCAATCGTTGTCCCGAAGGCGGGCATTCAGATGTATGAGCTGCGCGCGCGGGGCACTTCGAGCTACCACTACCCGTACTGGTCTGTAACCCTGTCCTGCGATGGGGTGCCCTTGGAACACGTCAATCTGCGCGCTGAGGCGGGTGAGCTCGCGAAGGCTCGCTTCATGACGCCCTGGCTGAGTATGGGCACGCATAAAATCCGCGTGTCCATCTGGAATCCGAATGCCACGCGAAGCCTGATCGTGGAGGGCCTTTCCCAAATAGAGGTCCGCACTGAAGACAGAGACAACGACGGTATCGACGACTGGATGATGGCGCGGCTGCGGGCCTTGAACGGCATTGAGGTCGCTCCATCCCAAACCAATGTCTCCCCGGTCTGCATTGAGGGCAGAGCCCGTTACCGCGAACTTGTCGAGATAAGCCCGTCTGTGCCTGCGATCTCAGGACCCGACTTCCGCTGGTACGCGAACGTGCCCCTTCTTGACCAAGGGCCGACCCAGATTAGGGCCAGCTATGAGTCACGAGCGCTCACAGACACCGCGTCTGTTGAGTGGGTGCCCCTTAACCTGAACGAGGTGGATCGCGTGAAAGTTCGCGTGGGCGATACCCTGAAGTTCGCCTTCAGCCGGCCCGACGTGATCGTTCCAGTCGGCTTCTACGTTGACGGAACTGCCCTCGACTTAACAACCGGGGCTGATGCCCGGTTCACCTTCACGACAGCTCGTGACTACACGCTTGAGGCGCGTTGGGTGGGGGGGCAAAAGCGCGTCACCGTGACCGCAGTCAGCGCCGATTGGGGGCCCGCGGTCCCTGCCATCGTCGGACAATACCGGGACTGGACGCCCACCAGAGTTCCTTCGGGCTATCCGGTCGTGAGTGACCAGCGCGTCTTACTGACCGAGACTTCCTCGGGCACATCAACGCGAAAGTTCAGGGTATTGGTGGATTCGCCCGAGCCCCGATACACGCTTCTGCGCCTCAGCGACGGCGGTCCTATCGTTGCACGAGGCGAGATCGACGCCTTTGAGGCTACGCATGCGTCCACGAACAATATCTTCGTGGAGCGCACTCTCGCCGACGGAACACAGCTGGTCGCTTTGGATCTCGCCTACAGCAATATCCCCGCCGATTTCAGGGTCGTTCTACGCATCTTCGTCGCAGGCGTGCTCTTCGACGACGGCAGCCTGGAAAAGACCCTTACAGCAGCGGACTTCAACCAACAGGGCGTTGCACGCGTGCGGTTCTTAAAGCCCAGCACCGTCACAACGTCCGTCTGTCACACGACTGCGGTCTATTCGGGCACAACGAAGCTCTCCCGGTAAGGTCGGCCTCATGAACTCAAGACCCCTGATACTGGCAGGCGGAGTGACCGTGATAGCTGCGTGTGTCGCCGCGTTCGTTTTGCGGGACACTGCGCCCGCGGCCCCCGTCCCACAGGAGCCACAGCGTGCAGCTCATGTCACCTCCACCCCTGCCGTGCCAAGAATCCGCTCAAACGAAAGGGCGCATCTGACCCTCGGACGTCCGCTCGTTTGCTCAAGCGTAGCTCGAGTCTTGGGGTGGCAAGGAAAAGGGGACTATCCGGAACGACGAAATGGCGTCATTGAGCTGCCTGAAAATCTAAGCCGCGAGGAGCAGGGACTCCTCCGTGATTTCATCATCGGGCCGCGGCCAGACGCGTTGGTCCCGGGCCAATGGCACGCGCTCGTAAACAATGTGATGAACAGCCTGAACGCGCAAAGCGTGCTCGATCCGGCGTGGACCGAAGTGCTGATCCACATGGCGGATGATCCTTCTCAAGACGTAGTGCTACGCGACTACGCCATCCAGCACCTGGCGATCCTCTATTCAAAGGTCACCCACCCTGAGCAAGCACCCATACTGGACTGCCTTTGGCGTGCCGCCGATAACGTGAACATGAGCTTCTCCGGAACCGCCCTGCTCGCGCTGCACCGCATGGGGCCCGAAAGGGGGGATGATCATGTTAGAAAAGTACAGGAACTCGCACGCCGGATAATAAGCAGCGAGGCAGGGGAGAGGTCCCCCCAAAAAATTACGGCCGACCGAATTGCTAGAGTCAAAATTTCCAGAAGCTAGAAATATTGTTATAGATGAAAAGGTTTACAATAGTTTTGATAACGGCGCTCCGGCTTGCGTGTATTACATTCGCTCAAGACACGTCAAACGAACAGGTCGAAAAAGATCAATGGTCTATAGTCTCAGAACCAAAATCATGGATTGTGAGCTATCAGAGCAATAACAAGGTCATTGCTAAATTCAGAATTGCAAACACGAAAATAAGAAACGCCCGTAATGGAGAGACTAGACCGGCA
This sequence comes from uncultured Opitutales bacterium, assembly GCA_964593675.1. GTDB lineage: Bacteria > Verrucomicrobiota > Verrucomicrobiia > Opitutales > CAZQIE01 > CAZQIE01. The sequence continues at coordinate 30,913 of CAZQIE010000002.1, forward strand.
ACCCCGGAGGTTACTGAATTTACATGGACTCCTAATAAATTTATCGGAGAGGTTCGAGAAACCTGCACGTTAACGATGTATGACCGTCCTGTTATTGGGGATGGCTTCAAAATTGGACCCGCACCTCGCGACCCCAATGATCCCGAAACCGAACCGGAACCGATTACATCGAGCTTAACTCTTAAATTAAAGTATCGCGTTGGTTTTCCAGATGGCAATAGCTACACTTCTAAATGTACATTGCCTACAAAACATTTTTATTATACGCCATCATCTGGGGGTGGTGCGGATTTCGTTGATCAAAGCTATCCTGAATTTGCGGGAGGAGGGGCGATTGCAAGTAGAAAAGTCGGTCTTGATGGATTCCCCATTCCAGGCGATAAACCTCAGGTAAACGACGAAGACGACCTGTCTGCAAACGAGACCTTTGTGGACATGTTTAGCCAGTACCTGACTCACTCCGTTTCGGATGTACGGGTTGTATTGCCAAACACAGATATGCTGCTTCAGGTCCGACGTAACTGGGAAGGTGAAATTCGGAGTAATCGGGAATCTCCGGCTCTTGATGGAAGTTATAAAAAAGGAAAGCCCTTCGGTGCCGGATGGGGGTCAAATCTTGGTGCGCGCCTTGAATTTGAGGTTCCTTCATCAAGCAAAGATGCAACACTTATAAACATTGTCGATGAAGAGGGGGCTTCTTACCAGTTTCATGTCGTAATAGATCAGAACTATAACCACCACTACGTCCCTTATCCGTCAAACAAGTACGAAAACAGGGATATCCATAACACACTTAAACGTGAAGGTGACAGCTTGGTTTTCGCGAAGAAATTCGGCACCACCCTCAGGTTTACGCAAGCTACCGGAGTTGATCGAGATACCAGAATAGCGGATTCCGAGGTCGCCGGTCGAGTGCGTTTTATCTATTACTATAGGCTGACTTCTGTGTCTGACAGATGTGGCAGTTCCATCAGTTTTGAGTATGCGAACGAAGGAAGCATCACACCGACGAAAATTGTTCATGACCAGAGCGGGATGTTTTTGTCCATTACGACGGACTCGCAAGGCCTTGTTGAGCGCGTAACGGATCCTCGAGGAAATTCCGTGACCTACGATTCTTATAAACATATAGGAGATGGGTATATTGGTTGTTATGTTTTGGAAAGAGTGTCGCATGAAGCTTCGGACCAAGGAAAAGGCATTATTCTGTATCAGTACGACATCGCCACAGACTCGCCAAATCCTGTTGACACTCGTATTTATAAGAACTTGGATCTTATGTCCATCACGGACCAAGAGGGCGGGGTGTACTCGTTTGCACACGAATGGGACGTGGCGAAAAAGGTTTTTTATAATTCAAGTGTTTTTCGGAAAAATGGCCAACGGAGGGTGGTTTGTTCTGTGACAGGCCCGGCGAGCATTGGGGCGCCAGTGTCATTATTTAGGAGATATGCGCGCGGAACACTGAAGCTCCATCCCGTATTTCAGTCAATCTATGGCGATGCGACCATACCCTACGAGCAATTCAATCGCTTGCTGAGGAGGACGCCGTATTTCGGGATTTATAAAGATTTTATAGACGACCTTTTTGTCCAAGCCGGCTACCACACTACCGCTGCTGTGGACTGGTCGGGAAATAGTCACGTTTACGAATTTACCGACGGCGTCGTCGAGGATTTGCACTCGCTGTTGGACATAATTCTGACGGTAAATCCCGACGAATTACCTGGGTACGATATCCCTAAAGCTGTATTTTTTAAGAGGATGGCTGTCCACCACCTGACTGGTAGTCGTATAACTGACGTGTACGATGCCGGTTCTGTAGACACGGCCCATCGCATAGGCTTTGAGGAATATGAGTTTGAGCCCGGCGCAAATATGGCTGTCAAGCGGGCATTGGATATTTCTGGTAATGCGACTGTTTACGAATATGCGGACGGCTATGAAGTTAATCACGAAGTCGGCGACTATCGTGGCGCAATTTTTGGAAAGTATTCGGAACCGAGTTCCGAAAGGCGGTTTACTGGATCTGACCGAGAAGGGAACGTTATATCGGCAAAATCATTTCTTTACGGAGCCTATCGTGTCATGTCCGAAATCACGGACGGCAACAAATTTACGTGTTTTGGAGTGGACACGTTCGGGCGAAGAACTTCGGAGGTAATTAAGAAGGACGGGGTCCTGTCTTCCTCTAGCACCACTAATTACGTTTCGGACGAACGTGTAAAAAGTTTTATAGCATCAAACACGATCGAGCGAATCGGCCCGACCGAATATTCCTCAACACTTACGACAAAATTTGAGCCTAATTATTCAGGGACTTATGGCCCCATCGGTATGGTGCGGTCCGAGACTGTTCAGGTGACCAATCCGGGCGGGAGTCAGTTGCCAGAACTATCGTTGACGACCAGCTACGTTTACGACGCAAACGGAAACCGTAAGACAATTGTCGATCCTCGCGGGAATGAAACGAGCTTCGACTACGATACGCGCAACCGGGTAGTGAAAATCACGCTACCACCCGTTGCAAACCCTACCGGGCAGAACGTCGCGGCAACCAAGGAGTTTATCTACGACACGCGGGGCAAAAAGCTCGCGCAAAAGGACGAAAACGGTTCGGTAACGATTTGGCGCTATGATGCGCTGCGTCGTCCGACCGATGAAATTCGCGTCACAGGGACGCCTCCGACGTTTACACGAGCAGGCGTTGAGGCTTACGTTCCTACCTCCGCCGATATAGTGACGAAGACAGCCTATGCGTTTTCGAGCGGCGCCAACTCCTACGGTGGGCAGGTCATCACAATAACTGACCCGCGTGGAAATCAGACGGTTCGCTATTACGACCAGCTCCGACGGCTCGCGAAGGAAATATCTCCGGATGGCGTAACCAGCGAATACGCGTATGGGGCGAATTGCGGGGGAAGCATATTCTCCTCGAGCTCCTTCAAGCCCACGACCCTTAAGGTCTACAAAGGTGCCAGCTTCGACGGCAGCCCGCGGCGGATCCAGACGGACATCACGTACGACTCCCTTTACCACCCCACGAGTAAGACAATTTCGTGGACCTTCCCAGGCGCTGACGGGGCCTCGGTTTCCAGTTCGGCCACATGGACGACCGACTGCGACCGTTGGGGGAATGTGCTGACCGAAAAGAACCCTCTCGGCCAGATCACTACGACCACCTATGATGCGGAAAACAGGCCGACAAGCGTCACCTATGCAGACGGGAGCACCGTCGCCACGGCCTATACCGGTTTCGGGAGGTGACCGACGAACTGGGGCGCGTAACCTACACGAAGTATGACGAAGCGGGCAGACCGGTGCAGACGATCCTGCCGGCGGTCTGGGACTACGATACGCAATCCAGCAAGACTCCAACGGTTACCACCTGGTATGACCTGTCTGGTAATGTAACCGATCGTTTCGATGCGCGCGGCAGCAAGTGGCACTACGAGTACGACGGGCGGAACCGAAAGCTCAGTGAAACCCAACCAGCCCTGACCGTGCTAACCGAGCCCGGTTCTGGCTCCGCCGACGGGACGCTTGTAACGGTAAGCCCGCTAACGACGTGGACGTATGACCTCGTGGGCAACCCGGTCACAGTCACCGACCCACGCGGGAACACGTCGACGACCCGTTACGACCGCCTGAACCGGCCTGTGCTTCAGATCCTCCCCGCGGTCGCGGTCGAAGGCCGCGGCACGGTCAATCCCGCGACCAGGACGACATACGATCTCAGCGGCAATGTCTTGACCGTCGAGAGCGGCACGATGTCCGGCGCCGGCGCCTCAGCTTCATTCCAGCCGGAGCGCACAAACGTCACGAATACGTGGGACGTCCTCAACCGCCTGGCTTCCACTACTGATGCCGCCGGCATCCTCGTTTCGTACGAGTACGACCTCTCGAACAACCGCACGAAGGTAACGGACGGCAAGAGCCAGTCCACCCAGTTCATCTACGACGGACTGAACCGTCTGGTTTCGACCACGTATGCCGACAACGCGAGCGAGCGCCGCACTTATGACGGCGTGAACCTCGTCTTGATGACGGACCCGAATGGCGCGAAGACCTACTACAATTACGACCTTCGCAATCGCCTGAAGACGGTCGGCTTCGGGGCCGCCCTCGACAGCGCCGCGCCCAACGTGCCGGGCCGCGTCTTCGCGCGCGACGCCGCCGGCAACATTCTTTCCGTTTCGGAATACCGCGCTGCGGCCGGCGGAAGTAGCGCCGTGCTCGCCCCGGAACTCGGCGTAGCCTACACGTACGACGCCCTGAACCGGGCGACGTCGGAGCAGTCCGCGGGTTTCACCCATTTCTACGCCTACGACCTCAACGGCAACCGGCGCAAAGTCACCTATGCCTCGCTCGGCAACGCCCCCGCCAGCCGCCGTTCACTGGAGTCCACCTACGACGCGGTTGGACGCCTCTTTTCGGTTCGCGAAGGCGTGGACGCCGCGCAGGCCCCGCAGAACGGGACTCCGGCCAGCGTGAAGCCCGTTTGGCCAAGCCCCGCGCAATTCCGCGACACCTCTTACGCCTACGACAAGGCCGGTAACCTGCGTCAGAAGTCGCTTCCCACAGGCGACCACACGCTGCACCAGGTGGACGCCCTCGGGCGCGTGGCCTCCATCGAGCGCCGCAGCCCCAGTGGCGACACCCAGAGCATCCTCTGCAATTTCTACGACCTCTTCGGCAACCTTGCCCGCATTCAGGAAGGTTACCTGAACGCTGGCGGCGGCGCCTCCCGCATCCGCAGCATCGTCAATGGCTACGACGGCGCCAACCGCCTGACCTCCGAATCCACGACAGTCCTGGATTACGCAACTGGCCAGGAAACCCAGACCGTCACCGCCTACGCCTACGACGCCGCCAACAACCGCACGAGCAAGAGCGTGACGGGGCCGGAGCCTCAGTTCTGGTCTTACCGCTACAATGCGCGGAACCAGATGACCGATGCCACCCGCCACAGCGATGGCACCTTGGCGGAGGGGGAGATGCTCGCTGGCTCCAGCCTGTTCTCCTACGACGCGAACGGCAGCCGCACCAGTCGGACCACGTACTTGGGTGACTGGAACATGATGAGTGCTCCGGCCTCCATCCAGACCACGTATGCGTTCGATCCGGAAAACCGGCTCATCGCGACGCAGTCTGCTACCGACCTGCCCGGCACGGTCACCGCAGCCGCGCCACCACCGCCCCCGCCGCCGTCCGGCGGTGAGCCTGGTCCGGGTCCCGCCGGCCCGCCCAACGATGGCGGCGGCTACTACACCGAACTCCCCGGAACCCTGCGGCCCAGCGGCCCCGGCTGGCCCGCCCTCTCGGCTGGCGACAAGTTTTACGTGGGCACCGTGTCAGGCGTGATCCAGGGCGGGCTTTCAAATGGCGCCTACCCGGTAAAGGTCTATACCGGTGCTTCGTCCATGAACTACACCGGCCCGGTCAAGGTCATGGCGCCCCACCGCTACGCCTACGACTACCGCACGCGCCGCGTCCTGCGCTACGAAGGCGGCGTCCGCACGCTTGTCAGCTTCTCCGGCGGCACGAGTGTTCAGGAATACGCCCTGACCCCGGACGGGCAGGGTGGGGAGGCCAAGGCCCTTGACGCCGAGTTTATCCGCGGCAGCGACCTCGGTGGCGGCATTGGCGGGATCCTTTACTCCTTGCGCGGCACGGACCTCCGTGCAAACTTCTACAACAGCCGCGGCGACGTCATCGCGCAGACCGACGCCACGGGTTCTTTGACTTACGCCGCGACCTACGAGGCCTTCGGCAAGCATGGCGACGCGCCGGGCACCCACCAGTGGGGCACTAGCCGCGACCGCCAGCGCGCGAACACCAAAGAGGAAGACCCAACCGGCCTCCTCAACGAAGGCTTCCGCTACCGCGACCTCGAAACCGGCACCTTCCTTACCCAGGACCCCGCCGGCTTCGTCGACGGCCCCAACCTCTACGCCTACGTCCTCCAAAACCCTTGGACTAAGTTCGACCCAGAAGGGCTGGAAGAATACGATGACGGCTATTTCGATTCTGGCAAGTATTGGAAAGATTTCGGCAACAGCCTGAAATCCAAAGACAACACGGGAGTCGGGGGATTCTTCAAGGAATTCGCGGGCAACGCGTTTGTGACTTTGGGAACCGCGCTGACCCCGAAGGATCATCACGAAAATTATGATCGTTCCGTGGACCGGGTTGCCGCCGCTGCTTCGGCCACTTCCGGCGATAACATCGTTCAGCAGGCTGTTTCAGCTGGCGCAGCCGCTGTTTCCGAGTTAGCTGGAACAACTAACATCATCGAGGGCGGATACGGCGTTGATGTTCAAGGCAACACGCTGACAGATGAGCAGCGTGTAATGAAAGGGACTGAGGGTGTCACAAAAGCCGCTGCCGCCGTAGCTACGGCGACGAGCCTGACTCAAAGCGCCATTTCTGCCCTTACCGCAGAGGCTGAGGCGCCGGCAGGCACTCCAGTCGGGCGTCTTGGCGCGGAACTCAAAGGGACGGAGGGAGTAAATACTCCCACGAAGATAGCGGGTCGTGACTACTCGGGACACGCGCTTGACCGGATGCAGGCGCGCGGCATAACGCCACGGGTGGTGGAAAACACGGTACAAAACGGAGTTAAGTCGCCGGGGAATAAACCAGGAACAACTGAGCACTACGACGCGGTAAATGGAGTCAAGGTCATTACCGACACAGCGACCGGCAGGGTCATAACGGTCTACGGAGGAAAGAAATGACGGAACTATCCGATTACGATAAAAGGCAGTTGGGGCGAATGCTTCTGGCTCTTGATCAGTATGATCGAGGTATTATAGACATTAGTGCACTCATCGCTAACATCGAAAGCTTGATTTTAGCTCTCGAAACGAAGAATACGGCCTTCATAAGGAATTTGGAGGAACATTGGTGGCAGTTGGAAGCAGCATACGCTTCAGCTTTGGACCAGGGGAACATGCCCTTTGGTGGATGGGATCGCCAAAGTATCCAGCCCGCACTTGATGAGCTTCGCAGGACAACAAGCACTTACGGAACTCCTGAGGATGACTAAGAGTCTCCGTGTCCATACTTATGCACCGGTTGCAGCACTCTGACTGAACAGTTAAGGGCGCCGCGTCCTGCGCGACGAAGGCGGCGCCCGCACGCTTGTCAGTTTCTCAGGCGGCACCAGCGTTCAGGAATACGCCCTGACCCCGGACGGGCAGGGTGGGGAGGCCAAGGCCCTTGACGCCGAGTTTGTCCGCGGCAGCGACCTTGGCGGCGGCATCGGCGGCATCCTTTACTCCTTGCGGAGAGCCCTCCTTGCGGGGGCCGGGCCTTCGTTTTTGAACTCCTTTTTCGAAGACAAGGCGCCGGGTCGATGTGCGCTGCCAGGCTCAGCTAAGGGTGCCTTTAGGGGGCGGTGATGCGCAGGCGCAGGAAGCGCGGGGGGCCGGAGGTGTTGGGTACGGCGTCGCGCACACACACGGATGGTGAGCGTGCCGTCGCCGTTGTTCGTGGTGGAAACGGGGGTGGTTGCGCCGGTGCCGCTAGCCCAGCCGGTGAGGGCGGAGCAGGATTCGACAATGTAGGTGACGTCGGCAGGGGCGGTTTGGGGGCGTTTGTACTCGAGGACGAGGTATTTGGAGCCGGTGTCGTCGAGGGTGCTGACTGTGGTGGCCCCGCTGGTGCGGGCGTTGGGGTTCGTGCCCAGTGCGTATTCGAGGAGGTTGGAGAGGCCGTCGCCGTCGGGGTCGGCGGTATTGGCGCCGGTGCCGGCGTCGAGCTTGGAGGCGAAGTGTGTCTGGCGCCACGTTTCAATGGGAGCGCCGGTGCCGGTGACGACGAGGTTGAGGTTGTTGCCCGACTGCTCGAGGGTAGCGGTCCAGTTGACGGGGAGCGCCAAGGTTGGGAGGGGGCCCGTTATGCCGCCTGCGGCAGTGAGGAGTGTGTAGGTGCCGGGGGAGGCCCCGCAGGTGCTGGTAATGGTGATGGTATTTGAGCCGGCAAGGCTGAGCGCGCCGTTGATGTCGAGGCGGTCGTGGGTGGCGGGGCCGGTGCTGATTGCGAATGCGAGCTGACCGCCGGACTGGAGGGCGACGGCGCCGCCGATCGTTCCGGTGCCTCCGAGCGTGCCGCCGGCGAGGTCGGAGAACGTGATGCTACCGGCGACCTGGCCGGTGGTTGGCATGGTGATGTTGATGGTGCCGGCGCTGATTGAGCGCACAAAGGTGTTGGGCTGAATATTTGTGCCCGTTACGGCCATGCCAACAGCGACCCCGGAGGCCGTGGCGTCGGTGATGACGAAGCTGGTGGCGCCGCTTGCGCCGCCTGAGGAGAAGGTCTTGGTGACGCTGGAGATCGGACCGGCGACGGTGAGAGCCCCCGTGGCGGCGGAGGCGTTGCCGTTTATAAGGAGGGTGCCGTCGGCGACGGTAAGGGTGCCGGCGTGGGAGTTGGCTGCGGCGAAAATCGCCGTGCCGCGTCCATACTTGATAAGGTTGTGGCGGTTTGTGACTCCTGCGCCGTCGGCTATGGCGCCTCCGAAGGTGATCGTCGTGCTAGAGGGGGCACCTGCTGGGCCGGCCCAGATTTCGACCGTGCGGGCGGAGTCCTGACCGGCGGCCTGGTTGAGGGTGATGGGGCCGCTGAAGGTGCCGGTCACGGCGTCGGTGATGGCACCGAGACGGAGACGGTTCGCTGCATTGCAGGAGGTCGTGGCTGCGAGGAGGATGCTGCCTGAGGCGGTGTAGTTACCGAGCAAATACAGGCCGGCCTCACTGTTGACGCTGTCGCCACCGGCGTCGCGTCCGAGGCGGATGGGCGCGCCGTTGGCGGAACCGAGGGCGTTTGCGGCGCCGATGAAGTGGTGGCCGCTTTTAAACCAGAAGCGGCCCGCGCCGGAGAAGGTTAGGCCTGTTGCGTCGCCGGCGTAGATCATGCCGGTTGCTCCGCCCGTGTTCATGATGAGGTCACTGGTGACGGGTGCGGTGCTGCTCCAGGCGCCGGTGAACTTGAGGGGCGCCGGGTTATAGGTGTCGATGGACCAGTTGGCGAAGCTGTTCGTGGCGTGGGCGACGTTGAGGCTCACGGCGTTTGCAAGGGTCGCGGGGTTCGCGAGGGTGGGCGTGAAGGCGCCTGAGTATTTGAAGTTGTTGTGGGAGATTGCGTGGGTGTTTGCGTTGTTGAGGGTGAGGGTTCCGGTGCCCAGCGCGTTGATGGAAAGGCCGGAGCTGGGGGTGCCGAGGATGACAGTGCCTTGGCTGAGGGTGACGCCGCCCGAGAAGGTCTGGCCAGTCCCCGAGTTCAGGCGCAGGGTTCCCGTGCCGAGCTTGGTGATGCCGCCCGCCCCGCTTACACCGCCTGAGAGGTAGACGGAGGCCGTGGAGCCTGCCGAGCCCGTGTCGCCGGTGCTTGCGGCTGTGAGGTTGAGGTTGTCATTGAGGACAACGCTGTTGCTGATGCGAAGGGCCGAAGCGTCGCTCGGGTTGGTAAGGGCGGCGTTGCCGCTGGTGACGTCGAAAGTGAGGACTTTGTTGGTGCTCGTGCTCAGGATGTAGCCGGCGCTGCTGAGGCCGAGGGTGGCGTTGGCGGTAAGGGTACCGATGGTCGTGTCAGCGTCCAGCGTGAGCGTACGGAGGGCCGTGGCGGTGGCGGGGCCGTTGCCGAGTGTGACGGAAGCGCCGACGGCGTTGGGCGCGAAGGAGCTCGTCCAGTTCGTCAGGGTCGTCCAGGAACCCGAGGCATCTACGTTCCAGGCGGGGACCGCAGGGGTGAGTTGAGCCGTGTAATTGGAGTCTCCGACCGCATTTGTGGAACGTATGCGGTACGTGTAGGCGGCTCCGGGAGTGAGGCCGGTGTCGGAATACGAGGTGGCGTTGGCGGCAACCGTGGCGATTTCAGAGAAGGACCCTGCGCCAGTCTTCCGTTCGACCTTGAAGCCAGTCTCGTCGGCGGTGGTATCGGTCCAGGTGAGGAGATTCTGGGTGTCTCCGGCAACATAAACGGCAAAGGAGCCGGGAGTTGCGGGGAGTTGGTCGCTGGGTGTGGTGGTGGAGGCTTCGCTTGTGTAAGGGGAATCGCCGCCGGTGTTTGTGGCGCTTACGCGGTAGTAGTAGGTCGTCAGCGGGGACCGCCCGGAGTCCCGGTATGTGGTGACATTTGCCGAAACGGTGGCAACAAGGGTGAAGCCGGAGCCGCTGGTCGTGCTGCGTTCGATCTTGAAGCCGCTTTCGTTGGAGGCGTTGTCCGTCCAGGAGAGGTCCACGTTGGCGTGGTCAAAGGAAGTAGCCGTGAGGCCGCTTGGAGGCGTCGGTGCGTTTTCGAGGGTGGCTGTACTGACTGAAGCGGCGGCGGAGGTGCCGCCGTTGTTTGCGGCCAGCACGCGGTAATAATAAGTCGTGCCGGCGGTAAGACCGGTGTCGCTGTAGCTCGTGGTGTTGGCGGCGAGTGTCGCAATGTTCGTGTACCCCGAGCCCGAGGTGAGCGAGCGCTGGACGATGTAGGCGGTCTCGGAGGCGGCGTCAGCCCAGGTGAGGTTGATATGCGTCTGGGAAACCGCGGTGGCGCCGGGGGCGCCAGGTGCTGCCGGCACGGCGGGAAGGGAGGTGACGGTCAGGTCCAGGTTGTTGCCGTTGACGGCAACGGAACCGTTCCAGCCGGAGGGCAGGTTGAGGGTGTTGATTGCGCCAGTGATGCCGCCGGAAGCAGTGAGGAGAGTGTAGGTGCCGGTGGCCGGAGCGCCACCTACAGGCACGGTGATCGTGAGGGACTCGGCGGCGGAAAGGTTAAGCGTGCTGCCGAGCTCAAGCTTGTCGTGGCTGCCGGGTGCCGTGGAAACGGAGAACGTGAGCGCACCGCCCGCCTGGACGGTTACCGCGCCGGAAATGATACCGGTGCCGCCAAGGCTGGCGCCGGAGGCGACTGTGACGGCGCCCGTGCCGGTTGCCGACCCTGAGGTGTTGTTCGCCAGGAGCGTGCCTTCGCTGACCGTGGTACCGCCGACGTAGGTGTTGCCAGCCGCGCGGGCGAGCACGACCGCGCCCGGGCCGACCTTGGTGAAGGAGGCGGTCTGTGTGGAGGAGGTTTCCTCGCGCAAGGTGCCGGTGAAGGTGACCGTGCCCCCGCTCGCGGCCGTAAGCCGGACGTCGCGGGAGCCCTGGACGCGAAGGTCTCCGGAGAACGTGGAGGCGTGCGCCGTCGAGCCACCTATGGTCGTGCTGGCGGAGCTGTTCGCGGTTGAGATGGCAAACGGGCGCCCGACGGTGACCGAGCCTTCTGTGAGCACCGCAATGTTTTCTGTCGTGGTCGTGCCCCAGCTCGCGCCGACCGTCACGTTTCCTGTTGCGTTGCCGAGCGCGCCCGGCGAGCCGGAGGGGGCGTTTGTCGCAATGAGGAGGGTGCCTCCCAGGTGGGACACCCCGCCCGTGAATGTGTTTGTGTTCGCGAGCCGGAATGTGGGGCTTGTGGGCGTGGAGCCTTGCTTTTGCGTGTAGAGGGAAAGCACGCCATTCCCGCCGTTTGCGATCACGCCAGTTACGTTCATTACGGTGTTCGTGCCGCCGCGTAGGAACAGGCGCGCCTTGCCCGTGCCCGTGGTGGTCCAATCCTGGCCGGTGAGGGTGCCCGAGAGTGTGAGCGTCGAGTTTGCGGCCTCGTTGAGCAGGAGGGCGTCGAGATTAGAGGCTGCGGACTCGACCGCCGGGATCCGGAGCGTACCGGACAGCGTGTTGTCGCCCGAGCCCGAGGCGTTTGTGATCATCGTCGCGTTGTTGGTGGTATTGAACGTGAGGTCCTCGGGAACGTTCAGTCCGGTGCCAGTTATGGCCAGAACCGCATTTGCCGAGACGACGGTCTCATTGCCCGAGCCCGTTGAGCCAAAGGCATTGTTCGATACAATGTTCACTTTACCGGAGGTGATGAGCGTGCGGCCCTGGTAGCTGTTGTTGCCGCCCATGCGGGGGAGGTAGGTTGTGCCTCCGGGCCCAAGGCCCCAAACGCTGCCACTTGAGTCGGTGTCCACCGAGCTGAGGGTTCCGCTGATCGACACGCTGTCCTGCCCCGGCGTGCCACCCGAAATGCACCCGCGCCAATCTGTGGGCGACCATGTCGCACCCACGCTTTCCTCATACGTGTGGGCCAGCGTAAGGAGGCCCGTGGAGCCGAGTGCAACATTCCCGCCCCCAGTAAGCGCGGCCAGCGTGACCGCGTTGCCGCCGAGGTCGAACGTAGCCGTGCCAGCGGAGACAAACAGGCGGTTGGTGCTGCCAAGGGATGCGCCGGTTCCCAGTCGCAATGTCCCCTGGTCCACGCGGATGGTTTCCTGCCACGTGCTGTCGAAATAGTAGACGGGGTCCTTGAACGTGTTAACCCCGCCCAGGATGGCGAGCCCGAGACCGGATTTCACGATACCGCCACTGCCCGTAATGGGCGCACTGACCGTGATCGTGCGTCCTGTCTCAGCCTTGAGCGTAAGGAACGCATTCCGGCCTTCAGAGCTCGTGAGATTCACCGTGAACGTGCCGTTCTGCGTGAAGACGAGGTCTCCGGCCTCCGCCGTCCACGTTTGCGAACTCAGCGTAGACAGGCGCCCGTTGGCCATGTCGAACGTGACCGTTTGGGGGTCGCGGTTCCAGATGCCGCCAGGCCCGACGCAGGTGTAGCGCCAACCGATAAACTGCCAGCCTCGCGATGATGCCGCCGGGGGAAAGTCCAGCCCATAATAATACGGATCGGCTGACATCGAGCCGTGGCTGACGCGCAGGTCCCCGTTGGTCGCATAGTCCGTGTTCTGGGCGGTATCGGCATTGAACGTCGTCATGCGCCGGTTACCTGTCGCAGGAAGGCCGTTGCTCCAGTTGGCCGTAAGGGCGGCATCGCGGCTTGTGGCGCCAACCCAGGTGTTGGAGGGCACGCTGGATGTGTCTTCTGCCGTAAAGGTGACGAAGGCGGCGCGCTGGTTCGTGCCATCGGTGGCTTCGACGATGACAACATGGAAGCCTGCGGCGAGGGCCGTGAGCGTGTAACTCGTGGAAGCCGTCGTTTGCGACGAGACCAGGGTGCCTTCCCGAAAATGGTAATAGGTGTAGCTGGTGACACCGCTCCATTGCCGCGTATCCACCGTGACGGTCGGCGTTTCTCCCGCACGGTACTGCTGGTAGCGGGCAGGTGTCTCGATTTGCAGCCAGGTGTTGATGGGCGCTTCTTTGCGGTTCGTGTCCGTCGCGTCCGTGCACGTAAAGGCGCGGTAGGCACGTGCGGCCATTTCGCTCGGCAACCACGAGGCATTGCTGGCAGCCGGGGTGCCGGAGTAGCTGCCATAGGGCGCGATGTTTGGGAACGTGGGCCGGTTGCTGAAGCCGGCGGGCGTGAAATCCGTCCCGCCTGTTCCGGGGTTATAAACCTCGGTGGGGGCGGATGTCAGGACTGCGCGCTCGGCCAGCCAGCCGCCAGAGGTGGACACCGAATTGAGGGTCGGCAAGACGCCCACCGTTGTTGAAAGTGGCGTCCCCGGGTGGCGCAGGCGTGAAGATTCCGACAGGACCACGCAAGCCAAATCCCACGACTGCCCCGTGTCGCTCATGTGATCGGAATTGTAGTCGAGGGCATAGGACACGCGTCCCGTGTTCGACTGCAGGCTGCGCCAGTTTGTGTAGTGCGTCTGCCCGCTATACGGGTTGGGCGTGTTTCCCGAGTCATCCTCGCCCGGTATGATCACACCAATTACCTGGCAAGCCCCGTTCGCCGTGCTGTCCCAGCCCGCAATGTTCGTCGAATGCACCCCTTTGTTCGACGCGAAACCGAGGAGCCGCGAGGGAAGCACCGCTGCATGTGCCGATGCCGAGAGCCCGCCCGCCGACATGCCTATGGCAAGCACCGGTGCATTCGCGAGGCTGGCGCGCCCGGTAAGCGTGGCCGCAGCTTTCAGGCATTCCGTCGTCGCTTCCTCACATGTCGTCTTCACGCCCGAACCCAACCCGTCGAAGCCCGACGGGAACCCGATAACCGCGAGCTTGTGCACACGCGCAAAGGCCTGCACCCACGGGACCTCACACATGTAGCGACGGTCTTCACCCGTTCCATTCCCCCAGACCATAGCGCCGCGCAGGTTGGAACTGTCTACCCATTCAGGCACATAGATCTTGAAGGCCGTGGACGACCCGTTTGAGGGCCTCGTAAAGCTGCCCGAATAAACCTGGGCAGCCAAAGGTGTGGCAATGAGCAACGACAGGCTGCTCAGCAGGGCAACAGCAGAGACTCTCATGGGGAAGCAGGGTGGGGACGCGCCGGAGCGTGCAGCACAAGTTTCAAAAGTTCCTGCGCACACACACAGCCACCCCGGCAAGCAGAGCAAGGGCGGTTCTCCGACAATTCCGCGTTACTAGAGGATACACGTTTCGAGCCTTGACGGAGCCCAGATTCTCGTTTACCGGTTCAACGAGGTTTCCGCGCCAAAGAGCCCTCGGTGATCCCCTGTTCCGTGCTCGCGCCCGCCGAAGCCTCGGCCACCGGGGCGGCGACGCGCTTTCCTTATTCCGGCCCGTCAGAGCCGAGATTCCTCTACGGCGTGATTGCCTTTCCGGGCTTGGAAAGGGCGGGGCGGGTCACCAAACTGCCGGGAAGCCCATGTCTGCCAGCGTCCTGATTGTAGATGATGAAAAGAACACCCGTGAGGGCCTTCGCGCCGCGCTGGAGGTGGACTACGAGGTGTTTTTGGCGCGCGACGCCGAAGAGGCGTTCCGGTTGCTGGAGGCAGAGACCTTCGATGTGGTGTTGACCGACCTGCGCATGGCGGGGAAGTCCGGCATGAAGGTGATCGAGAAGGCGATGTCGATGCCATACCGGCCCATCTGTATCATGATGACCGCCTACGGGAACGTGGAGACCGCGGTTGAGGCAATGAAGGTGGGCGCCTTCGACTTCCTTACGAAGCCGGTAAACCTGGAAAAGCTGGAAATCCTGATCAAACGGGCGCTCCAGAACCGGCGGCTTGAACGGGAGAACGTGGAGCTCCACGAGCGTTTGGACAAGAAATACCGGCTTCAGGGAATTATCGGGCAGAGCAGGGCGCTTCAGGAGGTGCTTGAAAAGGTGAAGCAGGTGGCCGCGTCGAAGGCGACGGTGCTGCTGACGGGCGAGACCGGCACGGGCAAGGAGCTGATTGCGCAGATGATCCACCAGAACAGCCCCCGGGCGCGCGGGCCTTTTGTGCCCGTGCACTGTGCAGCAATCCCGGCAAACCTGCTTGAAAGCGAGCTTTTCGGCCATGAGAAAGGGGCGTTTACGGGCGCACTGGAGCGCCGCATCGGGCGCTTTGAGGCCGCCGACGGCGGAACGTTGTTCATGGACGAGGTCGGCGAGGTCGATGCCTCGACGCAGGTGAAATTGTTGCGCTTTCTGGAGACGCGCAGTTTCGAGCGCCTGGGCAGCATCAAGGCGGTATCCGTGGACGTGCGGCTCGTTTGCGCGACCAACCGCGTGCTGCAAGACATGGTCGCGAAGGGCACCTTCCGTGAAGACCTGTTCTACCGGTTGAACGTGGTGCCGATCCGCATGCCACCGCTGCGCGAGCGGGCCGAGGACGTTCCGCTATTGCTTGAGCACTTCATTAAAGGCTTTGCAGAGGAAAACGGCGTGCCCGCAGTGAAGATCAGCGAAGGGGCGCTGCGCGTTCTTCAGGCCTATAACTGGCCAGGGAACATCCGCGAACTCCGGAACTTCTGCGAAAACATCGTCGTGATGAATCCGGGGGTCGAGGTGTCGGAATACGACCTGGATCCGCGGTTTACGAGCGATCGACGTGGGCAGGAATCGCGGCTCGGCGGTGCGACGGGCGTGCTGGGGTCGGGAGCTTTGCCGATCGGCGGCAGCTCGGCCAGCCAGCCTCCAATGAAAAATCCGCTTTCGCGCGAGGAAAACGAAAAGCGGCTACTGCGCAACGCGCTGATCGAGGCGAAAGGAAACCGCACGCGCGCCGCCGAACTCATGGGAATAAGCCGGCGCACGCTGCACAGAAAGCTCCTGCAATGGCCGGAACTGGATGTGCTGGATCGCGGCTAATCTGTTGCGCGCTCACGCATCCGGCGTCTTTGGCCTGGTTGCTTGCGTAGCTACCGACAGCCTCAAATGAGACGCCTTGGGATAGTGGCTCAAGTGGCGCCCTGAATGCGCACAATAAGCATTATGTCTAATTTTAGTGGGCCTCGAATTATCTCTCTTGCGCCCGCGCTGCGGCGACCGTGGACGCCCCATCCTCGCGTCGGCGCGAGTGTTGGAATGACGTGAGCGAGTGCAATAACTTGAAATAGAACCACTCGAAGCGCCGAATCGTTCGGATTGGGCTCTGACCGCATCCGGGCCCCTAATGGGCTCCCATAAGGACATCCAAATCACCTCCCGCCCTTCCCTGTCTCCCAATTTCGCCGCCAACCACTCCTATCGACTGAACCGGGCAAAAAAAAGCCGACGGCCTTTCGGGCCGCCGGCTTTTTTTATCCTAAATGGTCACTTATTTAACGTTGAGGCTCTCAAGCATCGCGAGGGCATCCTTTTCGATCTGCGCCTGGTCAGCCTTGTGGGCAATCGCCCGAATCATGAAAACTTCCCGAAGTTTACCCACGGTAAAGAACGTGATGTAAACCAGACCGTCTTTATGGTGCACATAAATGCGCCCCACACCCCTGCTGCCGGCCCGTGCCACCCCGCCCTCGGCCTCTAATACGCCATCAAACAATCTTTCCTCGCGCGCATTGCGGCGGGCAATCAGGTTCAGGTATTGCTCGACGTACTCCTTGGGATAACCCGCCCAGCGGTCGATTTCGCTGTCACGGAAAACGCCAAAAATGAGCACACCGTTATAAGAAACCAGCGGGTAAAACTCAATGGGCTCAGGGAGCAAGATCGGCATGGCCCAGTTCATCCTGGCGATCACGCCCCTCTTTTCTTCAATGGGCGACGGGGCGCCGACGGGGTCCTTGAACTTAGCCGTGTAGCCGGCGGGAATCTTCACCTCATAGCCGTTGAACCCAATATCCGGGTTGCTAATCACACCGTTCGAGATTCGGGAGGGATCTCCCAAATAGGAACCTTCAACCGCGGCGGGCGTTGAAGCGGCTTGAGCTGACGAGGCCCCGGTGGGAGTCGTGGAGCCGCTTTTTGCGGTGTTGCTTTCGGTGGTCTTGCAGCCCCAGACGGCAAGGAGGGCCGTGGCGGCGATGCAGACGCTAATGAACTGGGAGCGTTTCATAACGTCGCGGATGCTGGTAATCTGTCCTCCGGCTGCAATGACGAACTTTTTAAAAATCCACATTTAGCGATTCGTTAGCGAATGCTATTAGGGGAAGTTGAGGGATGCTTCCGTATCCTTGGTGTTTCGAGGAGGATTCCTTAGCGGTTGAGTGGCTCCACATATGCATCCATAACCAACGCAGGAAGAGCCACCAACGGATCTGGCGAGTGAAGCCCTGGCATGAGACTGAGACTAATTCTCTCCTTTTATCTTGATATTGAGATTCATTCCCATTACAGGTGACGTCCACTTATGAAAGCTTTCCTGAAATGTGTTGGGGTAGGAATTCTCGCGATGGCGCTTGCCGGCACCGCTCTGGCGGCCGACGCGAGCACTGCCGCTGCCGAACTCTCGCTCCAGAAGGTCGTGATTGCGCTGAAGCCGGACAAGAACCCGGACAAAATGCAGGCCGAGAAGGCCAATCTGGAGCGGCATCTGAGCGCGAAGCTTCGACGCCCGGTGGAAGTTATTGTGCCGCTGAGTGCCGCAGTGATCCTGGAGGGGTTTCAGAACGGCACCATTGATCTCGGCTATCTGAGCGGGACCGATGCGGTGCAGGCGCAGGATCGGAAGGCCGGCGAGGTGCTGCTTGCCGGGCGCATCAAGGGACGGACCTTTTACGAGAGCTATTGGCTCGCCTTGAAGGACAAGCCTTACACGAGCGTGGAAGACCTCCGTGGAAAGCCGATAGCTTTTGCGAGCAAGACGAGTACCTCGGGCTTTCTCGTCCCTGTTTGGGACCTCCATAAGAAAGGACTGATCACGCCCGAGGGCGGGCCTGAGGCGTTCTTTGGCAAGGGCAACGTTTACTATGGCGTGGGTTACGTGTCGGCCGTGCAACGTGTGCTGGATGGCCAGGCGGAAGCGGCCGCGGTAAGCGACTACGTTTTCGATGGGGACAAGCACCTGACGCCGGAACAACGGGCGTCCCTCAAGAAAGTGGCAACGCAAGGGCCTGTGCCCACGCACACGATTTGCGCGCGGGTAAGCCTGACGGACGCGGATAAGGCAGCGCTCAAGCAGGCTCTCCTCGACATGAACACGGAAAACCCGAAGCTGCGCGACGAGGTATTCACCTCCGAGCTTGTCGTAGTGAACCCGCAAGAACACCTGCGCTCGGTGCGCGAAGCGCTCGTTCTCGTGAAAGGTGTCAAATAAGACCTGACCCCTCGCTGATGGATCGTTCCACGGAACCTGAAACGGCCTTATCAGCCCCGCCCGCTGCAGTCCTTGAGACGCGCGGGCTGGGCTTGTTTCAGCAAGGGCGTTGGCTGTTTCGAAATCTTTCGGTGCGGCTTGAGGGCGGCCAGTTCGTGGCCGTAACGGGACCCTCGGGTGTCGGCAAGACGAGCTTGTTGGCGTGCCTGGCTGGCCTCCGTGCGCCCACTGAGGGCGAGGTCGCCTACCGTTTGGCATGCGGTGCGCTGGCGGCAGGTGACGTTACCGCGCCAAAGGAGGTGTTTGGGCCGTCCGTGGCTCCTGCGGCGTTTCGGCACCATCTCGGTCTTGTGTTTCAGCACCTGCGTCTTGCCGAGAACGCACCGCTGCTTACGAACGTCTTATGTGGCCGGCTGAACCGTTACCGCTGGTGGCAAACCCTGTTTGGTTTTCCAAAAGAGGATCGGGCGGAGGCCTATCGACTGCTGTGTAGTCTGGGTGTGGGGGCGGGCGATATACACCGGCCCGTGGCCGAGTCTTCGGGGGGTGAGCGTCAACGCATAGCCATGGCGCGAACGCTTCTGCAGGACCCGCCGATCATCTTTGCTGACGAACCGGTATCGCAATTGGACCCCGTCTTGACCCAGCGTGTATTGGAGCGGCTCAAAGAACTCACCGAGAAGAGGGGGCGCCTTGTCCTGTGTGTCCTGCACGATCCCGCCAACGTCAGGCGTTTTGCGGACCAGGTCCTGACCCTGAGCGCTGCACGAGGAGAGGGGTGGTCGGTAACATCACCCACGGAGGCCCCGCTATGACGCCCACCACCATGTCGACTGCCGAGCACGAAAGCGGCCCCGCGGCCCCACCCTCCCCTCCCCTAAAGTCGCGGCTGAACGTCATCAGCGTCACGTTCATCCTGTTTGTCCTCGCAACAGTATGGGCTGGTGTTGGCATTGAAGGCTCGGGGCGAGAAATCGATTACCTCGCCAGTTTCACGCGCTTTGCAAAACGGTTTTTCCCGCCTGACCTCAGCCCGCCCGTCCTGCGCGACACCCTGCTTGCGCTCGCGCAGACCGTACAGATTGCGCTCCTTGCGACGGCGGCGGCCGTGGTGCTGGCGCTGGGCCTCGGGTTCGCGGCGGCGCAAAACGTAAGCCCCGGTTGGTTGGTAGGGCTGACACGGCAACTGCTCAACGCGATCCGCACAATACCGAGTCTTGTGTGGGCGCTGCTGGCGGTTGCGGTCGTCGGGCCAAACCCGCTCGCTGGCGTCATCGCACTGACCTGCTACAGCCTTGGTTATCTTGGGAAGTTTTTCAGCGAGGCGTTCGAATCCATGGACATGGAAGTCGCCAGGGGGCTGCGTGCTATTGGCGCCGACGTCATCCAGTCGTTCCAGTATGGGCTTTGGCCGCACGCCAAGCCGCTTGTCTGGAGCTATTCCCTTTGGATGCTCGAGTACAACATCCGGTCCGCGGCCATTATCGGTTACGTGGGTGCGGGTGGCGTGGGCCTGCAATTGCACACGTATCAGGAATATGGGCAATGGGACCGCTTCTGCACGGTGCTGCTCTTTATCCTCGTCGTGGTTACCGCGCTCGACTTTGTTGGCGAAGCCGTTCGGCGGCGCATCACGCGGCGGCCGAATCAGCGGCTTGCAGAGAGTTGAGCGCAGGCGTGCCTCTGGAGTTAGAGCAGTTCCATTTCAAGTTGTCGCATGCGTCGACGCTGCGGCGAGCGTGGACGCCCCATCCTCGCGTCGGCGCGGGCGGAAAAGTGATTTAAGGAGGTGCGACATCTTAAAGTAGAAGTGCTCTAGCGCGCCAACGAGCGTCTGCGTAGACCCAGCGCCTTCCGGGGGCGGCGTTACCTCGTTTTACGGGCCAGCTGAGGCTCTACGCGGTTTCGCCGCGAGCCCGTGCGTATTCCTTCGCCAGTTCGGCCATGAGGTGCTTTGCGCGCGCGGTGGGCGGGATAGCGAGCTCCACCTGCACGTTCACCCATAAATCCCCGCGGGAATTCGCGTTCATGTACACACCACGCCCGTTGAGGCGAACGAGGTGGCGCGCCTTCACAATGGGCGGAATTTCCACGATCTCGTGTCCTTCGACAGTCGGCACCTCCAACCGTACGCCGAGCGCCGCTTCCCACGGCGAGATCACGACATCGTAAAACAGGCTCGTGCCGTTGAAACGGAAGCGCTCGGGTGCGGCAAAGACAACGTCCAGTCTCAGGTCGCCACGTTCGCCGGTGTTGGGGTCGCACATGCCGAGCGTGCGAACCAGAAGGGACGCGCCATGCCAGAGCTTACCCGGTATGCGGATACGCCGCACCATGCCGGAGCTCTGCGGGTGGATGTCGGGTGTCAGGCGAAGCGGATACACCCAAGGCCGCAAGGATTGCTCCAGGGGGATCTCGAGTGTGGCCGCAACATCCAGGGGGCCGGGTGTCAGGACTTCCGGGTCAAAGATCTCCGCGTCAAAGACGAGGGGGCGCTGCCATTCTGTTGGGCGCGGCCCGGTGCGTGGCGGGGGATGGGGAGCCCGACGGAAAGCGCGCTTCGCGCCGGCTGCCGCATCCTCCGCAGATTGCCTGCTGTAAGCCCGGTTCGTGCCTTGGGTCGCCGTCTTGGCGTAGTCCGCGGCAGAGCGCGCCGCCTGCTGCCGCTGCTGATTCTCGCGCTGGTCGCGACAGAACGACGCCCAGGCCTCGTCGTATTCGCGCCGGCGGTTGTCGTGAATCAGCGTCTCATACGCCTCGCGAATTTCTATGAAGCGGTCGTGAGTGGCGGCATCGGCTCCCGCGCGGTCGGGATGGTAGGCAAACGCCAACACCCGGAAAGCCTTGCGGATGTGCTGAGGCGTTGCCGTGCTGGGCACGTTAAGTATCCGATAGAAATCTTTCATCGGCCATCTTGCCCGCGGCCTTGGTATGTGCGGACCGTATCTTGCCCGCCGATAGGAGTGGGACGCCCCGTAAGTTCGCGCAAACATGAATCTAAATGGTTGAAGGATTCAAATCTTTTTGTTGAGACAGCCGGACACTGCGCTCGTCTTTTCCTATCGCCCCGCTCTGTGGTAAAGGAAGGCCCGGGCAACCTGCGCGCTTGCAGCGCCGGTATCTTTCCGTCCATATCTACCGTTTTCCCCCTGCAACCACTAACCATGCTTCCCGCAAATTCTTCAGCCGCAGAAGCCGAAGCGTTTCTCCGGGTCGCACACCATTTCAAGCTGGGCAGTCTGGACACGGAGTCCGTCCACCCGCTTACACGCCGGCTGTCCGAGTTGGCGGCGTCGGACCTCAAAGGAGGGATTGCGGCGCTGAAAGCAGCGGACGAGCTGGCGTTGCGGCGGTTTGCCGAAAAGGGCCTGCAGATCGCGGAGTTGGCGGGGGAAATCAGGGCCACCTTGGAGGCCGGGCGTCGCATCTTCCTTTGCGGGTGTGGCGCGACGGGGCGACTCTCGCTCTCCCTCGAGGTCTTCTGCCGGGAGGGCCTGCTGCCGGAGCGCTTTGCGGGCGCAGTAACCGGCTTTATGGCCGGCGGCGATGCTGCCCTTATCCGCTCGATCGAAAATTTTGAAGACCATCCGGAATACGGCGAACGGCAGCTCCTGGAGCTGGGTTTTGCCGACGGTGACCTTCTCATCAGTTCCACCGAGGGCGGAGAAACCTCGTTCGTGATTGGGGCGACTGAGGCCGCTACGCGCGTTTCGAGCCGCCCCCCGTGGTTCCTGTACTGCAATCCGGACGACCAACTGGCGTCGCTGGTTGAGCGGTCACGCCGTGTGCTGGAGAACCGTGGGATCCGGAAGCTGAACTTGGCCGTGGGGCCGATGTCTGTGGCCGGAAGCACACGGATGCAGGCGAGCACGGTCCTTATGGCCGCGATTGGCGTCGCCCTGATGCGGCGTGAGGCGCCCGCAGCCGTGCCATCGGACATTGAAGCTTTCGCCACCTGGTTCCGCGGGACGTCACTGGATTTCCTTGAAGCCTTTGTCGCCCGGGAGGTGGAGACTTACCGGAAGGGCGAATTCGTGCTCTATGAGACGGATGTGTTCGGCATCACCGTGCTGACCGATACGACCGAGCGCTCGCCCACGTTTTCCCTGCCCCCGTTTGAGAACCAGTTCTCGCCGGAACAGCCTACAAGCCTGTGTTACCTCTGCCTGCCCGAAGCCTCGACCGCGGACGCCGCCTGGAGGCTCCTGTTGCGGCGTGAACCGCGGACGCTTGAATGGGAGGAACACCGCCACTTTACGGGCCGCGCCTATGTAATGGGCTTCGATTACTCAGTGCAGGTCCGCAAGCACCGTCAGGCCAAGACGGGGGGGGCGGGCCACCGGACGTTCCGCATCGAACGTGTGGAAGAGGATCTGGTGCTGAAGTTCGACGGACTGACGCACCGGATTTCCCTCGCCGGAAAGCCGCTCCTGTTCCAGCACCTGCTCCTCAAGCTCGTGCTGAACACGCACTCCACGCTGGTCATGGCGCGGCTCGGGCGTTGTCGGGGCAACCTGATGACCTACGTCAAGCCCACGAACTACAAGCTCATCGACCGCGCGATCCGCTACATTTCACACCTCTACCGCGAGCAATATGGCGCGGAGGTGGCTTACGAAGCCGTCGCGCGCCAGCTGTTCGAGGACCGGCTGAACCTGCGTCCGGACGAGCCAATCGTGCTCAAGACGCTGGCAAACCTGGCTCCGCATACGCGGTAAGGTCTGGATCTGGCGTGCAGCGCCTGCCGTCCGCGGCTCCTTACCTATTGGGCGGGAGTGCGTGACTGTGCGGCCAGATTACGGTCGCGCTGCTGGATGAGTGCCACGGCGAGGAAGCTGGGAATCGTGCAGAGGACGATCCACACCGAGAAATCGGCGAACCCGAACGCCATCTGCAGGTCGCCCGCGAAGAACCCGGGGAGCATCATACCGAGCGCCATGAAGCCGGTGCAAAGCGCGTAGTGGGCGGTCTCATGCTGGGGGTCCTCTTTCGCAATGCGCATCATGTAGACCATATACGCGGCAAACCCGAACCCGTAGCCGAACTGCTCCACGGCCAGGAGCGCGGAAATTACCACGCGACTTAGCGGCTGCGCGTGGGCCAGGTAAACGAACACAAGGTTCGGCAGATGGATGGCGCAGGCCATCGGCCACAACCAGAACTTCAGGCCCTTTCCCGCAATCGCGTAACCACCGAGGATGCCGCCGGCGATCATGGCAATCACGCCGACGGTGCCGTAAATGGCCCCGTTTTCTTCGGTCGACAGGCCCAGGCCGCCGACTTCCCTCGGGCTCATCAGGAAAGGCACGAAAAGGCGGGCGAGCTGGGCCTCTGCAAGCCGGTAGAGCAACAGAAACACGAGAACGGACAGGAGCCGCTTTTTGAGCGTGAAGGACTTGAGGGAAGCCCAGAACTCCTTCCAGATGCGCCCGGTGGGAACGTTCGCGGGGGCATCTGTCGCCGGACGCGGAAGCAACGCCCGGTGCAGGCAGCCGACGATGACGATGAGCGCGGACGCAAGCAGGAACGTCGTGGACCATGCCTGCCGCGTCGCAAGATGCAGCTCTTTTTCCGCAAACCCGGCGAACGCCACGAGAAGCCCTTGCCCGCACAGGTTGCCGAGCCGGTAGAAGGTGCTCCGTATGCCGACGAACCGCTCCTGATCGCGCTTCTCGAGCCCCAACAGGTAGAACCCGTCGGCCGCGGCGTCATGCGTTGCCGACAGGAAGGCAAGGACCCAGAAAAACACCAGCGTCGCCTGGAAAAACGAGGGAAGCGGTATGCTTAGTGCAACGCCAAGAAAGCCCGCGCCCATGAGGAATTCCGTGAAAAACACCCACCAGCGCTTCGTCCTGAAAATGTCCAGGAACGGGCTCCAAAGCCCTTTTATCACCCACGGCAGATACAGGAGACTGGTTGCACGGGACATCTCGTTGTTTGGCACGCCGAGCGCCGTGTACATGGCGAGGGACGCGGTCATCACGAGGCTGTAGGGAAGAGCCTCCGCGATATAAAGCGACGGTATCCACGCCCAAGGCGTCAGCGCCTTGCGCGGCTCGCTGGCCGCTTGAGTGGCGGTCCCGACAAGCAGGCTCTTCTCCTTGTCCGACATCGGAAAGGAGCCGTAGTGGGCGGAGGTGGCATCGGCAAAGTAAAAAGGCGCGCGTGCGCAAAGATTTTTCGGCGAGGGTCCCTGTTGCGTTTCGGGCCGTGTGTGGCAAGAGTGCTGGCGCATGAGCACCCAAGCTCCCATGACTCCCCGTTCGAGCAGCACGAAACCGGCGCCTGCGGCAGCGCCACGCAGGGAGGTGGTGATGGGGATTCTGGTGTACGCGCTGACGGCCGCGGTATACGTGCCGCTCCTCGTCTGGCTTGAGCAGCGCACGCTTTCCAGTGACCAGCTCAAGCACGCGCTGATTATCCTGGGTTTCGGCGCGGTCCTGCTCGCGTATGAACGCCGTGCGACGCTTTGGCCGCCCGCATGCGCGCTGGACAACGTGGCGGTCGCCCTGCTTTGCGGAAGCTACGGGCTCACCGCGCTGTCGTATTTGCACCCGCTGTTCCTCCTGCCCGCCCTGCCTTTCGCGTTGGCTTCAGGGGCCCGGTGGCTGGCTGGGCCGCGCGCGGGTAGGCTCGTGTTCGCGGTGGCGGGCGCGTTCGCGCTGTACCTCGTGTTCCTGCTTGCCCTTCCTTTCGCGGACTGGCCCCTCCGATTGCTGGCGGGTGAGTGGGCCGCCAAGGTCCTCCACCTCTTTGGACGCGATGTGCAACTCGGGGTGCTTCAGGAAGCGCAAACCAAGCTCATGCTTCTCGTCGATGGACGCCCCTTCGAGGTCGCGGCGGAGTGCAATGGCTTCGGCGTGCTCGGCGCTTCCCTGCTGCTTGCCCTGCTCCTGGGGCTGAACCGCAGGATGCAGGTTGGCGCCCTATCGGCCTTCCTGGGCCTGGCAACGGTCGCCGCGTTCCTCATGAACGTGCTGCGGATTGTAGCCATCGTACTGCTCGCCCCACTTGTTAAAGACCAATACCTGCTGATGCACGAAGTGGTGGGCGTGGTCTTCTTTTACGGCGCGCTCGGCTTCGTCGTCTGGGTCGGGTTCAAGCCGCGCTCCGGCGTCGCTTCCGCACCGGCGCAGCAGGAAGGCGCCGACGGCACGGCGTCCTGACGCACGGGGACGGCAGCCGCGACATCCGGAGCAGGCTCACCGGCGCGCTGGACGACGTTTTCCAGCGGGACGGCCCCCTGGCGCACGGGAGGGTCCACCTGCTGACACCCTGGGAGCAGCGCGAGGCAAAGGAAGGCCGAGATTTGATAAGGAGTTTTCATTAGCGGGAAGAAGGTTCGCCATTTGCGATCGCGGCGGCACGCACGTACTGGGCCCGGAAGTGTCGCCCCAGGCGGTCTTCAACAGCGAGACGGCTGAGCGGGCCTGCCTGCAGTTCGCTGCGAAGCTCGCCCGTTACGGCGGAGTAACGGAAGACGTCGAGGTTTTCCATTTCGGCAAGGGCGTGGTCGGCGGCGGTGTGTCGGCCCTCCTTGCGGGCGCGGAGAATGGCTGTCCAGGCGGCGCGGAGTTCTTCGTGAGGGTCTATGCAGGCGATCTTCACGATCAGCCTGAGTTCGTTAAACACGCGCCCGGTAAGGGACGCACGGTATTCGAAGCCTTCGACATCGCGGTATGGATCGGACCGAGGGTAGGTGCGGAAGGTAGCAAACTCGGGGCCGTAGAGTTCCCGGCGCACTGCCTGGCGTCCCAGCGCGACCTCATGCGGGCCGCCGGGAGCACCGGGGTTGAACATCCAGAGCTTCTGGCCTTCAAGGGACAGCACGAATTCGACGAACGCTTCGGCAACAGCGGGATGCGGGGCTCCGCGCAGGATGGCTATGGGGTCCGCAGACAAAGAGGAGCCGCCCTTTGGCGTAACGTAAGCGAACCGGCCAGCGCCAGCCGGGTTTCGGCGGGAGAGCGTCTGCTCCTGAATGCGGCCGTAGAAGTCGATGGCCATGCCCGCGGCACAATCTCCGGCCGCGACATCGAGTACGGGCTTGGAGGCCGCGTCCGTGAAATACCGGCCATTTGCCGCGATCTTCTGGACAAGCCGAAGCCCACGCATCCACCCTTCCGAAACGACCTCGCCCTCGCGGGCCTTATCAAGAAGACCTCTGCCCTGTGCCTCCGCCAGCGCGATTTGCATTTGTTGCTGGAGGATCATCTCGAAGGCCTTGGCCACGGAACCGCTCTTCGTTGGGTCCGCCACGGCGACGGCGCCACGCAAACGCGGGTCCGCCAGATCTGCCCAAGAAGCCGGTTGGGCGTCAACGCCGCAACGCCGGAGGGCATCGCGGTTGTAGACGAGGCCGAAGCTGGAGATTGCGGCGCCGAACCAGCGCCCTTTCGGGTCGCGCAGATTTTCGCCTCCAAAACTCTGCGGGAAAACGTCCTGTGTGAACCACTCGGGGTGGGCCTGGACCACACGGGAGGGCACAAGCAGGCCGCGATCCGCGAGACGGGCGTGGTCGAAACTGCCCCCGCCAAAAAACACGTCGATGCCGATGCTGACGCGGGAGTCCAAAAAGGCACGCCGGGCAAGCCGGGGTTCGTCCGTGGCGTCGTCTGTCGTGGCGGGCTCGACCTTCGGATCATTGAAGGCAGCATGCACGGAGCCGCTCCAGGAGCGCCCGAGCGGGCCGGTCCAGTAATCGCGAAAGGCGTCTGCAAACTGGCCGTTCAGGTAACGGACGATCTCGCTCGTTCCGCCCGGCATGCGCCAGTCGATCTCAACGGAACGGCCGGTCTTTTGCCGATACCAGTCCCGGAAGGCTACCCCAAACTCTTTGCGGATGGCCTCCGTGTGCGGCGTGACGATCACGAGCCTGTCGTCTGCACGCGCAGGCGGTGCATCCTCAGTCCTGCGCAGCAGGAACGGCAGCGCGGTCACGCTGGCCACCAGCAGCACAATCAGCAGGTTGCGGGACATGAGGGGGCGCCGTTACCCGGCCAAGATGACAACGTCCTCCGGTGCGACCCACACATAAAGCTCCCCGGCTCGCGGCCCGGCATGCCGCGGGTTCAGTTCCGCCAGCTGCAGGCGGGCTCCGGTTTCCGTTTCGAAGGCATAGTGGGCGGAATCGCCAAAATACACGGCTTCGCCAATCTGGCCGTGGAAACAGTTTTCATCCGCCGGGTAAGTGTCGAGGCGGAGGCACTCCGGGCGAACCGATACGGTTACGGTCGCGCCCTCCGCGGGCGGGCTTTCGGGATCGGCGAGAATACCGCGAAACTCGCCCATTGCCGTCTGCACAAGGGCTTCGTCCGCGCCAATCCGGAGGACGCGGCCCTCTATGAAATTCGTGTCCCCCAGGAAATCCGCCACAAAGCGCGAGCGCGGGCGTCGGTAGATTTCGGCAGGCGGCCCGACCTGACGTATCCGGCCTTCGTGCATGACGGCCACGCGGTCAGCGATGGACAGTGCTTCTTTCTGGTCGTGCGTGACATACACGGCGGTAAGGCCGGCTTCCTTGCACACGCGGCGGATCTCCAGGCGCATCTCCGTCCGCAGCTTTGCATCGAGGTTGGAGAGCGGCTCATCGAGGAGCAGGCATTGGGGCCTTATGACCAGCGCGCGGGCCAGGGCCACGCGTTGCTGCTGCCCGCCGGAAAGCTGGTTGGGGCGCCGCTCCCCCAGCCCACCCATCCGGACGGCCTCGAGTGCGGCCGCGACGCGCTCCCGGATCTCGGGCTTGGGCACCTTGCGTTGCTCCAGGCCAAACGCCACGTTTTCGGCCACGGTCATGTGCGGCCAAAGTGCGTAGTTTTGAAATACCATGCCCGTCTCGCGCCGGTGCGCCTCAAGGTTCGTGACATCGCGATCCCCGAAGAAAATGGAGCCGCTCTCCGGCTGATAGAAGCCCGCGAGGCAACGCAGGAGGGTCGTCTTCCCGCAGCCACTCGGGCCAAGCAGGAAGAACAGTTCGCCGGCAGTGATTTCCACTGAAACCGCGTCGAGCGCCGCGACACTGCCGAAGCGTTTCGACACGTTCTGGATCCGGACTGGCGTCATTCCCGCAATGGTAGCGCGGCGGAAGCGGGCAATGTCAAAGGCAAAGCACGCCTGAGCCCTGCACAGCGCACGGGACAAACTTAAGGCAGAAGTGGCCTACCCGCCGGAATGGGCGTCGTAGGAAATCCCGGTCAGCGGAAAGATCGGGTGCTTCAGGCGCTTGGAGCTGATTTCTTCAAACTGGAAGCCAAGGAAGAAGTCGTGCGCGATGAAGCGCAGGAACTCGGTCTTGTGCAGCGTCAGGCACCGGCTCTTCTCAATGGCAACGACATCCGCCACCGTGGAGCTGTTCTGGAGCAGGCTGATCTCCCCGAAGAAGTCTCCCGTGGTCAGCCGGGCAAGCTTCTTGTCGCCCTTGCGCACCTCAATGAGTCCTTCGTAGACGAGGAAAAAGAACTGGTTGTCCCTGCCCGTGGCCAGGATGGTTTGCCCGGGAGTGTAGTCCGCGAAATTCGCCAGTTGAGCAAAGCGGATCATCGCTTGCGGGTGCCAGTTGCGGCACAGCGGCAGGCGGGCCAGGAACGAGCGCTTCTGGACGATTTCCCGGATCTTCTGGGCTCCGAGGTTTGTTCGGACAAGCGAGTCGAAGTCGTCGCGCGACAACGTCAGGGCCTCGCCCATTGAGATCGCCCGGACGGATCGGGTTCGGGGCACACGCTCAAGCAGCGCGATTTCCCCGAAAACGTCTCCCGCGGAAAGATCGGTGATCTTCAGCGGGCGGCCGGACTTGAGCTCCATCACGACCTCCACCTTCCCTTTTGCGACCACATACAGGAGGTCGCCGGGCTCACCTTCGCGCACGAGGTACTCCTTCGGCTTGAAAACACGCCGCTGCATGCGCCGGGCAATTTCCTCAACCAGGTGAATCGGAAGCTCGCGGAACAGAAGGCTGTCGTGCAGCACCGAGATCACGGCGTTGATGTCGGCCCCTAACAGGAATTTGTGCTCGTCGTGGTAACGGGAAAACACCTTGTAGGCGACCTCGGCGGTGTTTCGGAACAGGATCCACAGCGTGAGGCCGAGCGACCCCAGCACCATGAAACCGACCTGCGTAAGCAGGATCGCCTGAAGAGCCCGAGGGAATCGCCCCTCGCTGACGTCGCGGAGCAGTTCAGCGGCCTCCGCGCTGCCCAGGATGCGGAAGCCCTCCCAGGCCATGAGCGCGAGCCACACGAGGGAGTAACAGGTCAGGACGATGAGGTAGCGGCGGTCCGCGAACTTCAGCCGATTATTAAGCAGCGTCCAAAAGAACTGGTTCTGGACGAACAGGAAATCCCGTTGAGTGGAGAGGGGCGTTCGCTGGAAAAGGCCGCGCAACAACTGCATGAGCGGGCTTTCCGGGAGCGGGGAGAGCACGTACAGGACCCCCAGGAGCATCACGAATTGCAGCGGGGGGGGCAAAGATGGCGCAAGCCAGCGCGGCGAGCATTACGGGCGCCATGCGCATGAGGGCGACCGTCTGCATGCCGATGCGCCCCCCCATGATCATGTCATCGAGGTCAAACTTCAGGTGCGGAAACAGGGTCAGCCAATGCATGTGCGGCCGATAAACCTCGCACTCCATGCCGCGGAGCACGGAAGCCGCCATCGCCTGACCAAGGCTAAGCAGACCGGACATAAGCACCCATCCCGCGATCAGCGCCCACCACTGGTCCGGAAACCCTATCTGCGCACGCAGGAGGAAAAGCAGGCCCATCCCAAGCGACGTCCACCCCAGCAGGCGAGCCCAGCGCAGGCTGAAGCCATAGGACCACTCCAGCGCCTTCACCGAATCACCGCTTTCACCGCCGGCCTCTTGTAGCACGTTCGCCGCCACAGCCTTGAGGATGAGCTCGTACAGGGACCTCAGCGGGGGGCACTTGCGGTCAATGATCAGGCGCGGGAAAAGGGTGGAAACCGAAGTGGGTGACCGGAAACGCTCAAGAATCGCCGCCTGATCGGCGTCCACGATCACGTATTTTTTCGAAGGTACGTGCTTCAGCACGATGGCGTCTTCGCCTACACGGCTCTGCTTGATGTCCGGGGAAAGACGCAGGATCGCGGAAGTAAGGATTCGCTTTTGATCCATTGGGTTGGCGAGGCGCGAAAGATCCAAGTCATTCTGATACGCAGCGCTCAACATGGCAAAGAAAAATGGCCGGTTTGGCGTACAGGTTCAACCCTTTTGCTATTCCGCAACCCGTTGCTTTGCCCTCAAGCCGCAAAAACAAACCTCCCAGGTGTCTTATTTAGCCTGACCATACATCACAGAGTTTGACTGTTTGCACAAAAGTCTGGTAAAAATCGACTGAGACGCGATTTTCATCCGCGCCTTATCCTCAGGCTACACTCTGTGCGGAGCCCCGACACCAAGGCTCCCACTCCCCTGCCCCCGTCCTGTGATATCCATCCTTCCAGGCGCCTGGTCAATCCGATCGAAACTGGTCGCAATCACTGCCGGGCTCATTGTCCTGGCAGCCGTATTGATCGCGGCGGTTTTCATCCGCGAGATCCGCTCAAGCGCGGAAGAGCGCACGCGGCGCTTCCGGCATGATGAACTTGATAAGGCGAAACGGAACCTCGTTGCCCACGTTGACGCCGCGATGGCAATTATAGAGCTGAATTACCGAAATGCCCGGGACCCGGTCTGGCTGGAACGTGAATTCGGTAAAGACCTGAAAACGGCCGTGGATTTCGTGATGCCCGTCATTCAGACGCACATTGCGGAAGCGCGGGCTGGGCGCGTCACCGAAGCCGTGGCCAAGAAGGCGGTGTTGGAGCACATCAGCAAGGCGCGGTATGCGAACGGGGCTGGGCGATTTTGGATAATGACCAAGGACAGGCCCTATCCAAAGATGCTGCTAGACCCGATCCAGCCAGAGCTGCAGGGGAGTGTTCTGGATGATCAGCGTTTTCAGACCCTTCACGGTCGGGCCGAGAATTTCTACGCTGCCATGGCGGACATCGCCGACGGCGAGGGCAGTGGCTTTGCCTTCTATTACAACATCAAGGCTGCCGAAACCCTGATCCGAACGCCCAGGCTGGGCTTTGTGCGAATCATCCCTGAATGGAATTGGGTGATTGGTACGGACGTGAACGTCGCGGGGGCGGAGTCCATTCTAAAACAGGATACCATCCGACAGATCAAACATATGCGGTGGGACGAGGGCGTCGGTTACATCTGGATAAACGACATGGGGCGTCCGATCCCACGCATGGTCATGCACCCCACCCTGCCCCGGCTCGACGGGACGGTGCTCGATATGCCCAAGTTCAACTGCGCCCTGGGCGCAAAAAAGAACCTGTTTGTGGCTTTCGTCGATGTGTGCGACAGGGAAGGCCAAGGCTTCGTGGATTACTTGTGGCCCAAGCCCAGGGCCGGCGGCCTTTCCGAGGATCAGCCCAAAATCTCGTACGTGCGGCTTTTCAAACCCTACAACTGGGTCGTTGGCTCAGGTGTCTACATTGACGACATCGATGCAGCCGTGGCGGATGACGAAAAGACTGTTGAACTGCAGGTCCGTCGCACCGTGAACCTTGTGCTCGTGGTCCTGAGCACGAGCTTGGGCGTTTGCGTGTTCGCGGTCTTGCTTGCCAGCAAGAGGCTCCTCGGAAGGCCCCTGCATGCCGTTAAGACGGTGGCGCGCGATCTTGCGAGCGGCACGATTCCCAAGGCCATCAATGTGCGCGGCAAGGACGAACTCGCGGAACTTGGCGTGGCGCTCAACAGGCTGATTGGGCGCATGGCGAAAGTCATCGAACAGGCGTCCGTGGTGTCCCACGCGGAGTACAAAAACGTGGTAAAACCCGAAAGCGACCTCGACGCCGTAGGGCACGCGCTATCGGGCATGACAAACGCGCTGCGCGAGGCAGACGAGCGCAAACGGCAACTCGACTGGGTGAAAAGCGGCGTGGCCCTCCTCACGGAGCGCCTGCGCGGAGAGCCAGACGTACGCACGCTTTCCAAGAACGTCCTGAACGTATTGGCGGACTACACCGGCGCGAGTATCGGCGCCTTTTACGTCAGCGAGCAGCCCGGCCTGTTGCAGCAGTCTGCGACCGTTGCCCTGCTGGAAGAATACCGGTCGGGAGCGCCGCTCGCCTTCGGCGATGGCCTTGTCGGCCAATGCGCGCAGCAAGCCGCCCAACTCGCAGTGGCAAACGTGCCCGCCCATTACCCGCGGATCGCCTCAGGCCTTGGAAACTCCCGGCCGAAGGCCCTCCTGCTTACGCCACTTCTTTATGAAGGCCGTGTCGTGGGCGTCGTTGAACTCGGTTTCCCCACGGCCTCAAAACCCGAGTTTCCCGAATTTCTCAACGCCGGCTCTGAAGCTATTGCCATTGCCTTGAACAGTGCTCTTAACCGTGAAAAGCGAGACGGAACGAGCTCTGCCGAACCTGCAAAGAAGCCTAACGACTGACGTTGCATAGCCTCCCCCCTTGAACCGCAGCTGACACTCCCCGGCTGCGGCCAACCCCTGTCCCCCAAAGCACACCCATGAAGATCTCGACAAAGATCTTGGCGATGAACCTTGCCATGGCCCTCCTGCCCGTGGCGCTGATGGGTATCCTCGCTCTCTACCAGCTTCAGCAGTTCTCGGAAGAGTCCGTCGCCAACGCATCGGAGACCCTGGAGCGACAGGCCGTCGAGCTCTTGCAGAAAGGTGTGCGGGAAGAAATCTACCTGCTGAACATGCTCAAGGACCGCGTGGTCCGGGATGTGGACCGCCTGGCCCAGTCCCCCACAATCAATGAGTATGTTACGGCGCTCAACGGCCGCAACGATGTCTGGAATTTCCTGGCTGAGAAGGAAGCTCGCGGGATTCTGGATGGGCTCCTCCGCATGTGCTACGTCAAACGCGAAGCCGTGGAGCAGCGCTTGCACGCGAGCATGATGGTCCTGGAACGGCTGGCTTCAGCACGCGGGCCCGTGAAGCTCGATTCCAGCAAGATGCGCGATTGGCAGGCCACCAACCAGTATACCCAGTTGGCGACGAAGGTGACCCTGCCCGAACTCAAAATTGGCGGCACGGTCGTGGCGAGTTCAGCCAGCTTTGGCGACCCGGCGCCCATGGTGGATGACGTCACCAAGATATTCGGCGGTACCTGCACCATCTTTCAGCGCATAAACTCGAAGGGGGACATGCTGCGCGTGTCAACGACCGTTCCTACGGAAGCGGGTCTGCGCGCGGTCGGCACCTACATCCCGGCGATCATGCCCGATGACTCGACCAACCCCGTCATCAAGGCCGTCGTTTTCGACCAGAAACCTTACCAGGGGCGGGCTTTCGTCGTAAACGCGTGGTACATCACCAAGTACATCCCACTGAAGGACGACAGCGGGGAAGTGATCGGCATGTTCTACGTCGGGGTCCGCGAACAGGAGTCGGACGCCATAGCGCATGCCATCCAGACGACGGAGGTCGGGAAGCGTGGTTATCCTTACGTTTTGGACTCGCAGGGTTACATTATCCTCCACCCGAGGGCAGACCTCGTAGGTAAGCATGTGGTCCGGGATCTGCACGTGCAGGAGCTTAAGGAAGTGCTCACCAACCGCGCCGTCGGGGTGACCCAAAAAATTGAGTACTCCTTCGAGAACGCCCGAAAGTTCGTCTTCTATACCTTCTTTAAGGAATGGGATTGGATCGTGTGCGTGAGCGGTTACTGGGACGACCTCTACCGTTCCGCCATCGACAAGACGCGCAAGAACGCGGAGGACGAGATGCTACGCATGCACGCGGCCTCAAACGTCGAAGTCGGCGGAGAACCCAAGCCTTTGTACAACCAGGTCCGCTACATCGACAATGCGGGCATGGAGATCGTGAAAGTCCAGCGAGGAGATCAGGGAAGCGAGCGTCGTCGTGACCTCCGGGATAAGGGGGGCATGGACTGGTTCAAGGCCTTCTCGCAAATACAGCGCGGGTATACGGTTTTCGATTATCCGGCCCCCGCCGAAGCGGCGAATACGGCCCAATTTGAATTGCGCGTCGCATCGCCCGTGTTCGTCGGCAGTGAACGGGCCGGCATGATTGTGGTGAGCCTCGACTGGGAGGTCATTCGGGCCATGCTGCGTCAGCATGTCTATGGGAAGACGGGTTACTCTTACATCGTGAACAGCGAAGGCAAAGTCCTCGCCCACCCCAAGTACCAGATCTCGGACGGCGTGTTTATCACGGACGAGCGGCGAGGGAAAGAACTCGCCGAACTGGCAAAGAGCCGGATGTTAACCGGGGAGAGCGGAATCGGGATGTATGACTTCGAAGGCATCAGGAAATACGTAGCCTTCGCGCCGTTCCAGATCGGCAAGAACCAGTACACTTTGGCCGTTGCGACACCCGTGGATGAATTCCTGGCCGTACCCAATGCCCTCCAGCGCCGCGCCGCGGAAAAGAGCACCCAGATCACTTCCACGATTGCCCTCGCCGTTCTTTGTGTTGGCGCCTTGGGTACTGTCGTCGCCCTGTACTTTGCCCGCACCTTCAAACGCACGGTGGCCCGCGCCATAGGCATGGCGAGTTGCATTGCCGACGGCGATCTGCCCAACCTCGTTGAAAGCGTTGGATCCGATGAGATTGGAGACCTCGACCGCGCCTTCAATCGGATGATCGAGTCTACGCGCGCAACGGTGCAACAGGCCCAAAGTATTGCGATGGGCAGCTACGACATCGTGATCCAGCCCAGGTCGGACCACGACGAATTGGGCTATGCGCTCGTGGGCATGACGTATGCCCTGAAGGAATTCAAGGAAAGCGGTGAGAAACAGGACTGGCTGAAGACCGGGCTAAGTCGCCTAGGCGAGAAACTGCGCGGCGAACAGGAGATCATCCCCCTTGCAAACAACCTGCTCTGTTTCCTGGCCGAATACCTGAAGATCCAGGTTGGCGTGATTTACGTTTCCGACGAAGACGGCACGTTCCACTTGGTGGCCAGTTACGCCTACACGCGCCGCAAGGGCTTCAGGAACACCTTCAAAGCCGGGGAAGGAATCGTCGGTCAGGCGGCTCTGGAGCGAAAAACTTTCATCCTGGATAACCTCCCGGACGACTACATGACCGTGTCATCGGGCACAGGCGAAGCCATTCCCCATAACGTCGTCGTCCTGCCCCTGATCTGGGAAAACGATGTCCTCGGCGTCCTGGAAATGGGCTCGCTCGAGCCCATAGGAGACCAGGCCAAGGACCTGCTTGAGCACGCTGCCGAGTCCATAGCCATCGCACTGCATTCCGCAGCCTCCCGCACACGCCTCAACGAGCTCTTGCGCCAGACCCAGCAGCAAGCCCGTGAGCTCAAGGACCAGCAGGAAGAGCTGCGGCAGACAAACGAAGAGCTCCAGCAGCAACAGCAGACCCTTCAGGAGACGAACCGGCAGCTTGAGGACCGCACGCGCCTTCTTGAAAAACAGAAGGAACAGATTGATTTCAAGAACCGCGAGCTTGCGCGCGCACAACAGGACCTCGAGCGAAAGGCGCAGGACCTCGACCGAGCCTCCAAATACAAGTCCGAGTTCCTGGCGAACATGTCGCACGAACTGCGCACGCCGCTCAACAGCCTGCTCATTCTCAGCCGCCTCCTCTCGGAAAACAAGGACGGGAACCTGTCCGAAAAGCAGGTGGGCTTTGCGCAGACCATCCACAAGGCTGGCACAGACCTGCTTGCGCTCATCAACGACATCCTCGACCTCTCCAAAGTCGAAGCAGGCCGGATGGAGTTCCATTTTGAAGACGTTTCCATCGAGGAAATCTGCAACAGCATGGAGGAAACGTTCCGGCACGTTGCCGCGGAAAAGAATCTCGCGTTTGTGATCACGCAGGATCCTCCGCTCCCCAAGGTAATCCGGGCCGACCGGCAGCGTATTGAGCAGATTTTAAAGAACCTGCTCTCGAACGCCTTCAAGTTTACACAGCAGGGGCGCGTTGAGGTTCGCATCTTCACGCCCAACCGGAACGGCACTGCCGAGGTGGCTTTTGCAGTGAACGACACCGGGATCGGCATCCCCGCCGACAAGATCGGCCTCATTTTCCAGGCATTCCAGCAGGCGGACGGGACGACGAGCAGGAAATACGGCGGCACCGGCCTGGGGCTTTCCATTTCGCGCAAGCTGGCCCAGAGCATGGGTGGCGATGTCACGCTCGAGAGTGTTGAGGGCAAGGGCAGCACGTTCACCCTATATCTGCCGGTAGCGGCCACAGCTACGCCGGCAAAGGCGGCGCCAGCCCTCACCGCGCCGGCTACGACACCCCCTCCCGCGGTGTCCAATGCCGGGGCCGTTTCGGTTTCCGAGAGCCTGTCGCAAGACAACCAGCCCGCGGCACTTGCACCCGTAGCTCAGGCTGCATCGGCGGAAGACACGGAGGCCCTGGACCGCGAGTATGCCCGCGACATTAAGGACGACGCGGATAACGCAAAGCCGGGCGAGCGCATCCTCCTCGTTATCGAGGACGATCCGAAATTCGCCAAGATCCTGATAGATCTCGCCCACGAACGCGGCTTCAAGTGCCTCGCGACAAACAACGGCCCCAAGGGCCTGCAACTGGCGGACCGTTACCAACCCAACGGCATAATCCTGGACATCATGCTGCCCGGCATGAACGGGTGGGCTGTGATGCAGCACCTGAAGGACTCGGCGCGCACCCGCCATATCCCCGTCCACTTCATCTCCGCGCTCGACGAGCAAAATCAGGCGATGCAGATGGGCGCCGTCGGCTTCCTTACGAAGCCCGTAAGTCTGGACCAGATTGAGGGCGCCCTCGGGAGGATCGAGCGCGTTCACGACCGCAAGATCAAGAAACTCCTTATCGTCGAGGACAACGCAACGGAAGCCGCAAGCATCGTGGAGCTGATCGACGTTAAGGAGGTTGAGAAGACCGTCGCGCGAACCGGCAAGGAGGCCCTCGAATTGCTGACGACGCAGGGGTTCGACACGGTGATCCTCGATCTCGGTCTCTCGGACATGTCCGGTTTCGAGGTTCTGGATCACCTCCAGCGTTCGGGGAAAGCCCCGAATATGCCCATTATCATCCACACAGGCCGCGACCTCTCACGTGAGGAGGAGACGCGCCTGCGGAAATACTCCGACAGCATCATCATCAAAGGCGCGCGCTCGGCGGAACGCCTGCTCGACGAGGCCATCCTGTTCCTGCACCTGGTCGAATCGAAGCTGCCTGACAAGCAGCAGAAGATGGTGCGTCACGCCCACGAGACGGAGATGGTCCTCAAGAACAAGAAGATCCTCATCGTGGATGACGACATGCGTAACGTCTACTCGCTCACGAACGTCCTGGAAGGGCTGAGTGTGCAGACACTCGCGGCTCAGAATGGCAAGCAAGCGCTGGGTATGCTCGAACAGAACCCGGATGTGGACCTCGTGCTCATGGATATCATGATGCCGGAAATGGACGGCTACGAGGCCACCAAGCGCATCCGGAAGATCCCGCAGTTCCGCCGGCTCCCGATCATTGCCCTGACCGCGAAGGCCATGAAGGGTGACCGCGAGAAGTGCATCGAAGCGGGCGCGAGCGATTACCTCACCAAGCCCGTCGATGTGGACAAGCTGATCTCCGTCCTGCGCGTGTTCCTTTACCGGTAGGCCACAGACTCGGCGTGCTCGCGCTGCGCAGGAAAGACGATGTTCGCTGACGCTCTCCATAGCGTCGGCGTTGCCTGCATACGTGCAGAGCAGTTTGTTTCAAGCTGTCTCAGCGCGACGTTGCGGCGAGCGTGGACGCCCCATCCTCGCATCGGCGCGGAATGCAAAGCCAGGCTGCTTTGTGCGGCAACCTGAGGCAGAACCGCTCTAGTAGCTGCGGCCTTCGCGCTTCTCGTAGAAGTTTATATAGGCGCGGTTGGCGACGGCGAAGCCGCCCGGTGTCGGATAGTTTCCGGTGAAATACCAGTCGCCGATTTCCCCCGGTATTGCGCGATGGAGGTTTTCGATGTTCTGGAAAATGATCTCAATGGACCCCTTCCACGGGATGTTCGTCGGCGAGACCAGTTCCGAGATTTTCCGGGAAAGCTGCTCGTCGGTGAAGGGCTCATAGATCCGCTTCACGTGGTTCACCATTTCCGTTTTCGGCTTGTTGGCCTGGCGAACGCAGTCGGCGTAGATCTCCCGGAGAAGGTCGGACTTCCCGGATTCCTTGCAGAGCGTGACTGCGGCCTGGAAAGCGACAAACTTCCCGAGCTCCGACATGTCGATGCCGTAGCAGTCGGGATAGCGGATCTGCGGCGCCGTGGAAGCGATGACGATCTTCTTCGGGTTTGTGCGGCTGAGGATGCGCAGGATGGACTGCTTGAGCGTCGTGCCGCGAACGATGGAGTCGTCGATGCAGACGAGGTAGTCCTTGGACTCAACCACCCCGTAGGTGATGTCGTAAACGTGGGATGCGAGCTGGAGGCGGTTCTTCTCCTGTGAGATGAACGTGCGCAGCTTGATGTCCTTGTGCGCGATCTTCTCGCCGCGCGGCCAGTTGGTGAGGATGAGCTCGTCGAGCGCCTCGCCGGTCAGCTTGCCTTGCCGGGCGAGATCGAGGATTTCCTCTTTGACCTCCGCACGCCGACGCTTCCGCAGTTCCTCAAGCATCCCGTAATAGGCCATTTCGGCGGTGTTCGGGATGTAGCTGAACACGCTGTTCTTCAGGTCGTGGTCGATGGACTTCAGGACCTGATCCGCAAGCGCGCCGCCGAGGGACTTGCGCTCCTGGTAGATGTCGGGGTCGTTGCCGCGGGAGAAATAGATGCGTTCGAAGGAGCAGCTCTTGCGCTCCCGCGCCTGAGTAAAGCGTTCCTCGAAGATACGCCCATTAGACTTGATTACGACCGCGTGGCCCGGGGGAACTTCCTGGACGGCGTCCTGGTCGACCCCGAAAATGGTCATGAGCGCTACGCGTTCGGACGCGGCCGCGAAGACCTCGTCGTCACGGAAGTAGTAGCCGGGACGGATGCCCGAAGGGTCCCTCATGACGAAGGAGTCGCCGTTCCCGACAAGGCCGACGATGCAATAACCGCCGTCCCAGTGCTGGGCAGACTTGCGGAGCGTCTCCACGAGGTCCAGCTTATCGGCGATGATGGCGGGGATGTCGGTCCCTTTGACGCCTTGGTCACGCATCTGGCGGTAGATGCGGTTGTGCTCCTCGTCGAGGTGGAACCCGATTTCTTCCAGGATCGTCTGTGTGTCCGTGTCGAAGATGGGGTGCGCGCCACGGGCAATGAGTTGCTCGTTGAGCTGCTCCGTGTTCGTGAGGTTGAAGTTCCCCGCGAGCATCAGGTTGCGCGTGGGCCACGTGCTGCGCCGGAAATACGGGTGGCAGGTGCTCTTGTCGTAACTGCCGGAGGTCCCGTAGCGCAGGTGGCCGAGCAGGGCTTCAGCGCCGAACTCGAAATGATCCTTTACGGTCTGCGGAAACTCGGGGTGGACGACGCCATCGCGCACCAGCTCGTTATACTGCTTGAGCTGTTTCGAGAAGATGTAGGTGAGCGCGTTTGGGCGCGTGTCACGCTCGCGGAACATGTAGGCCTTGCCAGGCTCCATGCCGAGCTTGACCGCGCCGATGCCCGCGCCGTCCTGGCCGCGGTTGTGCTGTTTCTCCATCAGGAGGAACAGCTTGTTGAACCCGTAGAGGGGCGTTCCGTATTTTTCCTGGTAG
Organism: uncultured Opitutales bacterium; assembly: GCA_964593675.1. Lineage (GTDB taxonomy): Bacteria > Verrucomicrobiota > Verrucomicrobiia > Opitutales > CAZQIE01 > CAZQIE01. The sequence continues at coordinate 71,020 of CAZQIE010000002.1, forward strand.
TACGAGAGAGGCTTGAGGAGGCGGATCAGCGCCACGCCGCACTCGTGCTTGATCTTGTCGCTCATTTCAGGCTGTAGGAACGGCTCGCTTCGGGTTGACCGGGTTTAGTCGACAAGGCTCATCACGCTCGGGATGGCTTCAGACCAACCTTCGCGCAACTGGTGGGTGGACCACTCGATCGGCCCGTTGAACGTGGGTAGGCAAACCTTGAGGACTGCCTCGCGACCGGCGGTGCCGATGACGTCCGCACGGACCTTGGCCTCACGGGCGGCCGCAAGGATAGCGTCGGTCTGGCCGACCTTGGCCGCCACGATCACGCGTCCCTGGCTTTCGCCGTAAAGGAGGGCGTCCAGGCGCACGTCGCCGCTGACGTTGGCGAAGTCGAGTTCGGCGCCAAAGGTGTGTTCGCCGCCAAAGAGCATTTCGGCGACGGCGACGAGCAGGCCGCCTTCGGAGAGGTCGTGTGCCGCGGCCACGCGGCCAGCCTGGATCTGCGAAAGGAGGAACTCCTGCAGGCGCTTTTCGGCTTCGAGGTCGAGCGCCGGGGCGTCGCCCACTTTCTGGCCAAGACGGAGCTTCAGGTAGTGGCTGCCGTTGATCTCGCGCGGGATGCCGCCGAGGAGGATCAGGCGCTCGTCACCGGTCTTGACGGTCTGGGTGGTGATCCACTCGGGCTTGTCGACGATGCCGGCGATGGAAACGGTCGGCGTCGGGTCAATGGCGCCGCCCTTGTTCTCGTTGTAGAGGCTGACGTTGCCGCCGACAACGGGCACGTCGAAGAACTGGCAGGCATCGGCAAGGCCCTTCACGCACTCCTTGAGCATGTAGAAGGCCTCGGCCTTGTACGGGTTGCCGAAGTTCAGGTTGTTCGTCATCCCCAGCGGGCGCGCGCCGGAACAGGCGAGGTTGCGCAGGCATTCCGCGATCGCGATCTGGGCGCCGCGGTAGGGGTTGAGGTAAGTGTAGATGTTATTGCAGTCGTTCGCGATGGCCACGAACTTGTCCTTGTCGTCCAGGCGCAGGCGGACGACCGCGGCATCACTGCCGGGCAGGACGGTGGTGCCGGCCATGACCATGTGGTCGTATTGCTTCCAGACCCAGCGCTTCTCGGCAATCGTCGGGTGCGAGAGCAGCTTGGGGAGCATTTCCGTCACGCCGTTGGCGTCGAGGTCCTTGAGCTTATCGGGCTTCCACGCGCGGGTGCCGCGGAGGTGGGAGGGTTCGAGGGCTTCGCGCTCGTAAAGCGGGCCTTCGTCAGCGAGGGCGCGGGCGGGGATGACAGCGACGGGCACGCCGTGCTGCTTGACCGTCATGTTCACGCCTTCCTTCACTTCGCCGATCTTGGCGGCGTGGAGGTCCCACTTTTCAAAGATTTCCTCAATCTCACGCTCGCGGCCCTTCTGGACGATCACGAGCATGCGCTCCTGGCTTTCCGAAAGCATGATCTCGTAGGAGTTCATGCCCGTTTCACGCTGGGGCACTTCATCGAGTTCAATCTCGATGCCGGAGTTGCCGCGCGAGGCCGTCTCGCAAGTCGAACATGTCAGGCCGGCGGCACCCATGTCCTGAATGCCGACGACGAGGCCCGGAACCGCCATCATTTCAAGGCAGGCTTCGAGCAGGAGCTTCTCCATGAACGGGTCGCCCTTCTGCACGGCAGGACGGTCCGCGGCGCTCTCTTCGGAAAGTTCACGGGAGGCGAAGCTCGCGCCACCGAGGCCGTCTCGGCCCGTCGCGGCGCCCACGTAGTAAACGGGGTTGCCGGGGCCCTTGGCCGTGCCGCGCTTGATCTGGTCGTGCCGGAGCACGCCGAGGCAGAGCGCGTTTACGAGGGGGTTGCCTTCGTAGCACTCGTCAAAGTAAATGTCGCCGCCGACGTTGGGGATGCCGATGCAGTTGCCGTAGTGGGCGATGCCCGACACGACACCGCGGAAAAGACGCCGCACGGTGTGGTTGTCCAGGTTGCCGAAGCGCAGGGAGTTCGTCAGCAGTGCGGGCCGCGCGCCCATCGTGAAGATGTCGCGGATGATGCCGCCGACGCCCGTGGCCGCGCCTTCGAAGGGCTCGACCGCGCTCGGGTGGTTGTGCGACTCAATCTTGAAGCAGATTGCCCAGCCGTCACCAATGTCGATAACGCCGGCGTTTTCCTCACCAGCCTTGACGAGAACCTGGCCCGGGGATTTCGGGTCGGCCTTGCGCATCGGGAAGCCTTTGAGCAGCAGGCGCGAGTTCTTGTAAGAGCAGTGCTCCGACCACATCACGCTGAAAATGCCCAGTTCAGTCAGCGTCGGTTCGCGACCGAGGATCCGCTTGATCTTCTCATACTCGTCGGGGAGCAGCCCGTGCTTCTGGATCAGTTCGGGCGTGATCGGCTTGTTCAGCACGGGGTCCGGGTTCGGCGGCAATGCGGTGGCGGCGGACATGGTATGGAAAAAACAGAAAGAATGGAGAGTGACGAAAACGCTCGGCCCAACCGCGGGCTTAGGCGTGGACGGGCGCGCTCTGCAGGAACGCCTTGAGGATGCCGATGCCGTCGAGGCTGGTGTGGTAGCGTTCCACGGCGCGTTCCGGGTGCGGCATCATGCCGAACACGTTACCGGCGGCGTTGCGAATGCCCGCGATGTTGTTGAGCGCCCCATTCGGGTTGCCCTCGTCCGTCGCGCGGCCGTTGGCGTCCGCGTAACGCAGGAGCACCTGCTTGTTCGCTTCGAGCTTCTTGAGGCCTTCCGCGTCGATCCGGTAGTTGCCTTCGCCGTGGGCGATGGGCACGCGGATGTTCTGGCCGAGCGCCTTCGGGTTGAAAAACGGCGTGGAATCCTCGACCAGCAGGTGCTGATCCTGGCAACGGAACTCGAGGCAGTTGTTGCGGATCAGGGCGCCGGGCAGCAGGCCGGCTTCGCAAAGGATCTGGAAGCCGTTGCAGATGCCAAGCACGAGGCCGCCGCGATCGGCGAACTCACGCACAGCAGTCATTACCGGCGAGAAGCGGGCGATTGCGCCGCAACGCAGGTAATCGCCAAACGAGAAGCCGCCGGGCAGGACGACGGCATCTACGTCCCCCAGGCACTTTTCCTTGTGCCACAGCAGCTTGCAAGGCACGTCGAGAACGTCCGCGAACGCATTGTACGCGTCGCGATCGCAATTGGAACCGGGAAACTGAACCACTGCCACCTTCATGATTCGCAGATTAATCGGGGAAAGCCCTCAGGCTGTCCAGCATTAAGAATTTGAGTCCCGCCAAAGGCCGTGGAATCCGCTTCCCGCCTGCGCGGAAAGGGAGGCGGCCTGGCTGGATCGAGGGCTGTAATGTGACCGCCTGTACTGGGGATTGTTCCCCAAACGAGGCCTAGGCCGACACCCGCGGATCCCTCAGGCGCCTGGAGAGTCTCCAGGCATACACGGTCGGCAGCACGACCGTGGCTGCGACGCCCAGGACGGCAACGCCTGCGGAAAAGGCGGACGGCAGGAACGTGCTGACCAGAAGCAGGAGGCCAAAGATGATAAGTATCCAGCCACAGAGGCGGTTTGTGCGGTTCCAGATATCCTCGCTCGCAAGGGTCCAGGGAAGGCGCACGCCCACGGTGTGGTTGCGGCGTACCTTGCCGAGGAAATTCCCGATGCAGAGGAGGAGCACGCCGATAACGGCGGGGATGATCTTCAAGGGGTCCACGGCGACGCCGAAGGCCCTTAGCGCAAAGACAATTTGAAGGACCAGGAAGGTGGCGAAGCACGCGCTTTTGATCGTGACGTAAGCCTGGGCAAATTCGGCATACCGGGCACGATTGGGGTCCAGCATCCGCATGACCGGGAAGAGCACGGCCATGAGCAGGATGACGCCAAAGAAAAGCGTGCTCAGCAGCACGTTCGCACGCACGGCTTCATAACCGGGCCCACTGGATGGCGGGACAGCTTCGGGACCGACACCGAGGAACCATAGCCAGAGCGTTGCGGCAGCCAGGCCTGAGAGGACCATCAGCGCCAGTGGCACCGCGTTCTTTTTCAGGGCGTTTGTGAGGATCATGATTTTTACCGGTGGTCGCGCCGGAGAAAGTGGGCCACGGCATCGGCGGCTTCCTCGAAGGCGCTCAGGTTGAGGCTGTAAATGATCTCTTGTCCGGAGCGTCGCGCGCTCACGAGGTCCGCTTGCTTCAGCACGCTGAGGTGGTGCGACACCGACGGCGCCGTCATGGCAAAGTGCCCAGCAATCTGCCCCGCCGTAAGTTCCCCACCCTTCAGCAGGCGGAGAATTTCGTGGCGGGTCTCGTTGGAGAGCGCGTGAAAGGTGCGGGAAAGCGACATGCGGCAGAGGTGGCGACCTCTTTCTTAGATATTTAGACAACTTTCTAATTCTTTCAAGCAAAAACGTCTCTTGCCGTGAGAATGCCTTCTACAGCACTTCTCCTTTACGTTGTCGCGTGCGCCGACGTTGCGCGAGCGTGGACGCCCCATCCTCGCGTCGGCGCGGAGCGAGAAACCAGGCCGCTCCTGTGGGACAACCTGAAGTAAAACCGCTCTAAATCCGTGCTTCCGTGCGACGCAGCTCCCTCGTTCTATGGCGGAGAACTTGGGCGCGTAGCTTTTCCGCTACTCCGTTTCGGCGATCACGCTATTCTTCAGCCGCCCTATGTGTTCGACATCCACTTCCACGACGTCACCGGGAGACAGGAAGACAGGCGGTATCCGGGCGTAGCCGATTCCCGGAGGTGTCCCGGTGAGGATCACCGTTCCGGGGCGCAACGTGGTGCTTCCGCTCAGGAAGGCGACGAGCGTGGCGACATCGAAGATCATGTCGGCCGTGCTCGAGTCCTGCATGACGTGGCCGTTCACGATGGAGCGCACGCGGAGCCGCTGGGGGTCCGGAATGTCATCTGCCGTGACCATCCAGGGCCCGAGCGGGCAGAAGGTGTCGAACGTCTTCGAGCGCGAGAATTGCCCCCCGCCCCAGCGGAACTGCCAGTCGCGTGCGCTTACATCGTTTGCGCAGGTGTAGCCGGCGATGTAGGAAAGCGCTTCGGACCGGTGTACGTTCTTGCAGGTCTTCCCGATGACGACCGCCAGCTCCGCCTCAAAATCCACCTCATTGCTGCGGAGGTGCCGGGGCAGGACGATCGGGGCACCCGGTGCCTGGACAGCGGTGGGGGCCTTCAGGAACACCATGGGGAATTCCGGCGGCTGCTGGCCGGCTTCCTGTGCATGCACGCGGTAGTTTAGCCCAATGCCATAAATGGCGGGCGGCTCCACCGGAGCGAGCGTCTGGGCGACAAATACCGGCTCGTCCAGCTTTTCCCACGCCCCGAAGTGTCCGCGCAGGCGCCGTGGTTTACCTTCTGCATCAAGCCAGGCGTACGCGCTGGAACCGTGGGCATCGAGATAACGGATGACCTTCATGGGGTGATGGGGTTGGTGTTAGGTCCGGCGTGGGGTTGGCCGGGCGGAAACGCTACTTCTGCGAAATCTCGTACCGGTAGTCCTCAATGATCGGGTTGCTCAGCAGGTCGTGGCACAGCTTGTCGAGCTTCTTCCGGAATTCCGGGCTGTCCGGACCTTCCATCTCAAACTCGACGGTCTTGCCGACGCGCACCGGGGACGACGGCTTGTGGCCGAGGCTTTCCATGGCGTGCGAAACCGCGGCCCCTTGCGGATCGAGGACGTTCTTCTTGGGGGTTACGAAAACGCAAATTTTCACGGGGCGCGTTTCTACAGGGCGACCAAAGCCGCTGGCAAGGCAAAGCCGCACAAGTTTGGATTTACGGGCAAAAAGGCGCCTGCGCAACCGCGCCAGGAAACGTTGAGGGCGTGAGGGAATAACGGGCCTGCCGGTTGACTCATAAGGATGCAGGCGCACAATGTGCGTACGCGCGGGGGCCCTGGCCCCCCTGCCCTGCCCTTTCCTTGAAACCTGTTCCGCTCATGAAGAAACTGCTCACTCTTCTACTCGTCTTAACGCTGGGGGGCCCGGCACTGCCGGCACAGGCTCCCGCAACCGGCACGGCCGCGGACAAAACCGCGGAAAAAGCGCCCGCAACGCCTCAGCGCCCGCCGGTAAAATTCAAGCTCGACGACGCGCCGCTGGACCGGACTAACCGCACGCGCATTACGAGCTACGCGGATGTGCTGGAGCGCGTAACTCCGGCCGTGGTCAGCGTGTACTCGGCCAAGCGTGTGCAGGTTGCACCAAACCAGACGCCGCCGGGCCTGGAAGAACTGCTCCGGCGGTTTTACGGGCTGCCTCCCGGACGGGCCCCCCAACAGCGTCCGCAGCAGGAGGAGCCGGTTGAGCGCACGGTCCCCTTCGGCATGGGCTCGGGGTGCATCGTGACGAGCGACGGCTATATCCTTACCAACCACCACGTCGTCACCATTGGCAGAACGGGAGAGCTGGCGGACAAGATCACAGTCAGCCTGCCCGATGGCCGCGAGTTTGAGGCGCAGGTCGTCGGCACGGACGCAAAGACTGACGTCGCGGTGCTCAAGATTGAGGCCCAGAACCTGCCGACGCTGACGATCGCTGGAAGCGGCGGCCTGCGTGTGGGCGACATCGTGTTTGCCGTGGGCAACCCGCTCAAAGTGGGCCTGACGGTCACGCAGGGCATCGTGTCGGCCACCGGGCGCAGCAACCTCGGCATTCTCGGTTATGACGCCTACGAAAGCTTCATCCAGACCGACGCCGCGATCAACGTGGGCAACTCCGGCGGCCCCCTCGTCGACGCGCAGGGGCGGCTCGTCGGGCTGAACACCGCCATCCTTTCCGGGAGCGGCGGCAGCATCGGTATCGGGTTCGCCATACCCTCCGACCTCGCCCGCGGCGTCATGCTGGCGATTGTGGAAAAGGGCGAAGTCCGTCGCGGCTTCCTGGGGATCGGGATTCAGGACCTTGACCCGCATCTGGCGCAGGCCATGGGGCTGACCTCAACCCGCGGAGCGCTCGTCAACCGCATCCAGAAAGGCATGCCTGCGGAAAAAGCCGGCCTGCGCCGCGAGGACGTCATCATTTCCGTCGATGATGATGCCACCGACAGCGCCGCGGAGCTGCGCTTCCAGATTTCGCGTCGCAGCCCGGGGAGCGTGGTTCAGTTGAAAGTGATCCGCAGCGGGAAGGAAGTAACCATACCCGTCACGCTGGGAGACCGCGACGAGGGCGGCACGGCCGTTCCGGGCGCACCGGCGACACGCCAGTTGATGGAAGGTGTGAGCATGGAGCCGCTTAATCAGGGACTGCGCAAGGAGCTGGGGTTGGAAGAGGACGTTGAGGGCCTGGTGATCTCGCAGGTCGAGCCAGGGTCTCCCTACGGCGAATTCCTTCGCCCGGGAATGCTGATCCTTGAAATCAACCAGCAGAAGGTGAAGACCCTCGCGGACGCCCAGAAGGTGCTGCGCAACGGCCCGAATGTGTTCTACATCTACACGGATGGCCGCTACGCTTACCTGACGCTCACGGTGACCATCCCGCGTGCGAAGCGGTAACGCTCCCACCGACTTCTCTTGAAGTGTGCCCGCAGAGCCGGTCTGGTTCTGCGGGCTTTTTTTGCGAAACCTACGCGTACTGCCTGTAGAAAAGCACCCCTGAAATCAGGAGACCCGCACCAGCAATCGCCCGCCGCACGAGCTTCTGGGACACACGTTGCGCGACTTTCGCCCCGAGCCGGCCTCCGCAGATCGCCCCCACAGCCGCCCACGCGCAGAGCGGCCAGTCTACGGGCGCTTTGAGTGCAAAGTAGAGCGCAGCGGTCACGTTGATGAGGAACGCAAGGATCGCCTTCAGCGCGTTCATCTCATGGATGTCGTGGAACCCGAGAATGCTGAGCGACGCGAGCATGAGGATGCCGATACCCGCGCCGAAATACCCCCCATATACGGCTACGAGGCCCTGGAAGGCCACTGCGCACCAAAGCCACGCGCGGCTCTTGTCCTCAGGGCTCCCGGACGGGTCTCGCCCGTGCAGGTGCGTAAGGGTGTGATGGGCCAGAAACAGCAATGTGGCGAACAGGACCAGATACGGGACGAGGCGGTCAAAGACGCTCTCAGGCGTCTCCACAAGCAGGATGCCGCCAACCAGGCCACCAATCAGGCTGACGGGCGCAAAGAGCCGCAGCCACCGTTTCACCTTGGAAACCTGACGCCAATAGCCGCTGACGCTACCAAGGCTTCCCGTCAGCAGCGCGATTGTATTGGTTGCGTTGGCCGAGACGGGCGAAAGCCCGAGGAACAGGAGCGTCGGGAACGACAACATCGTGCCGCCGCCGGCAACGGAGTTCACCGCGCCGGCTGCAAGTCCTGCAATCAGTGCCAAGAGGCCGCTTTCCCATTCCATGGTATCGCAGTCTCAACGGCGCACGGTGGCTGGCGAGACCAAAGGATGCGCGCGGCGGGCTTGTGATTTCGGAGCCGTGGGCCACAATCGCGCCCGTGCAGAACCTCCCAAAGCCGCCCGAGACAGGTGCCACCCGGGATGTAGGCCTCGACGCCGTCCGGTGTGCCGGGTTGCTCCTGATGACCGGCATCCACTGGTACCGCGTGGTGCCCGGGGATTGGCAGGCTATGCGGCTTCTGCACTTTATTGGCGAGCTCGCCCCTGCCTTCTTCTTTTTCGGGTTTGGCGCGACCTTCAGCCGCTACACCGCAAAACCTTGGGGAGAAAAGGTGCGCCTAAACCTGGGGATGCTTCTTCTGGCGCTCGCACAAGCCGCTTACCTGCGCATTCCCCCGCTCTCCTTCGACTTCTTCCTGTTCCTCATGGTCAGCCGCGTCGCGATGGACGCCGCCTGCCGGGTTGCGAAGACGGCCTTGTCGCGCACGGCTCTTGGCGCAGCGGCAGGCCTTGCGCTTCTCCCTCTGCTCATTTGGACGCCTCAGGCTGTGGATGTTTTCGCCCAAAAGCTCACGCCCGGAAGTTTCCCCTTCTATCCGTGGCTTGGCTTTGTCGTCGCGGGGAGCCTTTGGGCACGCTGGGGAAACCGGCCCACAGCCTGGTTGGTGGAAGTGGCGCTCATTGCGGTTGCTGCCGCAATGTACGTTGCGGGCAAGCATCTAGGTTTCGATGGCTGGGTGGTGACAAAGTGGCCCCTGAGCCTGCCTTACCTCCTCGCAGCCAGCGGCCTTGTCGCCTTGTTCGGTCGCGCGGCGAGGCGTTTCTCCTCAGCGTTGCCGGGGAAGTTTCTCGCGCGGGTTTCCAGGCATCTGCTGTTGGCGACGGTCCTGCACTATGTGGCGACGAAGGCAGTCCTTGTCGTCTGGGCCCGGATTGAACACCAGCTCAGTCTTAACGCGCTTTCAGCGGTCGCGGTCAGTCTCGCCGGAACGCTGCTGGCTTGCGCCATCCTCGCTGGGCTTACTTTCGTAACGCTTAAGCTTTGGCAGAAAGCGTATGCCTCGCGCCTATTCCCGTGGGTCCGGATGTTTGCGTGCGCAGGCGCGGCCCTCTGCCTGGGTCTTGCCTCCGTGAGCACCCATTTCCTCGCACTAGTGCCGCTCGTGGTGGTGGCGCTCGTGCTGGAAGCGAGACCGGTATCGGGAAAGCCTAAGCCGGCATAGGGGCAAGGGGCGTCGCGCAGGCCCTGCGGTGTTGCAAAAGGTGCTTAGGGTGCCCGCCCAAAGACCCGTGCAATATGCAACACTGCCCGGTGGTCCATTGCAAAACTCGTTGGGCCTGAGTCAGGCTAGTTTCCAGTGAATTAAAAATAACGCGCTGGAAAACAGCGTTTAAGGACGGCCACCTGTGCGCATGGCACGAGGCACGCTAGGGCCAATCGACATTTTAGACTGTACAGATTGTGACCGAGCTGTTTGAAG
>CAZQIE010000003.1:0-78058 GCA_964593675.1 uncultured Opitutales bacterium
GCCCTCCTGTGGCTGTAACCCATATGTCGATTGGCCCTAGGGCGGTTCCGTTTCAAGGTTTCGCACAGAGTGGCTTGACTTTTCCGCCCGTGCCGACGCGGGGTGCTCTCGCTCGACGCAGCCCCGGCGCACGCAATGAGGTGAAGATTTGCCCGTCGCCGGCATAGGTGATGATGGCAGGCGCGAAGTCGGGTTCGTCGCCCACCAACCCCCGGTTTTGTTAGGATCGTAGAAGCGGGACGGTATTTTGAAGCCCAGGGAGAAAAGTGCCTGTGGTGCGGTCAACGGCAATCGCGCCGAGGCGGCAGTTCCGACGCTCTTGTATCCAGTATACCAATACACGTTCACGGCAAATCGCCCGTAACGACGCCACTCTGGTTCTGGACGGGGCTAGAAGATGTCGAGAGGCCCACGTGCCGCACTTTGATAGAGCCATTTCCATCAGGGTGGATGGCGAGGCGATCCAGGGTGTGATTCGCGACGAGGGTGGACATCGACGTTTTGAGGTATGCGAAAGATTTTAATGGAAAAAAGCGCGGGATTCGGCTGATATTCGGGCATAAATGGCGCGAAAACGATCACCTGCCCTCGCCATCCTACGCTTGCCCATAAATCTGGACCCGAAGGAGGGCGTGTATCTTCACTCGGAGCACGCGCACGATGACCGGCCCATCACGTACCTGCACGTGCATGAATGCCTGGAGCTCGGCTACTGCCACAGCGGGCACGGCATTTTCGTGATTGGCGAAAAGGTCCTCAGTTTTTCCACAGGCGACGTTATCTTCATTCCGCCCGGCGAGCCGCACTTCGCGCGGAGCACGCCCGGCACGACCAGCGTGTGGAGCTGGATCTACGTCGACCCCGCACGCCTCATCTCGCCGGGCGCGGACCTGAGGTGGCTGGACGTTTCGGGCCTGCGTGGACCGGGCTTTGCCGGGGCGTTCGAGGGCGCCAGGCATCCGGACCTTGCGCAGACGATCCTGCGGCTCGCGCAGGAAATGAAGCGACAGGAGCCGGGGCGCCTCGCACTGCTGCAGGCGCTGACGCTCGAGGTCCTGGTGCTGGCACACCGACGAAAGACCGCGCAGCCTGCGGAGCCGCCGCGACCGGACTACGAGCGGCTGGCGCCCGCGCTGCAACTGCTTGCGCTGGCTGAGCGCCGGACGCCGCGGATCGGCGACCTTGCACGCCGGTGCGGGCTGAGCGAGCCCCAGTTCCGCCGCGTATTCCGGCGGAGCATGGGCTGCACGCCCCTGGCGTATCTCAACGATCTGCGCGTCCGTATGGCCGCGCTTCTCCTGCGGACGAGCGCCAAATCTGTGCTGGAAATCAGCCTGGAGACGGGCTTCGAGTCCGTATCGAGCCTGCACCGCGCCTTTCGTGCGCGCATGGGGACGTCGCCCCGAGCCTGGCGTCGACAGGGGCGCGAGGACCTGTCCGGCTAGGGCAGTACCACGTCGGTTGTCCATTTACGCCGACGCTGCGGCGAGCGTGGATGCCCCACCCTCGCGTGGCGAACGAAAGCTGCGACCTCAACGGGTGCGACAACCTGGATGCAGTGTACGCAATTGCGCTGCTACGCGGCTGCGTAAGGCGGTGCGACGGGGCTAGTCGGCGCGGCGCGCGAATCTAGTCGGCGTATTTTACGCTGCAGCCGTAGGCGGGGGTCTGCGAGGTGGAGACGGGCTTGCCGGCGAGGGCTTCATTGAGGGCCTTGTGCACGTAATTTTCGGCCTTGGCGACGTCTTCCTTGTCGGTGCTCTTGATGCTGTCGATAGCGCCCTGGTAGATCACGACGCCTTTGGGGTCGATGATGAACATGTGGGGGGTGGTCTTGGCGCCGAAGAGGCGACCGACTTTGCCTTCGGAGTCGAGGAGCACGGCGAAGGGAGCGGCTTTCTTGCGGTAGGTGATGCTGTTGGCGGAGCGGGCGTCGAGGTGGCCTTGCTTGCCGGGTGCCGAGGAATTGATGGAGAGCCAGACGACGTCCTTGTCTTTGGCTTCTTTCTGGAGGGCCTGCATGTTGCCGCTCTCGTAGTGCTTCACGACGAAGGGGCATTCGTGGTTGAGCCACTCCAGGACAACGTATTTGCCGCGGAAGTCTGAGAGGTTGTAATTGCGGCCGTCGGCGCCTTTGAGGGTGAAATCGGGTGCGGGCTTGCCGGTTTCGACCTCAGCGGAGGTCGAAACGAGGGCGGCAAAGAAAACGAGGAAGGGGGCAAGGAGACGGGTGATCTTCATAGGGCGTATGCGGGATTCTGAGTGTATTGTTTCCGCAATGTCCGGAAAGTCAACCGTTTGGGCCGTCTCCGCCGGTGGTGGAAGGCGCGTTGGCGGAATTTTTCTGGAGCGAGGGGGCAAGCTTGGCGGCGGAGGCGCAGGGCGAGGTTTTGGGGGAGGTAAGCCCGGCCGTTGGGTGAGCTGGGGGCGGGTTGTGGCAGGCGGGGGGCGGGGGCACGAAGGCGACAGAGGGGCTGATGGGGGGCGGCGTTTTTACAATTCCGTTGCATCGGAAGTCTTGGGTTGCCAAGGTTGTGGAGCGCGTGCGACCAGAGGCGTAGGACCCTGGCGCGGCGCACTCACCTCTAAAACCACCCCCTTTGTCGGCTTTAGTCCAGCGATGCTAGATCACCGCTTTAAAGGCCTGCTTGAGCTGCACGGCGTGTCGGTGCTGATCTTACTTCAGACGCTGTTTGTGTCGATGGTGGTGCTTTCGGCGGAAGTCCTGGACCGGGTGTTGTACGAGATGGTGCATTTCCCGGTGTATATGGGCGGGATTTTGGTGTCGTCGCTGATCTCGTTCCATTTCTACACGTTGCTGAGGCCGGAGGGCGGGCTGGTGGCGCGGACGCGGGCGATTTACGTGGCGAACCTGCAGGCGCTGGTGTTGTCGCTGGTGCTGTTCGGGCTGGTGTTTGCGACGAAGGACCAGTCGATCAGCCGTATCCTGCTGGGGTCGTACCTGGTGGTGGCGTGGGTGAGCCTGATGGTGCTGAACGCGTGGCTGCCGGCGCTGCTGGGGCGGGTGGTGTTCCGGGGGCGAAATGCGCGGCGGTGCGTGCTGGTGGGGGGAACGGCGGCGTGTGCGCGGCTGAAGGAATGGCTTTCGTGGCAAGCGGAGCTTGGGTTGCAGACGGTGGGGCTGGTGGCGGTGCCGGAGGAGCAGCGCGTGGAGACGCCTGTGCCGGTGATCGGGGAGGCCGCGAACTTGAGGCGGGTGCTTCAGGAAGTCGGCGCGAACCAGGTTGTGTTGCTGGAGACCCGGCAAAACCCCGAGTGGGTGCAGGAGGTTGTGCAGACGAGCATCACGGAGGGTTGCCGGTTGCTGGTTTACAACCCGTGGTCAGACTACTTTCAGCAGACGTTGAGGCCGGTGTCGGACGGTCCGCACGTATTTTTCACGTTGCAGGAGGAGCCGCTGGAGGACCCGTGGAACCGGGCCATGAAGCGGGCGCTGGACTTGTTTGTGGCGGTGCCGATGTGCGTGTTCGTGCTGCCGCCGCTGGCGGTGGTGACGTGGGTAAGCCACCGGCTGCAGTCGCCCGGGCCGTTATTTTTCAGGCAGGTGCGGCACGGGCTGAATCGTCAGAAGTTTACGCTGCTGAAGTTCCGGACGATGCACCACGCAAAGCCGGGAACGGTGGATGAGGCCAAACAGGCGTCGCGGCGCGACCCGCGTATATTCCCGCTTGGCGAGGTGCTGCGGCGGACGAGCGTGGATGAGTTTCCGCAGTTTTGGAATGTGCTGCGCGGGGAGATGAGCATCGTGGGGCCAAGGCCGCACCTGCCGCAGCACGACAAGCTGTTTGGGCGGCTGATCCAGGACTACCCGCAGCGGCATCTGGTGAAGCCCGGGATAACGGGGCTGGCGCAATCGCGCGGGTACAGGGGCGAGATCACGCAGGTGGATCTTCTGGAGAAGCGGATAAAGCTCGACTTGTACTACATCCAGCACTGGTCGCTGGTGATGGATGTGATCATCATCCTGCGGACGGCGGTGCAGGTGTTTTTCCCGCCAAAGACGGCCTATTAGGCTGGCACGAGGGGCGCGGGTGCGGTGGGGAAGCCGCAGGCGTCGAGGAGCTCGCTGATGGAGATGGGCTCAGAGACGTTCTTCAGCGTGTGCTCACCGAACACAGAAGTGGCGAAGCCGACGGGCAGGCGGTTTGCGGCCTGCGAGGAAATGAGGATTTGGCCGTTTGAGGCGATCTTGCCGATTCGCGCGGCAATGTTCACAGCCATGCCGTAGGCTGTGTATGTCCAGCGGGCACCAGCAACGCCTTCAAAGCAGGTGGAGCCGAGCATGGCGCGACCGGCATCAATGCCGATGTTCACGCGGATGGGAGGCTCGCCGGCAGGGAGACTTCGGTTTACGGCCGCGACTTTGTGGCGGATCGCGAGCGCCGTAAGCGCGGCGCGGGCGATGTGGCCGCCGGGGGTGTCGTCGGCTTCAAAGATGAGCATGAGGCCGTCGCCCTGGCTTTCGCAGATTTCACCGTGGTGGGCGAAAATGTCGTCAATAAAGGACGAGAAATAGCGTTCGACGAGGTGGTTGATTTTCTCCGCGGAGGTGGCCTCGGTGAGGGAGGTGAAGCCGGCGACGTCGAGGAAAAGGACGGCGAGTTCGCGTTCCCGGCGCTCAAGGTCCGGGGCCTCGGGGTTCTCGTCGAGGCGGCGGCGTACGGACGAGGGCACAAACTTGCCGAGGAGGTCGCGGAGGTTTTCGAGGATCTTGATTTTCTCAAGGCTCGCGGCGAGGCGCTGGTTTGCGTCGGCGAGTTCGTCGATTTTTTGCGCCAACTGGAATTCACGGGCCTCGACTTTGACGAGCATCATGCCGAAGGCTTCGGCAAGCGTGGCGACCGCGGGCGGATAGGAGCCTTCGTTGCTGAGCTCAAGCACGGCTTGCGCACGGTCGTAATTGCCTTGCGCGATCTGCGTTGCAGCATCAACGAGCCGTTTCAGGAGCTCTGCGTCCGCGTCCATTCACCGCCGTTCATAGGGACGGAGGAAGGGCGGGTCAAGGCCGCGGAACGTTTGGAGGGAGATAGCCGTAACGGCCACCGGAGCCGAGGCGGCTCGCTGGCGTTAACCGGCGCCCTCCCCTACCCCGCAGGAGGCCAGCGGCCTAGCGGGGTTCAGGGAGGAGCACGGTATCACGCGCGACGCGAGAGGGCTCCCCTGCCCTACCCAAGCACGGGCGCGAGCCACTTTTCGGCTTCCTCAAGCGGGATGCCTTTGCGCACAGCGTAGTCCTCGAGCTGGTCGCGCCCGATCTGGCCGACGCGGAAGTACTTCGCGGCAGGATGGGCGAAATAGAGACCCGAGACGGAGCCTGCGGGCGACATCGCAAAGCTTTCGGTGAGCGTGATGCCGGCGTTTTTGGCGGCGTCCAGGAGCTGCCAGATTTCGGCCTTTTCGGTGTGGTCCGGGCACGCGGGGTAGCCTGCGGCCGGTCGTATGCCGCGATACTTTTCGGCGATGAGGTCGTTGACGGACAGGTTTTCGGCGCGGCCGTAGCCCCACTGGTCGCGGACTTTCTTGTGCATGAGCTCGGCGAAGGCTTCGGCAAGGCGGTCGCCGAGGGCTTCGACCATGATCGCGCTGTAATCGTCGTTGTTGGCTTTGTGCTGGCGCGCGAGCTCCGCGATCTCCTTGCCGGAAGTGACGGCGAAGGCGCCGACGTAATCGGCATGCCCGGCGTCTGCGGGCGGGAGAAAATCGGCGAGGCTGTAATAGGTGTTGTCGGTGGTCTTTTCCTGTTGCTGGCGGAGGAAGTGGAGGGTCGAGAGGCGCTGTGAACAGGCTTCGTCGGCAAAGACGTCGACGTCGTCGCCACGGCGGCGCGCGGGCCAGAGGCCGATGACGGCGCGGGGACGGATGCGCTTGTTGCGGACGAGGTCATCGAGCATTTTGCGAGCGTCGTTGTAGAGCTCGGTCGCCTGCTTGCCGTGCTGGGGGTGTTCCAGGATGGCCGGGAAGGTGCCGCGGAGCTCCCATGTCCAGAAGAAGGGAGACCAGTCGATCATGGCGGCAATTTCTTCGAGCGGGACGGTGTCGAAGACCTGGACGCCGAGGCGTTCGGGACGCTCGACGGGGAGCTTGGACCAGTCGGTGGCGAGGGCGTGCTTGCGGGCTTCGGCGAGCGGGAGGAGGCGTTTTTGAGCGCCGCGGGCGTGCTGCTCGCGAATGCGGGCATACTCGGCGCGCACATCCGCGACGGCTTTGGCCTTGTTGGTTGGGCTGAGAAGCGCGGTGCAGACGCCCGTGACGCGGGAGGCGTCGATGACGTGCACGGTGGGTGCAGCCTGGTAAGCGGGCTCGATCTTGATCGCGGTGTGCGCCTTGCTGGTGGTGGCGCCTCCGACGAGCAGGGGCACGTTGAAGTTCTGCCGCTGCATCTCGGCCGCGACATGGACCATCTCGTCGAGCGAGGGCGTAATGAGGCCGCTCAGGCCGATGATGTCGGCCTTCTTTTCGCGCGCGACTTCGAGAATCTTTTCGCACGAGACCATGACGCCAAGGTCAACGACCTCGTAATTGTTGCAGGCGAGGACAACGCCGACGATGTTTTTGCCGATGTCGTGGACGTCGCCCTTGACGGTGGCGAGGACGACCGTGCCCTGCTTGTGCGCGCCGCCCGCGGCTTTCTCGGCTTCCATGTAAGGCGTGAGGCAGGCGACGGACTTTTTCATCACGCGCGCGCTTTTGACGACCTGGGGCAGGAACATTTTTCCGGCGCCGAAGAGGTCGCCGACAATCTTCATGCCCTCCATGAGGGGGCCTTCGATGACGGCGAGGGGGCGTCCGTATTTGACGCGGGCTTCCTCGGTGTCTTGCTCGACGAAGTCGACGATGCCTTTGACGAGGGCGTGGGCGAGGCGTTCCTCGACGGTGCCGCGGCGCCAGGCCTGCTCGGCAGCGGTGTCGGTGGATGCGGCGCCTTCGCGGCCTTTGATGGACTCGGCGTGGGCGACGAGGCGTTCCGTGGCGTCGGGGCGGCGGTTGAGGAGGACGTCCTCGACTTTCACCAGAAGGTCGCGGTCAACTTCTTCATAGACGGCGACCATGCCCGCGTTGACGATGGCCATGTCCAGGCCGGCGCGGATGGCGTGGTAGAGGAAGGCGGCGTGCATGGCCTCGCGCACGACGTTGTTTCCGCGGAAGGAGAAGGAGACGTTGCTGAGGCCGCCGCTGACGCGGGCTCCGGGGCAGGTGGCCTTGATCTCGGTTACGGCTTCAATGAAGTCGAGGGCGTAACGGTTGTGTTCCTCGATGCCGGTGGCGACGGTGAGGATGTTCGGGTCGAAGATGATGTCGCCGGGGTCCATGCCGAGGCGTTGGGTGAGCAACGCGTAGGCGCGCTGGCAGATGCGCACCTTGTCGGCCTTCGAGGCGGCCTGGCCTTGCTCGTCGAAGGCCATGACAACGACGGCCGCGCCGTAACGCATGATCCTGGCAGCGGAGGCGAGGAACTTTTCTTCGCCTTCCTTGAGGGAGATGGAATTGACGACGCACTTGCCTTGCGCGCACTTCAGCCCGGCTTCGATGACGGACCACTTTGAGCTGTCGAGCACGATGGGCACGCGGGCGATGTCGGGCTCACTGGCGACGAGGTTGAGGAAGCGCTGCATGCAGGCTTCGCCGTCAAGGAGGGCCTCGTCAAAGTTGATGTCGATCATGTTCGCGCCATTCTCGACCTGCTGGCGGGCGATGGTGAGGGCGCCTTCGAAGTCCCCAGCCTGAATGAGCTTCTTAAACTTGGGAGAGCCCGTGACGTTGGTGCGCTCGCCGATCATGAGGAACGGGGAGTCGGGCCCTTCCGCTTTCAGGGGTTCAAGGCCGGAGACGCGGAGGGCGGGCGGGAGCGTGGGGACCTTGCGGGGCGCACGGGGAGCGAGCTTGCGGGCGATGGCGCCGATGTGGGCAGGCGTGGTTCCGCAGCAGCCGCCGACGATGTTAAGGAAGCCCGCGGCTGCGAGTTCATCGAGAAGCGCGGCGGTGTGCTCCGGGAGCTCGTCGTAGCCCGTTTCGCTGAGCGGGTTGGGGAGGCCGGCGTTCGGGTAGCAGGAGACGTGGCAGTCGGCGAGGCGTGAGAGCTCTTCGACAAAGGGGCGCATCTGCGCGGCGCCTAGGGCGCAGTTGATGCCGACGCTGATGGGGCGCGCATGGCTGACGGAGTACCAGAAGGCTTCGACGGTCTGGCCGGAAAGCGTACGCCCGGAGGCGTCGGTGATGGTGACGGAGAGCATGAGCGGCACGCGCTCTTTGCGCCCTGCCATGACCTCGTCGACGGCATAGATGGCGGCCTTGAGGTTGAGGGTGTCAAAGGTGGTTTCCGCGAGGAGGACGTCAGCCCCGCCTTCGAGCAGTCCTTCAACCTGCTCTTTGTAGGATTCGACCAGTTCGTCGAAGGTGACGGCGCGGTAGTCCGGGCGGTTGACGTCGGGAGAAAGGGAGGCCGTTTTATTGGTGGGACCGATGGCGCCGGCGACGAAGCAGACGCGGCCAGGGTGCTCCGCCATGAAGCGGTCGGCCACGCCCTTGGCAAGGCGCGCGGCTTCCACGTTCAGTTCACGGGCGAGAGGCTCCAGACCGTAATCGGCCTGGGAGATGCGGGTGGCGTTAAAGGTGTTTGTCTCGATGATGTCCGCGCCCGCTTCAAAGAAAGCGTAATGGACCTCGGCCACGACGTCGGGGCGGGAAAGGACGAGGAGGTCGTTGTTGCCTTTGAGGTCTATGGCGTGGTTTGCGAGGCGGGTTCCGCGGAAATCGGCTTCGGTGAGCTTGTAGCGCTGGATGGAGGTGCCCATGCCGCCGTCGAGGAAAACGATCCGGGATGCGAGCTGTTTGAGGAGCCGCTGTCCGGCGGCGGTGTACGGTTTGGCGTGAGCGGGCGTCATGGTCTAAAACGAATATATCAACGTATCTTGATATATTGATATGAACGATTTCACCGGGAATTGCAAGCTTCGTGGCGGGGAAATGAGATCGGCGTGCGGAGGACGCCGTTTAACCGGGGCGCACAGCAGAGAATGCCTGAGCCGGACGCAAGACGGAGCGCCTGGGATTCGGGCCTTTCCGGCAAAGAGGCGCCGATCTTCCGGAATGGAGGGTTACGAGGGCCCTGAGGCGGACGTATCCAGATACCGGATACACGCCCGGAGAGCAGCCCCCCGCCTCGCGCGGAGGGAAAAGCGAGGCCGCTTTCTGCGACCACCTGAAGTAGAACCGCTCCAAGGGGAACTGCTGGGGTCCTCGCCAGGGCTGGAGTGCCCCATAAGAAAAGGGCTTCCGAAAGGGGGATATAAGCCGGATTCTGTTCCACCGACGCGAGCGCGCCGGCTGGCATTCATTCATCTAGCGGACCGAAGCCCACTCCCCGCGCAAGGCGGGGCGCGACATACCCGGGACCTAAGGGCGGGCCACCCAGTCCCCTATTTTGTCTTGCACCGGATTGGGTTTTTCGTGCCTCCGGGGTTGCCCCCGAGAGCGGTGGTCTCTTACACCACCTTTTCACCCTTACCGCGACCCTTTCGGGCTGCGGCGGTATGTTTTCTGTGACACTGTCCGTCGCCGGCAGATTGACCGCTGGCGCCCCCGCTTTCACAGGGAATCCTGCCCTGGGGTGTCCGGACTTTCCTCTCCCGCGGGATGAACCGCAGGAGCGAATGCGCTCCCCCTTTCGGAAGCTTGGGGGAGGACGCTAGCCTAAAGTGGCGGCTGGCGCAAGGGCGCAAAAGGCTGCGGTCAGGAGCCGCTGGGGCCGGGATTCTGCCCACGGTAGGCGCGGGCAAGGAGCGACACGGGATGCTCAACGGGGATCGGGGACCCTGTGGCCGCGAGGCCCTGAGCAAGGTGCAGGTGGCAGCCGGGGTTTCCGACGGCAAGGCATGTGGCGCCGGTCGCCTTCAACCGCTCGAGCTTCTTATCCCGGAGGGCTGCGGCGAGGTCGGGATGGGTGATGCTGTAGATGCCCGCGCTGCCGCAGCAGGTGTCCGCGCCCGGCAGGTCGAGGAGTTGCAGGCCGGGGATTGAACGGAGGAGGTCTCGAGGCGGGTTGACCACGCCCTGGGCGTGCCGGAGGTGGCAACTGTCCTGATAGGCGACTTTCACAGTTGAGGAACTTCCCTGCCCTGCCGCTGGCGCGGGAAAGGGAGCGAGACCTGTGCGGGCGAGCCAGGCGTGAATGTCGAACAGCTTGGCGTCCCAGGCTTCGGCGCGTGCTTTGTAGGCGGGGTCGTCCGCGAGCAGGTGGCCGAACCGCCTCAGGTGGCTCCCACAGCCTCCGGCGTTGGAGATGACGGCGTCGAGGGCTGAGAGGTCAAATGCATCGAGGAGGCGGCGGGCAAGGGAGCGGGCGGCTTCGAGGTCGCCGTTATGGGCGTGAAGGGAGCCGCAGCATGGCTGGCAGCGGGGCGTGAGAACGGCACAGCCGTTGGCGAGAAGGACGTCCGCGGTATCGCGGTTGATCTGAGCCAGGAGGAGGTCTTGCACGCACCCGGTGAGCAGGCCGACGCGGAAGCGCGGGGTGCCGGGCGGGAGTTCCTCGGGGCCGATGAGGGCATCCGAAAAGACCGGGGCGATGCGGGGCAGCTGCGGCTCCAGCTTGCGCAGGGACAGCGGCAGCAGGCGCATGAGGCCTAGGCGACGTGCAAGGGCCTCCGCGCCGGAACGTTGGTAGAAGCGCAGCACGTGGCCGACCACACGCAGGAGCCGGGGTCGCGTGAAAATGGCCCGAAGTGCGAGCCAGCGCCAGAAGCGTCGTTCGGGCGTAGCGATGACGCCCGAGCTCTCGGCACGCGCACGCATTTCCTCGAAAATCGTGGCGTAGTCCACGCCTGCGGGGCATGCGCTGGTGCAGGACAGACAGCCGAGGCAGTAGTAGAATTCGTTTGCGACAACCGGGGTGAGCGGCAACCGGCCCTCATCCACGGCGGCTGCGAGGGCTATGCGACCGCGCGGGCCATGCCGTTCCAGTTTTGAAACCGCGTAGGTCGGGCAAACGGACAGGCACATGCCGCAGTGGAGGCATTGTTGCAGGAGGGCGGGCTTCAGCCCAAGCCGGGAAGGAGGACGCCCGACGGCGCCCTGATGTTCGCCCGCGTGCATCAGTCGAAAATTTTCCCGGGATTGAGAAGCCCCTCCGGATCCACGGCAACCTTGAGGCGACGCAGGAGTCTTAGGCTCGCGCCTCGAAACTGTTGCGGCAGGAAGCGCTTCTTGGCAAGGCCGACACCGTGCTCACCCGTTATTGTCCCGCCAACGCGCAAGGTCTCGGCAACAATCTCGTCAAGGGCGGCATCCACCCTGGCCATTTCGTCGGCGTTGTGTTCGTCGGTGAGGATGGTGGGGTGCAGGTTTCCGTCGCCCATGTGGCCGAAGGTGGCGATGAGCAGACGGTGGCGGGCGGCGACGTCCTGCACAAACCGCACCATGCGGGCAAGTTCGCTGCGGGGTACGGTAACGTCTTCCAGAATCGTCGTGGGACGTGCGCGGGCGAGGGCGGAGAACGCGGAACGGCGGGCCGTGGCGAGCCGGGTGGCCTCGGCGGAGTCTGCTGCGAGCGTGACGGAAGTCGCGCCGTGGGTGCGGGCGATCCCGGACATGCGATCCGCCTCCTCCGCGACGGCTGCGGGATGGCCGTCCGTTTCGATGAGCAGGATGGCTTCGGCGGTGGTGGGGAGACCAAGCTTCGCGTGTGCCTCAATGCACGCCAGGGTGAGCTTGTCGACAAACTCAAGCGTGCAGGGCACGATGCGCGCCGCGATGATGGCGGAGACGGTGGCAGCGGCGGCCTCTATGGTGGCGTAGGCGGCAAGGAGGGTGCGGCGGGCCTGCGGACGTGGAAGGAGCTTGAGGAGCACTTTTGTGATGACGCCGAGCGTGCCCTCCGAGCCGATGAAGACGTCCTTCATGGAATACCCGGCAACGTCCTTCACGCACTTCGAGCCGAGCCACACGGTCTCGCCGTCGGGCAGGACGACTTCCAGCCCCAGCACGTAGTCACGGGTGACGCCATATTTGAGGCCGCGAAGGCCGCCTGAGTTTTCAGCAACATTGCCGCCGATCGTGGACACCTTCATTGAGCCGGGGTCCGGCGGGTAAAAGAGGCCCTGGGCGGCGGCGGCCTCATCGACATCGGCGGTTATGACGCCGGGCTCAACGAGGACCGTCAGGTTCTGCGAATCCAGTTCAAGGATACGGTTTAGCCGGAGAAGGCAGAGCACGAGGCCACCTTCGGAGACGCTTCCCCCGCTGAGGCCAGTCCCCGAGCCCCGGGGCGTCACGGGCACCTTATGGCGGGCGGCGATTTTCAGGGTCGCCGCAACTTCCTCAGCGTTGCCCGGCAGGGCGACGAGGGCGGGTTGAGCGCGGAGGGCTGCGGTGCCGTCGAATGCGTAGACGGTGAGGTCTTCAGGCGCAGTAAGGACGTTTTCGGGACCAAGGGCGGCGCGAAGCTCGTCCAGAAACGCGGCTGGAAGGGGGGCCGGTGTGTTCATCACCTACGGGGCGAGGTAAATAAGGCGCCCGCAGGTATCGCAAAAGACGGGGGCGTTGGCATGGCGGACGGCGTCCATGCGCTCATTGGAGACACGCAGGTGGCAGCCACCGCACTTGTGGTCCTGGACGGGCGCGATGAAGGGGGCGTGTTTGCCTTGGGTGCGAAGGCGCTCATAGGCCTGCAGGTACCGGGGCTCCACCGCACCGGCGGCGGATTTCACGTCTTCGAGTTCCTGTACGAGGCGTTGTTTGAGCGCCTGCTCGTGCTGTTCAACGAGGACGATTTGCGCACTCAGGTCTTTGACCTCCTGCTTGTGTGCGGCATCGGCTTCTTTCAGCGCCTTCTGGTCCTGATCCAGTTCCATGAGGAGCTGAAGCTCCTCGTCCTCAAGGCGCGCGATCTCAGCTTCCGTCGTCTCAATCTCGTGATTGAGGGCCTGATATTCCTCCGTCTTTTTAACCTGAAGCTGCTGGGTCTTGTATTTTACGATGCGATCCTCCGCAGCGTGCAGGCGGGTATCGAGGTCCTTGCGTTTGACTTCTTTTTCCTGCAGGGCCTTGCGGCGCGAATCGAAAGCGTGGTTAGAGGCGTCGATCTTTGCCCGAAGCGCCTGAATGTCCTTCGGGCACTGGCGCAAATGGAGTTCGGTCTGGCTCTTGCGCGTATCGGCTTCCTGGAGCCGCAAGAGGTTTGGGATGGGGTTATTGGGGCACGGGAGGACTATGCGCCCGAGGAGGCGCAACTGGCAAGACGAAGGTGCCCGCGGAAACGGAAATCAGGGCTGGGGAGTAACCGCAGGTCGGTTTGCAAAAACGACGAATTCTTCGTCCGAGAACAGGACCGTGAGGGGGAGCGTCTTGAAGTAGCCGGCGAAGCCGTTGTACTGGTCGTGGCGGGCGAGCACAAAGACGCGCTGCGGTGTGCGCATGAGCTCAGCGAGTTGCTGGCTCGTGAGATACCGTGCGGCGTGATCTTCAAGGGCCAGGCCAAACTGCTGTTCTTTGGGAAGGTTGTCGGCGATGCCTACGGTGCGGGCCAGGTAGACGGGGAAGTCCTGATAGTAGTCGCCAAGCGTGAAGACTTTGTCGTCCGCCTTGAGCAGGGGACGCAGGACGGCTGCGGCCTCACGCGTGGAGTGACGCTGGACGACCGAGGCGAAGGGGTTGAACACGAGACAGAATGCGGTGATGAAGGCCGCGAGACCAACGAAGGCGGCGCGCGGCCGCTTCCGCAGGAGGGCGGTAAGAGCGAGGACGCCGCACACGGCAAGAATGACCGCCAGCGTGGCGTACCAGGGGAGCGCAAACTCGGGGGTTTTTCCGCCGCGGGAGAAATACACGAAGGGCATGAGGCCCAGTCCGGCTATGCTCGCTACGACGCTGAATACCGCGCAGCCGCGGGAGAGCGCGCGGCCCCCCTCCTTTTCCCAAGCCTCGGCGAGCCAGCGCCCGAGCAGAATGGCCACCGGGGCATACCCCGGCAGGATGTAGGGGATCAGCTTCGAGCTGGAAGCCGAGAAGAAGAGCAGGACGAAGAGGGGCCAAAGGAGCAGGAGCGCGGTTTCCGGGTTTGCCCGGACGGCACGCAGGCCGCCTTGAGCCGCGCGCGCGATTGCCTGCGGGAGGAACACCACCCACGGGAAGAAGCCGCCGGGCATGATGAGAAAGAAGAACCAGAACGGCTGGGCGCGGTCGCTCGTGCCCTTGTCAACGTAGCGCAGGACGTGTTCGTGCCAGAAATAGAACCACGAGAAGCCGCGGCCCTGGGCGTCCGCAAGGCTGGCGCGGGCGGCGGCAACGTGCCACGGCACGGCAATGAGGGCGAACACCACGATGCCCTCCAGAAGGTGCATGCGGCGAAGCTCGCCCCAGCGGTTAAGCGAGAGCATCCACAGGAAGATGACGGCGGCGGGAATGACGATGCCGATCAGGCCCTTGGTCATGACGGCGAGCGCCATGGCCGCATAGAAGCCGAGGAAAAAGAGGCGGCGGGTGCGGCCGGGGTCTTCGCGCACGCCCAGGAGGAAGCAGAGCAGCGCGAACGTGATGAACACCGAGACCGCCATGTCGAGGATGATGAGCTGGCCGAGGCCGAAGTACAGGGCGCTGGTGCCGAGGACGAGGGCGGTGAAGAAGCCCGCGCGCTTGCCGTAAAGGCGGCTCGCGGCACCCGCGGTGGCCAGTACGCCAAGCAGCGCCAGGGCGGCGGGCCAGAAACGGACTACCGCGGTGGCCGTGGAGTCCGCCACCTTTATGGAGCTGGCGACGAGCCAGTAGAAAAGCGGTGGCTTATAGTAATAGACCACGCCGTTCAGGCGCGGCGTGATCCAATCCCCCGAAGCCACCATTTCCCGCGGGATCTCAACATAGCGGCCTTCGTCGGGATTCGAGAGCGGGCGAGCCCAGGTAAAGCCAAAGTACAGGACGCAGAGCCCGATAACGAGGAGCCAGAAGGCGCGACGCGACGCGGCGGTGTTGGAGCCCGGAGGGAGTTGCATGGCAGGAGGTTTGCCGGAGGAAGGGGGCTCTGGCAAGAACACAGGCACGACGCCTGCCCCATGCGACCGGAAACGCGGGTTAAACGTGACGCTCGAAACGGCGCAGCACGGCGGGGGCGATGGCGGGGAGTTCCAGGGCGTCAACCGCAGCACCGGCATCGACGGCCGCCCTGGGCATGCCATAGACGACGCAGGTTTGCGGCCCCTGAGCGATGGTGTGCCACCCGCGCTGGCGGAGCTCGAGCAGCCCGGAAGCGCCGTCGCGCCCCATACCCGTGAGCAGAAGGGCCACGCCGGGCGAGGCCGCGTGGGCAGCCAGGGACCGGAAGAGCACATCGACGGACGGACGATAGACACAATCGGCGGGATCGGCGGTATAGGCGAGGCGCCCGCTGCTGGACAGCACCAGGTGATCCGCTTTTGCCGCAACGTAAACATGGCCGGGCTGCGGCATTTCCCCACCCTCAGCCGGTGCCACGGGCAGGCGGGAGCGGCGCCCGAACCATTCAGCAAGCCCGCGGGCGAATTCCGCATCCACATGCTGCGTGACGAGCACGGCGGCTGGAAAGCCCAATGGCAGCGCGGCGAGAAGCTCAGCGATTGCCTGCGGGCCGCCGGTGGAGGCGCCGATGGCGAGGAACTGCGGCATCGGCGGGGGCGGAAATGGCCCTTCGGAAAGCGGGACGATGGCGGGCGTTGCGCAGTTCCTGTTTAGCATTCGGGCGACATTTTCGATCTTCTGGCAAAGCAGTTCCGCGCCCGCGAGTTTGCCGAGCCCCGCCAGGGTGGGCGTCCGCACGGCGTCGAGCGCGCCGTAGCCCATGGCCTCAAAAACCTTCGCCGCGTTACCCGCCACGGAGGCGGTGACGATAAGGATCGCGCAAGGGGCCTCGCGCATGATGCGGCATGTAGCCTCGGTGCCGTCCATGTTGGGCATGACGAGGTCCATGAGGATGAGGTCAGGTCGGTCTCCGCGGCAACGCGCGACGGCCTCGGCGCCGTCGGCGGCAGTCCACGCGACCTCATGCCCCGACTGCTTCACGATGCGGCGCAGCACTTCAGCGGCGAGCGCCATGTCATTGACAACGGCGATCCTCATGAGGTGGCGTCGCCAATAAGTTCCCGTATGGCTTCCAGGAACGATTGGTCGTGGAAACTGCTTTTGGTGAGGTAGCGGTCGGCCCCGACATCGAGGCCCCGCTGGCGGTCTTCCGGACGGTCCTTGTAAGAGACGATGATGACGGGGAGCTGGCGCAAGCGGGCGTCGTGCCTGATTTTGGCGACGAGTTCGAAGCCGTTCATGCGGGGCATATCGACGTCGCTGACGACGAGATCGTAAGCGGACAGGCGAAGGGCGTTCCAGCCGTCGGCGCCATCAACAGCCACCTCAACGGCGAAGCCGGCGTTTTCGAGAATCTGGCGCTCCGTCTCGCGCACGGTAAGGGAGTCGTCGACCACCAGGATGCGGCGCTGGGGCGCGGCCTGCGTCTGGCGCGCGTTGCGTGCGGCCCTGGGCACGTGGCCGGATGAGAGCAGCTTCTCAACCGCGGTCACCATGTCTTCGACATCAATAATGAGCAGGGGATCGCCGGACTCCGTAAGGGAGGCGGCGCCGATGCCCGGAATCTTACCGAGCCTGCGGTCGAGCGGTCGGACGACGATATCGCCCTCCCCTACCAACGCGTCCACCTCGAGCCCGTAAAGGGCATCCCTGCCGTCGGAGACGACGACGAGCTGGAGTTCCTCCGGATGCGCATTTGTGGCCGGGTCCAGCTCCAGGACTTCGTGGGCACCAACGAGCCCAATGTTTACGCCGTCTACGGAGGCATAGGCGCGCCCTTCGATGGTTCGGACGCCAGCCGCAGGGAGGCGGAGGGCGCGCTTCACGCGGTTCAGCGGGAAGGCGTACGGTTCGCCCGCGATGGTGACGAGCAGCGCGCGGATGACGGAGCGGGTGATGGGAAGCTGCAAGACAAACGCCGTGCCTTTTCCCAGTTCCGTTTCGATGCGCACCTGCCCGCCGAGCTCCTGCACGAGCGCCTGCACGACGTCGAGGCCAACGCCGCGCCCTGAAATCTCGGTGACTTGCGAGGCCGTTGAAAACCCGGGGAGAAACAGAAACTCCAGCAATTCCTCGGACGTAAGGTGGGCGGCCATCTCTGCCGACACGAGGTTCCGCTCGAGAACTTTTTCACGAAGGCGGCCCAGATTTATGCCGCGGCCATCGTCAGCAATGCGGAGGCGCAACATGCCGCCACCGTGGGAGGCTTCGACGAGAATGCGAGCGGCTTCGGGCTTTCCCGCGGCCGCGCGCTCCTGCGGGGTCTCGACGCCGTGATCGCAGGCGTTCCGGATCAGGTGGTTGAGCGGCCCGTCGAGACGCTCGAGGACGTCGCGGTCAACGGGCGTGTCGCGGCCCGTAATCTCGAGCTTAATTTGTTTGCCGAGGGTCCGGGCGAGGTCCCGAACGAGTCGCGGCAGCCCCTGGACACCGTCGTCAAAAGGCCGCATGCGGCTTGCAAGGACTTCGCGATAAAGGCGGTCCGCCAGGAGGGTGTTGCGGCGGGTAAAGGCGTCAAACTGTTCGAGCTCACGGCGGACGAGGTCCACCTGCGCGCGGGCCTCGTGGTGGAGGGCTTCAAGACGTTCGCGCAACGTGGCGTCAGCACCCGTGGCACACTGGGAAAGCTCCTCGAGTTCGCGGGCGCGGCGTTGCTGGTCCTGCTTGAGGCGGAGCAAGCTTGCACGGAGGGGTTCGAGGGCACGCGCCTCGACGAGGGACTCCGCAGCAAGGCCCATGAGGCGGGTCAGGCGCTCGGACGAAACGCGGACGGAAAGGTCTTGTCTTGTGGGTGCCGCCGTAGCCGGTGCGGGCGCCGCGGATGCCTCCGGAGCGGGCTGCAGGGTGGCAGGCTGGGACGGCGGAAGCGCGGGTTCCGCCGGGGGCTGCGCGGAGACTGCGGAGGGAGGCTCACCCGCGGAGGCAGGACGGCCTTCTTTCACCGCCGCGAGCGCGTCGAGGATGGAGGCCGTCTCAGAGCCTCGGGCATCGCCCCAGGCCTGCATTTCGGCATCCGAGGCGCGGGACAATTCCGCGAGGAAATCGGATGCCTTGAGGAGAATATCCACAGACGCCGCGCTGAGCGCGAGACGGCCTTCCTGCGCCGCAACGAGGACGTCTTCCATCGCGTGGGCGAGTTTTACGGCGTGGTCGAGACCCACGATGCGGGCGGCGCCTTTGAGCGAATGGGCGGCGCGCATGAGGGGCTCAATACGCTTCGGGTCCACGGTACCGGGCTCCAAGTCGACGAGGCCCCGGTTGAGCGCAGCAAGCTGGGTCTCGGCCTCCATGCGGTAGAGGTCGAGCAGCGAAGCGTCACTGAAATCCGCGCTCATAGGTGGTTCTTAGTAATAGCCTGAACGAGGAGGTCGTCGTCAAGCAGGCCGACATTGCGTTCGCCAAGGGAGAAGACGTGGCGCGTGAAAGTGGCGAGGGCACGCGAAACGGTGGACGGCGGCGGGCGCAGAGCTTCATCGGCCACGGGCACGATGCCCTCGACGGCGTCTGCCCGGAAAGCAAAGGGTTGGCTGGCCCGCTCGAAGAGGACAAGGCGGGGTGCATCGCGCAAGGCGGCTTGAGTCGGAGCGCCTTCCGGGATCTGCAACAGGGCTTTGAGGCAAACCTGGATGTGCAGTTCTCCACGGACGGCCACGACGCCCGAGACCACGGCATCCCGCCTGTGCGGCAAGCGGTGTGCAGGGCGGGACTCCGTGACTTCCAGGACAGCGCGGAGCGGCAGCGCGAGCCATTCGTCGGCCAGCCGGAAAACGAGCACGGTGTGGGCGTTTCGCGGCTGGGTTGCCGAGGACGCCAGAGCCTGTCGCCAAGACTCGACCCAGCCTTCCGGGGGTGGGCGGTCCAGGAGGCCGCGTCCGGTGTCTTTGTAAACGGAGCAGTTGTGGCAGTGGACGACGGCCGGGAGGTCCGGACAGGTCTGATCACCCCAGACGCCAACACGTCTCCAGCAGCGGTCTTGGGAGGCGCCTGAGGGCGAAGTTGTTGGGGTGTCGCTCATCCCTGTGAACTCTTTCTGCAAATCATCTACGGAGCATTCCCCGCACGCAACGCCCTTTGGCGCAAGTGCGCTGCGCGCTTGCTGTCACCCCGGCGTTCGCAGAACAGGGCTTGGGCGAGGAGCGCTTCGGCATGGTTGGGCGCGAGGTAAAGGGCTTTGCGGCAGGCGTCCTCCGCGGCATCCGGCCTACCCAAGGCGCTGAAAAGGCGGCTCATAAAAAGCCAGAGATCCGGGCTGTGCGCCCGCTCGAGATGCGGACGAAGGTAAGCCTCCGCTTCGTCGAGGCGCCCGGCGTCGGCGAGGGACCTTGCAAAGTCCAGCGCGGAGGCGATTTCCTGAGGAGGCTTTTCCGGTGGGGGTGAAACGGTTGGGGGAGATTCGGGAACGGGCCTGCGAACAGGTTTCGTGGCGAAGCTCGGGAGCTGAAGGCCGGAGCCTGAGGCCTGTATGTGGCCGCCCCGCACATAGGCAAAGGCGGCGCGAGGTCCAATGCGTTCAAGCTGAAGTCGCGGGGGAAGCGGATCAGCATGGCCAAGCACAAGGAGGCCACCGGGCAAGAGCAGGCGATTAAGCAGCGCGGTCACTTTGTCCCTGGCTTCTTCGGTCAGGTAGATGAGGAGGTTTCGGCAGAAGATGGCGTCGAAATCGCCGCAGTCTGCGAGGGCGCCCGGTTCGGCAAGATTGGCTTGGCGAAAGCTCACGGAGGACCGAATCGTGGGGCTGACTTCCAGGCACCCGCTACCCATTTCCCGAAAATGGAGCGCGTGTTCCCGCCAGGTCTCGTCGCGGAAACTGCCGCGTCCGTAAATGCCCTCCGCCGCCCGCGCGAGCTGCCGTGCGCTGGCGTCCACGCCCAACACGTCAACAGACTGGGGAGGTATGCCGGCGTCGGCCGCGCACATGGCGAGGGAATAGGCCTCCTGTCCAGCGGCGCAGGGAATGCTGGCGAGACGCAGTTTCACGCCGCTGGCGCTTCGGCGGGTAAGCCATTGTGCGAGAAACCGGAAAGGTTCGGCATCGCGGAAGAACCACGATTCGGGCACAAAAATGTCCTCCGCAAAGTCGGAGAGGGCCTTGGGCGTTTCCAATAAATCTGCGACCAGCCTGCCTTCGGTCAGGCCCGGGAGGGAACGGCAGTGACGGTCCCACGCGGCATCCAACGTGCCATCGCCCAGCACGTCGAGGTTCAACCCGAAGCGTGCGGTGAGGGCTGCCGCGATGGGAGGGGGCAGGCTCATGGGCAGGCGGGCGAGCTGGGAGGGTACAGCGCGGCTCGGACTTCGGGCGAAAGGAGCTTCTGCGGATCAACGCATTGGATGAGCATACCGCACGCCCGGACGACGGGCCCAAGATGCGGGGTGGCCGGCGCGGCAAGCGGCGAGGGTTGCAGGGCGGCGGGATCAACCTTGAGCGTTTCGGTGACGTGTTCCGCGACAAAGCCGAGGGGGCGGAAGGAACCGTCCGGCATGGCGTAGTTCACGAGGACACAACGCGTGCTGAGGAGGCCACGGGAAGGCCGACCGAGGGTGATGGTGCAAAGATCGACCATGGGGATAACCTGCCCGCGGTGATCCAGCAGGCCAGCGATTCCGCGTGGTGCGCCGGGAACGGGACGCAGCGGCAACGCCGGTACAACCTCGGTGACGAGGTTAGCAGCCACCCCGTAGGTCTCATCACCAAGCTGGAAGAGCAAAAGCAGCATGGGGAGCCTCAGCCGTGCCGGCCGTCTGTTCCCGGCAACTGGTATTGGGACATCTCCTCGCGAAGGGCCTGCACGGCGTGGCGGAGGTCTGCCATTGCGCCGCGGAAGTCTTCCAGCGACTGCGCGGTCTGACGCGCGCCGTCCGTGAGCTTTACCATGGCGTCCGTAATCTGGGCGGTGCCCTGGGCACCGGCGCGCACGCCTTCGCGGACGGTCTCAAAGCGGGGTGTGAGGCTTTCGACTTCAGTTATGATGGCGGTGAGGCGTTCGCCGAGGCTACCGATATCGCCGACCGCGGCGCGCACGGAGTCGTTGAATTTGTCCATCTCCATAACGCCTGCGGAGACGGCAGACTGCATCTCCCGGACGATGCGCTCGATGTCGAGCGTCGCCGCAGCAGACTGGTCCGCGAGGCGGCGGACTTCGCGGGCGACAACGCCAAAGCCCTGGCCTTGCGTGCCGGCCTGTTCGGCTTCGATGGCGGCGTTCAGGGACAGAAGGTTCGTCTGCGCGGCGACCTTGGAGATCACGACGACGACCGCGTTGATCGCCTTGGCCTTGTCGGAGATCGCGGCAAGCCTGCCGGAGATCGACGCCGTATCGCGTGCAAGGCGCTCCATGACTGAGTTGAGCGCCTGCAACTGGCCACGGCCAGACTCCGCGAGGGTGGTCGTGCGAGCCGCGCTCTGGGCGACGCCGTCAACCGTGCTCAGGAGTTCCTGGGAGGTCGCGGAAATCTCGCGCACGGCGACCGTCACCTGACTGGTGGAGGCGCTGAAGCCCTGCGTGGCGCCCTCCTGGCGTGTGGCTGCGGCGGAGATGCGTTCGGCGGTATTGCCGAGGTCATCGGCACAGCGGCGGACGCGCCCGAGCAGGCGGGCAAGGGTGTCGGACATCTCGGCAATTGCCCGGATGAGGAGGCCCGACTCGTCCTTCGCATCTTCCCTGGGGACGGCCTTCGTAAGGTCCCCTCCGGCGACGCGGCGGGCGACAGCCGCGGCTGAAGCGATGCGGCGGGCAAGCCCGCTGGTGAAGTAAACGACGATCAGGAGCGCTACGCCGAAGCCCATTCCCGCGATAAGGAGATTGCGCTTGAGGTGGCTCATGGCCGGCGCGATGACCTCGGATTCCGCAACGGCGACGACAAGGGTCCAGTTCCCGGTCGGGACGGGCGCGGCTGCGGCGATACAGCGGCCAAGCACGGGGTCTTCTAGTGGAAGGGTACCGGCGCGCATACGAGCGAGAGCGGCCAGGGTCGTGGCGTAGGCCGTGTTTACGCCTTGGGGCGCGGCGCCCGACCAGTCACGCTTCCCGTCAACCTCGGAAAACCCGTCGGTAACGAACGTGCCATCCGGGCGCAGGAATAGGGACTCGATGCTCAGGGTGCGCAGGTCCTCGGTGCGCGTGGAGGCGACGATGCGTCCCCGTCCGCTGATAACAAAGACCTGGCTGGACGGGTAATGGCGGAGCTTGTTGAGGTGGGCGCCCAGGAAATCGAGGCTGCGGTCAATGCCGACGATGCCCACGAATCGGCCGTCCCGGACGATCGCGGAGGCTTGCTCCACGATCAGGTTGAGGCCGTTGTAGACGTAGGGCTCCGTGACGAGCCACCGGCGCTTTTCGCCGGCTTCGACGAGCTTGCGGGGACCCTGGTAATACAGGGCACGGTCCATGTCGACGAGCGGCTCAAGACGGATGGAGCCGCCGACTTTGAGGTCCCGGACCCAGTAGGGAAGGAAGCGTCCGGAGGCATCCGTGTAGGCGGAGGCACGGGGGCCCGCAGCAGCCTTGAAAGCTTCGTCTGCGCCGTCGGCGTTTGGCTCGTAGCCGATGCCAATGCCGACGATCTGCGGGTTCTCGTCGAGCACCCGGCGCATGAAAGCCAACGTCTCTTCGCGCCGACCAAAAAGCGGGCCTTCCTGCGTGGCGGCCACAATCCGTGCGGTCTGCACGGCTTCACGGTTTCCGACCTCAATCGCCATTGCCGCGGATTCCGCGTCGACCTGCAGGACGGCGCGCGCATTGGCGAGCATCTCCTTGCGCGAGACAAGGACGTTCACGGCCTCCACGACGACCATGATCAGCGCGACGGGGAGGATCAGGAACAGGAGAATCTTGGTGCGCAGGTTCATGGCTTGGCGGTTAAGCCCGATTTTCCTGCCCGTTGCTGGTCTCGACGGAGAACTTCGACATCGCCTTGTTGAGGGCCTCTACGGCGTCCTGAAGGCTGCGCGCGGTGCGGTTGAAGCCGTCAAGGGCGAGGGTGGTCTGGCGTGCGGCGGAATTGAGGCCGGAGACGGCTTCGCTGATCTGGCGGGCGCCGAGAGCCTG
Source organism: uncultured Opitutales bacterium (assembly GCA_964593675.1). GTDB lineage: Bacteria > Verrucomicrobiota > Verrucomicrobiia > Opitutales > CAZQIE01 > CAZQIE01. The sequence goes on from CAZQIE010000003.1 coordinate 23,112, forward strand.
GCTTTGCATGCCTTCGGTCACGGCGTCGAAGCGGGGCGTGAGCGCCTGGACCTGCCGGAGGATGTCGCCCATGCGGTGCCCCATTTCCGCAACCTTGTCCATGCCCTCCTTGATCTCGACGGAAAACTTGCCCATCTCGGACACTCCCGAGGAGACGGCCGCCTGCATTTCGCGCACCATTTCCTCGATATCGAGCGTCGCAACAGCGGTCTGGTCCGCAAGGCGCCGAACTTCCCGCGCTACGACAGCGAAGCCGAGCCCGTATTCGCCGGCTTTCTCGGCCTCAATCGCGGCGTTGAGTGAGAGGAGGTTCGTCTGGTCGGCGATTTTCGTGATGGTCGTGACGACGCCGTTGATGGCGTTGGCTTTGTCGGAAATCGCGTTGAGCCTCGTGGAAATCGAGGCCGTGGCCTCGGTCATGAGCTTGATGGCGGCCTCGCGTTCGGCGATGGCGCCTTGGCCTCGCGCGGCGACCTCGGCGGTGGTGTTCGCGCTTTCGGCGACACTGCCCATGGTCTTGCAGAGTTCCTGAGAGGTGGCGGAAATCTCCTTCACGGCAGCCGCGATCTCGTTGGTGGACGAGCCGAAGTCGTGCATCGTGTTTTCCTGCAGCTTGGCGGCACCACCGATCTCGGCGGCGGTTGAGACGAGTTGGCGGCTGGCGCTCTTTACCTGCCCGATGAGCGAGCCGAGGTTCTCCGTCATCGTGACGATGGCCGCGTAAAGCTGGCCGGTCTCGTCCTGGGCGCGCTCAAGCCTGCGAGCCTGGCTGCCTTGCTGAAGGAGGGTGCTGGCGCCGCTGATGTCGCCTGCTGCGACGCGGCGGGACACGTCGGTAAGGAAGCCGATGGGCCTGGCGAGATAACCGCCGAGGAGCCAGGCAAGGCCGACGGCAAGGACGAGGAACGAAATGCCGCCGAGGGTGGACCATTCCTGGAGCTCGTCGATGGCGCGCTCAGCTTCCTGTTTCGGCCCCAAGGTGTCTTCCGGATACGCAACGAGGCCGACGACCCAGTTCCAGTCCGGGTAATACGCATAGACGACGTGTTTTTCCACGGGCTCGTTGTCTCGACCGTCCTGCCAGACGAGCGTTTCCTGGGCGACCTGACCGGCCTTGAGGCGCAAGGCACGGTCCGCGATTTCCCGGAAGACAGGCCTCCCTTTGACGTCGAGGAGCATCTGGGCGTTCTGCTCGTTGACCTGCTTGCCCTGCACGAGGACAAAGCGGGTCTCGTTGCCCACGTCGCGTCCGTAGGTGACGAAGATGTAGCCTTTGTTGCCGATTTCAGCGCTCTGGATCGCTGACCGGAGCGCCTGCTCGGACTCCTGGAGCACACCGACAGAGAGCATGCCGACAACGGCGCCCGTGGCGTCGCGGAGGGGCTCATAGGCGGTCAGGTACCAGTCATCGACGGCAAAGGCGGAGCCCCGGTAGCGTTCACCGCGGCGGATGGCGGCGACGACGGGGTTTGGTTTGCCGTCAGGCTCAACGGCGGGAATGTAGGTTCCGAGCGCACGCTGACCCTCGGTGGTAAGCACGGTGGTGTCGACGCGGAGCATGTCGCCCGCCTCGTTCATGCGCTGGAAGATGGAGCACTGGGCGCCAAGGAGCCTGCGCACGTCGTCAACGATCGGCGAGGCATCATCCGCAGAGCGGCCGGGGATCATGGCGACGTCGCCAATGCGCATCTGGGGCAGCTCAATCCTGGACTTCTGGCGGCTGACCTGATTCTGGGCCTCCCAGGCAACCTTCGTCTCACCACTGAACGTTACCGGGCCGGCCTTCTGGACGAGCATGTGGGCGACGCTGAGGGCGTCGTCAACGCGCCGTTGCATGAGGCCGTTGCTGGCGACACAGGAATTATAGACGTCCGAGACGACGAGGTGGAAGCAGTAGTTGGTGACGCGGTCAATCTCCTGATCCACGCGGGAGGCAACGCGGGCTTGCTGCCACTCCATTATCAGGGCCATTGCGAGGACCGGCAGGAGCGCGGAGCAGATGGCCAACCCGATTACCTTGTGTCGCAGCCTGAGCTTCATAGGGGAGAAAGGGACGCGGATTGGGCGCCTCGCAAAGGGCTACAAGGCGAGGCACGCCAGCAGAGACGCCATCTGGGCCGCCCCGGAAAGGTTAGACCGAGGGGCTCGGGAATGACCGGCAAAAACTCGAAGCCCGTTACCGGGGCTGTGCAGGAAGGCTAGCGCAAGGCGGTAACGCCTTCGGCGCGACCCGGGTAGATGGCGAAGATGCTGGTAAAGCCGGAAATCTCAAAGACCTGCTTCACGTTCGCGCTCAGGGCGCAAAGGGCGATGCGCCCCTGGACTTTCTTGAACTGCTTGGCGGCGGCGAGCAGGACGCGCAGGCCCGCGCTGCTGATGTATTCCAGCGCTGCGGCGTCCACCAAGACCTTCGCGTCCTTTTGGGCGGCAAGGCCATTGAGCACCGATTCGAGCGCACCAGAAGTGCTTGCGTCCAAGCGTCCCTTGAGGGACACGACCGTCACGTCATTCACCTTCTCTTCGCTGATTTGCACGGCTGCTCCTGATATGCGGGGAGTGAAAGGGTGTCCGCGGGCCTAGGGCTTTCGGCAGGAAAGCCGCGGGAAGAAACCCGGGTAGGCGTAAGTGGTTCCGCGTGGTCGGGAGCATTCTTAACACGTTTGCCCTTTGCAAGATCAATTCGCCCAAGTGTCCCGGCCCGAGCCAATAGGGGCATCTGCGGGAGAGCCAGGAGTCTCCTGTTGCATCGAAGGCACTGGCCCGTTTGAATGAGGGTCCCATGACCAAGAGAGCTCCCCTCGCCTCCTTGCTTCTTATCCTGCTGGCCACCCCGGTGAACCACGCCGCGGTGAACCACAAGGCCTACGTCTACGGATGGAACGAAAGCGCCTCCTGGACAGTGTATGAGAACAGCTCCGCGGCCGGCAGCCTTTCGGGCAACCGCTCGGCCACGTATAACAATTGCACCTGGACGGTGCTTTGGGACACCAACGCGGCGCAAGGGTCCGTACGCCTGCGCAATCAGGTGACGAATAACCAGCTTGGGACCAACACGGTCGTGCAAAGTTCAGCCGGTTTTTATGACACGTTCACAGTCGGCGCCGGGACGAGCGGGCTTTCGAACGGGACCTCGGTCACGCTGACGTTAACGGGCAAGTTCAACGGGTCCACCTGGGTGGATGCGCTGAACGCGCAGACGGGCAACACGACGCTCGGTTACGCTGTGGGCGTTTACTCCGGCGTGTGGACGGAGCCGTTCCAGGGAACCGTGTCGCAGGACTGCTACACAGCGGGCAGCCCCGGAACGATCAACGTGAACCTGCCGTTTTCGTTAAACATCAACACGACGGTGGGCTCGAGCGTCGATGTGTTCCTGCGGATCGGGCCGCTGGGGTCCTCCAACCCCGGCACCCAAAGCTCGGGTTGCACCCATCCCGGTCAGACCGCGGGCTTCGACATCACCGGGTCGTGGACGACCGCGAGCAGCGCAGCCGGAACGGCCGTAACCTCCGCCGCGGGATGGACGCCCGTGCCGGAGCCGAAAGACGCCGGTGTATGGGCAGCAGTCTGCGCGGCCCTTGCGGGCGTCGTCGGCAGCATTGTCCTGAAAAAGCGCAAGTAGCGGCAAAAGTAACACGAATAGGTCAGGGCTGTCACCTGTCTTTACCGCCCGAAAAGGCGGCGCCATGAACTGAAGCGGCGTTAATGGGCAGAAATCGGGGCTGTGTCTTTGGCTGGGTTTGAGGCCCGCCGGTATTCCCCCGGTGTCATGGCGAAGCGGTTGCGGAAAAGGCGCCAGAAATAAGTTTCCTCGGCGATGCCGCAGGTCTCGCTGATGGCGCGCAAGGGCAAGTCTGTTGTGCGCAGGAGTGAGCCTGCGAGGCGCATCCTTTCGCGCAGGTGGTATTGGCGCAATGAGGTCCCGGTTATGGCGCGGAACACCCGTCGAAACTGCGACGCGGACAGGCCACAGCGGCGGGCGCAGGCTTGCTCGGGATACGCGGCGGCGGGGGACGCGCCAATCTCGGCAGCCAGGGCCCTTGCTTTGGTTGCACCGGGGGAGGCGGCCGCTTTGGAAGACTCGGCGTGCCTGAAAGACACGAGGAGCACGAGTAGGCGTGCCCACGCTTCGTCTTCGGCGCCGCCTTCGAGAGCCGCAAGCACGGCGTCAAAGCGGGCGCAGAAACGGGCGGGGTCCGCTACCGGGCGGAGTGCGGCGGCGGGGTCGGTGGGAATCCATTGCCGGGTGGCGAGTTCGTCCGCCCAGAGCCCGCGGAAGGTGACAAAGCGGTGGTTCCACCCGGGCGCTTCCTTTTGCCCGTAGATGAAGGACGAGCCCGGCCATGTGACCCAAGCGACGGGCTCCCGCAAAAGGCGGAGAGGCTGCCCCTTCGGCGCCCACCAGAGGTCGCCCCCGTGGGAGTAATTGAGGGCGAAATAGTCCGGGAAATAACGGTCCACCCATGCGGTGCAGCGGGGTATTCGGTTAAAGGAAATAAAGGTGAAGGGAGCGCCGGCCACAATGGCTGGAAAGTATAGGTTTTTCACCGGATTGTCTATTACATCCGGGAAGGCATGCGTGGTAAACTTGCATGTAATGAGCGAAACAGCCAGTCCCACCCTCCCCGACCTTCGCAACCTGCTGCCCGGTTCGCGGCACCATCTTGACCGGATTGCCCGCATCGAGGCGCGCTACCGCCGGTTGCGTGAAGATCCGGACGGGTGCTCGCCGTGCATCCAGATTCAGATCCGCAAGCCGGACCCGGCACCTGAGGAGCAGTTCAAGGACCCGATGCTCATGCTGCGCTGCCAACTTGAATCGCTGCTCCCGTCCTATGCGCTGGAGGACGACCGGCTTCCGTCTGTGCGGGTGAACTTCGGCACGGCACAGGTCGCCCATGCCTTCGGGTGCACTTTGGCGTTTCCGACGAACAGCCTCCCTGCCGCGCATGAGCCCGCGATCCAGTCCGCCGCGGAAATCTACACGATGAAACAGCCGACGATGGCGGACGGCCTGTATCCGCGTCTGTTGGAGTGGACGGAGCTCTGGTTCAAGCACCTGCCTGAGGGCGTGCGCATCCAGCACCCGGACGTGCAGTCCGCGTTCAACACGGCGCACCTGATCCGCGGGAACGACATCTTCACGGACCTGTACGATGAACCGGAAGCGGTGGACGCGCTGCTGGACCGGGTGACGGACTTCATGATCGAGCTCATTCCGCAGCTCAACAAGGCCATCCGCGCGGAGAACGGCTGGTTTGCGGACTGGGGTGCCTGGTGGCAAGGGGCTGCGCGCATCAGCAACTGCACGCTCCACCTCGTCAGCCCGGACGTTTACGAGCGTCACATCCGCTCCCGCGACGCACGGCTTTTTTCAAGCATCGGCGGTGGGCGCATGCACTATTGCGGCACGCACGGCAAAACGCTCGGGATGATGACGACGATCCCCGGCATGAGCGCGATCGACCTCGACCCGAAGCATCACGATTTCTGGGCGCTCGCGGAGCAGCTTCCCGAGGACGTGGTGCTGGGAACAACGTTTACGGGCGCAGGAGAGCCGTTTGTGCAACGTCTCCTGAACGGCGATTGGCCAAAGAAGCGCAACCTGATGATCAATTGCTTCTGCAAGGACCTGAACGAGGGACGGGAAATCCTGCAGCGGCTGCGCGAAACGGGACCGAAGGAGAAGTAACCCGCAAACCTCGGGCGCCAGCGGGAAGCTCATCCCGCAGGCGCGCCTGGCGCCGAAGCTCCACCCCGGTCAACCGGGGCTTGGCCGAGAGGCGTGCGTTCAGCTTTGTGAGGCGCAGAGGTAGGGCTGGACGAACGTGCGGTTCAGGGTGACACCGAGGCCCGGTTGCACAAGGCGCCCGGCGATATCGAAGTACCCATCCTGGGCGAGGAGGTCCAGCGGCTGCTCCACAATGGCGTAGCGGTTGTCTTCCCACATGGGGAACCACTCCTGCACAAAGCAATTGGGCGTGGCGGCGATGACCTGGAGCGTCGCAGCGGTGCAGATGGGGCCGGCGCAGTTATGAAGCTGCACCTGCACCTGATAGGCTTCGGCCATCGCGGCGATTTTGCGGGTTTCAGTGATGCCGCCGGCAAGGCAGACGTCGGGCTGGATGACGTCGAAGACGCGGGCCTCCAGGAAGGGCAGGAAATCCTGCCGCGTGTAAAGGCGTTCGCCACCGGCCAGTGGGAGGCCAGGCAGACCGCGCGCGACGGTTTCCATGGCACCGACGGTCAGCGTGTCTGTGGGCTCCTCCAGGAAAACCGGGTTGACTGCGGCGAGCTCGCGGCCCCAGCGGACGGCGTCTCCCGCGCGGAGGGCGCCGTGAAGGTCGATATACAGGTCGCGGTCAGGCCCAATGGCCTCGCGGACGGCATGGACGCGGGCCACGCCGCGGCGGGCAATTTCGGGGTCGAGGTGCTGGACGGCGGCGCCGGTGACATCGGCGCGCGCGCGGAAGGGGTCAAACTTCACGCCACGCCAGCCTTGGGAGACGATGGCGCGGGCACGTTCCGCGAAATCCTCGGGCGTAAAGGCGTCGCGGTACCAGTGGTTCGCGTAAAGCTTTATGCGGTCGTGCACGCGCCCCCCCAGGAGGACGTGCAGGGGCTGCGAGGCCGCTTTTGCCTTGATGTCCCAGCAGGCGATATCAAAGGCGCTCATTGCCCCGTAAAGCGCGAGGCTGCGGCCGAGGCCCCAATAGCTGGAGCGGAAGATGCGCTGCCACAGCGCCTCCGGGCGCTCGGGATCGGCGCCGAGGACGTATTTCTTCGCCAGTGCCTGCGCCATCGCGAGGCAGGACTCCGCGCCGTCCCCGTACACCATGGCGATCTCCCCTAGCCCGCTGAGGCCGGCGTCGGTGTGGACTTCCAGCACGACCAGGCGGTGATGCGGCGGCACGGCACGCAGGTTGACGTCGAAAAAGTCGATTCGCGTGATCTTCATGGGCGGCTAAGAAAGGCGTTCCGGTGCGGCGGTTTTGCGCAGAGGCAACAGGCAGGCAATGGCGGCGATCTGTGCGAGGCCGAGGGCGGCGAGACTCCAGCTGGCGTGCCCAAAGTGCTCCGCGAGGAAGCCGAAGAGCGTCGGCCCGGTGAAGCTCCCGAGGCTGCCGATCATGTTTACGGCACCGATGGCCACGGCAAGACCCAAAGCACTGAAGCGCTGGGAGACCATGGCCCAGAAGCACGGGGGCGCGCCCAGGAAACCGGCAGCTCCAACGAAGAGCGCCACGATTGCGGGGACTCTCATACCCGAGGCCGCAAAGACGGCACAGGCGATCATCCCTAAAGCACCCCAGGCAAGCAGCCCGACGGTGTGCCAGTAGCGCTCACCCAGGCGGTCGGAGGACCAGCCGGCGATCAGCTTCGCGCTCAGCCCGACTACCGGCGGTACGATAGCCCAGAAGGTGGTTTGCAGATCGTTGAACCCGCCGAGGTTCCGCAGCGTGATTGGCATCCAGATATTGAAGCCCGTGACGGTAATCTGGACGCAGAAATACGTCACGCACAGGACGATGGTCGTCTTTTCCGCCAAAGCGGAGAAGGTGTCTCGCCAGCTATGGTTTGCGCAAGTGTCGGCGGACGTATGAGCCTCGATGGCGGCAGCTTCTTGGGGAGACAGCCAGCGGGCCTGGCTGGGGCGGTCGGGCAAGAACTTGAGGGCGAGGAGGCCGATGAACGCGGAGGGCAGCCCCTGGAGTATGAACATCCAGCGCCAGCCGCTCCAGCCATGCCAGTCAATGTCCAGCATCCAGCCCGAAACCGGTGCGCCGAAAATGGCGGCCGCGGTAAGCGAGCCCATAAAGATCGCTATCGCTTTGGCACGGTCCTGGGGCGTGAACCAGCGGCGCAAGACGATCATCATTGCCGGGAAGAAACCAGCCTCCGCAAGCCCGAGCATAAAGCGGATGACATAAAACTCGAGGGGCGTCCGCACGAACGCCGTGGCCGCAGCCAGCACGCCCCAGGTCACCATGATGCGCACGATCCACAGGCGTGCGCTCCAGCGCTGCGCGATGATTGCACCGGGAATCTCCAACAGCAAATACCCGATGTAAAATATTCCCGCACCAAGGCCGTAGACCGCATCGCTGAACTGAAGGTCCTGCTTCATGCGCAGCGCCGCGAAACTGATGTTCGCACGGTCTAGCTGGGCCATGAAGTAGCACAGGCAGGCGAACGGGAGGATGCGCCAGAACACACGTGCCCGAAGCGCGGAAGGCAATGGGTGTGGTTGGGCACTCGTTTCTGCGCACGCAGGAGTCATGGGATTTTCTTTCGGAGGGGGGCGCCGCTTGCCCGGGGGTCCGAGAAACGCGTCGCTGGGAGGAATGTGGGAGGAGGTTTTTTTACGCCGAACACACTCACTGTGCAGCACTCACCCCGCCCCGTCGATCCTGCCGGACCTGAACCGATCAAATCGCCAGAACTGTGGGATGCGGGGTGCTGGAAAATCGAACGCCCGACCCGCTCGATGACGGTACCGGCGAAGAGAGGCGGGATAGACGCTAAGGGCGACACCTCAAACGTCACGAAGTACCGGGTAGGCTCCACGCCTCCCCGTGGCCTTCCCTCTCGATGCAGCGTGCGGGCTCGCATCGTATTCGCCGATATTGACACCCTTCTTCAGCCCCTGTCAGCTTGCCGAGTATTTTCACCGAACGAAACTTTGCATGAGTTTCCTGTGCAAGTTATTCTCCGCTGAAAACGCACGGAATCCGGGGGCAAAAATGTCCCGTGTGACAGGCGCTTTCGTGTATGGTGCGGTGGTCGTCCTTTCCGCGCTCCAACCGCTTCGGGCGAACAAATATCCGGCAGCCTTTTCCGTGTCTTCGGGGAACGTCACTGTCACCGTAACGGTACCCAGCGCGCCTGGGACCTCCTACATCCTGCAACGCAATACCGACGTCTTGACCCGCTACTGGGCCGACCGCACCGAGCCCGTTGCTTCGGGGAGCGACCAGACACTTCAGGATACGTTTAGCGGGGACCGCACTTTCTGGCGGGTGTTTGAGTTCAACGAAGAAGTGTTCTGGTACGACTGGACGTATTATCCGTCCGCAACAAACCTGCCTGCCTGGGGCCTCGGCAACAGCCAAAGCACATATAACCACACCGACCGCACCTACGAGTGGTATATCGACCAGGGGAATACGGGAGCGGCCTCAAACAGCAATTGCGGCCCGTCCACCGTAACGATGGCGATAAAGTGGTACGACGCCGCGTATACGGGCACCGCGGAGGACGCGCGGAACTGGTCCTATAGCTGGCGCAGCAACGGCTGGTGGTATACGAACGACGTTGTTGACTACCTGAACCTGAAGTCAGTTCCCAATACGACAAGCACCTTCCTCGGCGCCTCGCAGCTGAAGGGGCTTCTCGAGCAAGGCAAGCTGATCATCCTTTGCATCGACACGACCTATCTGACGAGAAACCACCAGTCAGCCCAGCGCGTAGGGCGTTTTTACGATTACGGTGGCGGCCATTTCCTGCTGCTTAAGGGCGTCCGTACGGTGTCCGGTTCGCTGTATTTTGAGTCCTACGATCCAAACAACTGGAATAAAAACTACGCCGACGGCACCCCTATGGGGCGGAATAGACATTTTAGCGACACGGACTTGGTTGAGGCCATCTCGCGCTGGTGGAACTACATCATCGTCGTCTCTGCACCGGGCGGCGGAGGCGAGATGGGGCAACCGCTCGAGACGCTGCTCGACCCCGTAGACCCGGATAAGATTCCCCACGCCGGGGCATACGCACCCAACGCCCTCTGAGCTGCCCCACCCAGTCGGGACGCCCCCAGCCTGAGCCCCTGGCGCCTGTGCGGCGGGACTGGACTTTGGGGCAACGCGCCGGACCGAAGCGGCCGCAGGCGCAAGGCGAACGCGAGGCCGTCCAGGCCAACCCATTAAAGGCGGGGGTTGGGGACCTGCGGGGGTGACGCGGCCAACCAAACGCGAGAAAGTACAGCGTTGCCTGTCCCCGGCAAACCTGCTCCCATCCCGGTGCCCTTCATCGTGAGTCTGCTTCGCCGTACCCCGCTCTACCCCGCCTACAAAGGAACCAAAGCACTTGTTGCCACAGCCCGGGCCCGCTTCGGAGTGAAAATCCTCCCGGCCCTGCGCAACTGCGCACGGTTCCTCCGCGACTACCGTGCGCTCTCCCGCGCGCCAAACGGCGCCTACGAGCTTTCTCCGCGCCACTGGGTGCCGTGCCTGACGGACTGGACCGCCTGCACGCCGGTCGATCCCATCTATTTTCATCAGGACTGCTGGGCCGCTGGCCACGTCTTGCGCCGCAAACCCGCGCGCCATGTGGATGTCGGCTCGCACGTCCCCACGGTCGGGATCATTGCGGAATGCGTCCCGACGACGTTCGTCGACATCCGCCCGATCCCCGTCCAGCGCCCCGGCCTCACTTTCCTTGAAGGCTCGATCCTGTCGCTGCCTTTCGAAGACGCTTCCGTCGAAAGCCTCTCGTCCATCTGCGTGATTGAGCACGTTGGGCTCGGCCGTTACGGCGATCCGCTCGACCCCTTCGGCACCGAAAAGGCCGCCGGGGAACTATCGCGCGTGCTGGCTCCGGGAGGGGACCTGTATGTGTCCGTGCCCATAGACTCCGGCGCCCGCGTCTATTTCAATGGCCACCGCGCCTTCACGCCCGACCTCGTGTGCGCGCTGTTCCAAGACCTGAAGCTCGCGGAATCCCGCTTCATCTACGGCCTCGGCGTCGCGGAGACCTATGACGCCGCACGCGGCTTCGGCACCGGACTGTTCCATTTTCGCAAACCCTGATCGCCCCCACGCGGGCGCCAGAGGTGACGCTTTGGTTGATGTTTCGAACAATTGGGTTCCGAAGTTTCAGTAAGCGCAGAGGCAATAAGGCCTACAAAGCTGTTCCACCCCCAACGTCCCGATCTGCCCTTGGTATCGACCCGAGGGGCTCATATCACGACCTCCACGAGGTGGGAGCCTTGGCGCAGGTCCGGGAGCACGTTGCCCGTAACCGGTTTTCCGTCGCAAAGCAGTGAGCGCACGCCAACCCGGCGCCCGGCCGTGTTGTCGATGCGGATGTCGAAAGTGGCGCCCCGGAATTTCCGGACCACGCGGGCCTGCGGAATCTCGGCGGTGAGACAAGGGTCGATCACGAGGCCATCGTAAGAGCGTCGCACGCCCAGGATGTATTCGACGAGCAGGATGGCAAACCACGCGCCCGTGCCGGTATTCCACGCATAGAGGCTGCGGGCGTAACGGTAACGGTCCGCCATAAAGAGGTTTGAGAAGGCGAAGGGCTCGGCGTGAGAGCGCGTGATCGGGTTTTCGGGATTGTCGGGCGCGACCTTGCGAAACGTTTCCCAAGCCTGTTCAGCCCGGCCGAGCAGGCAGTCCCCGACACCCTTGAAACCGGCGGCGTGGTTATAACAACCGCCGTTCTCGATCAGGCCGGGAAACACGGTGGTGGAGCCTCCGATTTTTGGGTCAAACTTCGTGAAGGGCGGGTTCACCAAACGGTAACCGATGTCCAGCTTGAGGTGGCGTTCCAGGCTGTCCATGCACATTACAGCCCGGTCGGGCGGCGCGACACGCCCGATGACCGCCCACGACTGCGAATTGATGAAAATCTTCCCTTCCTCGTTCTGAACTGAGCCCACGCTCATGCCGTCGTCGCAGAGGATGCGGCGGTACCACTCCCCATCCCAGGCGTGCTCGTTGATGCGACGTGCAAAATCGGCATGGAGCGCGCGGCATTCGGCGGCTGTGCCCGTTTCGCCGAGGCGGTCCGCCAGTTGTGCAACTTCAAGCAGGCCAAAGCACAGTTGCTGGGTCACCATCACGCTCTCGCGCCCACCGTGGTCGCCGCGCGGCGAGAGCCCGTCGTTCCAGTCCCCAGAACGCAGGTCGCAAAGCCCGTGCTTACGGGTGTCGTTGGCAAGCCAACGCACGGCCCGCAAGACGTGGTCCCACACAGTCGTGGGCGTCGGGTCGTCAAGAAACGGAATCTTTTGCGACGCGAAGCCGAGGTCGCCGGTCTGCTGGATGTGCCACGGTACGGCCTGAAGGATCCACGCCGGCTCGTCGGAACACTGTTTGGTTGAGGGTGGACGAAACCCGTGTGGTGCCCAACCAGCCGCGTATTGGTGTGAAAGCGCGCGCAGGAGCGCCGTTTCCGCAAGCTCCTCGTCCGCCATGTCGAGGGCAAGGCAGACCTGGACGTTGTCGCGGAAGCCCGACTTATTAACCAGGTAGGCGCGGTGCTGTTTTTTGAGGAAACCGTTTATTACGGCGTCGAGATTTGGGTAGCCGGTGTCGACCGTGTAGGCTTCCGCCAGACGGCTTTCCAGTGCGGCGTAATCAGCCAGGTGGGCGTCAATGCGCTCCGGGGTGAGGTCAGCACGCAGGGCGCTTGCAGCCTCGGGTGTGGGCGCGTAACCGACGAGGAAGTCCAGGCGGCGGGATTCTCCCGGCGCCAGATTGAGTTTCGCCTGCACCGCCCCCATCGCGTCGAAGCCCGCAGCCGAGACATTGGCCAGATCGTGCCCTTCAACCAGGCGCGGGGCGCTGAAGTTTAAGGCTGGCGTGAAGAAGTCCTCACGGTGTGCGGTGGCCGCGGCGAAGTCGGACGTCACACACAGGAACCCGCGGTGAAATTTATCGACTCCTGTGCTGTCATGCCGCCACGCGAAGACGCCCCCAAGCCCGGGGACGACATCGGCACAAGGGCCGCAGTCCAGGTCAAAACGGACGGCTGCAAAGACAGAAAGCTCGCGCTGCCGCTTCGTCCGGTTTTCAAGCGTTACGCTCCAGATAAGCACCGGCAACATGCGAGGCACGAATACCCGCTGCTGCGTGGCCAGCCCCAGGCACACGGACGAGATCTCGACGGACTCGCGGCGATACTGGATCTTCAGGTTCTCAACCGGGGTGCGCAAGGGAGAACCCGACGGCGAAAAGGCCTCGCCGCTTTGGTCGTCGCGCACGTAGAGACCCGCGGACTCCCAGTTTACCAGGCCGACGGCACGCCCGTTGGGTAGACGGAAATGGATGGGCCCATCGCCGTATTGCGAGACCTGCGCGAAGAGTTCCAGCGAGCCGTTTACACCGTCGAAGTAGTCGTTGTGCAGCACGTTCATCCAGCGCCGGTGGGGCGTGGCGTGCGCCTCAAAACAGGCCCCACCTTCCGTGAAGCGGCCAAAGCGGGAAACGGTCTCGGGGGATTTCGGGCTCATCCGCACTCATGATCTCCCAACCGGCGCTCCCCTGACAACCCAAAGAAAACCGTTACTTTAACGTAGCCCTGGCAAATCAAGGCGAGGCTGCCTGGCTGGCTTTAATACATAAATCGGACGGTATCCGTTTAACCAGCCGTCGTTGTTTCGTAATGGCCTACTCCGACCAAACGAAGCTTTCGGCGCACTCAGGAGCGCCACACCCTACGCAGGCCCAGGCTGGCGGCGTGGAGGCGGGGGGTGGCGCGCCCGGGTTTGCTCTGGGTTATTGCTCCGAGATCTGTAGGCGCAGGAAGCGTCCGCCGGTTGAGGGCAGGGCCGTGGCGTCTGTGTAGGTGTAGGCCTGGCCGGAGGTCAGGCTGTTTACAACGGTCTCATTCGTCCAGGTTGAGAGGTCCGTGCTCGACTGTATCGTGTAGACCAAGCCATTCACGGCGTTCGGCGTGAAGGTGAGCGTCATCTTCTTTTGCCCAGACTGTTCGACGACTCCGGAAGTGGGAAGCACATTGCCCGAGGGGACGGCCGGGTCGCTGCCAAGCGCGAACTCGATCAGGTTCTTTATGCCGTCGCTGTCCGCGTCTTCGTCAGGAGCGGTCTTGGTCCCCAAAGACTTCCCTGAGAGCCACGTTTGGTAAGGCGTCTTCACCTCAACGGTGAGTTCCTGGAAGGTTTCGGCGTTTTCGTCGTTGCCGGTGAGGCGCAGGACGTAGGTGCCGGCCTTCGAGAACGTGACGGTCGTGCTTGCGTTCGCCGCGTTGCCGAAAGTAACCGTACCGGGGCCCGAGACCTTGCTCCACGTTGCGGTGAGCAGGCGGTCGACCGGCATGTTGTCGGTGTCGGTTACGGTGCCGGAGAGGTTTGCAGCGACTCCGGCAGTGGCGGCCGGTGCGGTGCCGCAGGCGACAAGCGGGCCGGTGTTGGGTGTGACGAACTCCGTGGCTTCGACAATGATAGCGTTTAGGTAGGCGCCATTGCTCGTCGTGGAACCGTCGCCGATCTGGAACGTGGTTTCGTACTTGCTGCTGGAACTGTTGTAGGTGGCCACGATGTCCTTGATCGTGCCAATCTGGTACTTGAGCGTCGTGTCTCCCGTGGAGTCCGCCGTTTCGTCCGTTCCCTGCTGCTTGTTGGCGTTCAGGGTGATCGTCGTGCCGCCCGTAAAGGAGACGGCGTTATTGCTGACGGATGACACGGTGCCGCCCACGTTGAACAGACCGGTGCGACCGGCGTTTTCAGCGGGGTTGGCGTCGTCGTGGGACGAGAGCACCCAGAACGAATAGCGGTGCTTGGCCGTGCTGCTCAGGGTGAATGACGCGAAGCCGTCCGTTCCCTGGTGAACCGCATTCCACGAATCCGCGACGGACCACGGGAAGAAGCGGGAGCCGTCCACCGTGGTGATGCCCGAGCTATTGTAGCTCGATGCTGCGTCCGTACTCGTTCCGCTGCCGGTCGTGCCGTTTTCGCCTTGCGAGTTGTGCGCGAAACCAAACCCGTCCACCCAGACCAGCGCGACACCGGAGTTGCTGTTCGTGCTCGTCTTGAGGTTTGTCAGATCGGTGTCCGTGTTGACCGGTGTATCGTTCTTACCGGTGAGCGAGATCCACGTCGTGCCACCGAGGGCAGGGATAGACCCGGCGCTCGCGGAGCCGTCCGTGCCATCCATGAAATTGAGCTGGATGAGCTTGGTGGAGCCGATTCCATCGACGGCCGTGCCGACGCCCACGGTGAGATCCTTGCTCGTGCTCAGGAACCCGTCACTCGCGGTAATGCGCAGGACGTAGGCGCCCGTCGTCGAGAAGGAAACGCTTGTGCTCGCGGCTGAGGCGTCGACAAAGGTGACGGTGCCGGGGCCGCTTACCTTGCTCCACGTAATGGTGGGCGTGGTCTCGGCGTCGCTCACGGTGGCGGCGATACGCAAGCTGTTTGAAGCGTCCGTGAGCATGATCTCGGTCGTTGCGGGCGCGGTGATCGTCACCGTGGGCGCCGTGTTCGAGATCGTCACGCTCGCTGTTGCGCTGAGGCCAGACGCCTGTGCCGTGATCGTGTAGGGACCGCCGGGCGTGGTGGACGCCGTAAAGGCACCGTCCACGATTGTGCCGCCGCCTGTCGTCGACCACGTGATGGTGGGCTGCGGGCTGAGCGGGTCGCTGTCCTGGTCGCGCACCGTGGCCGTGAACGTCTGGGACGCTGCGGGCAGGAGCGTTACGCTGGCCGGTGTAAGGGTGAGGCTGGTGGCCTCGCGGGCGACGACGGTGAGGATGAAGGTGTCGGTGACGACTTTGACGCCGTCGCTCACGGTGATCGTGATCGTGGCGGTGCCGGTCTGGCCTGAGGCAGGCGTGACGGTCACAGTGCGGCTGGCCCCGCTGCCGCCGAAGGTGATATTCGCGTTCGGCACGAGTGTCGCGTTGGAACTTGCGCCGCTCACGGCGAGGCTTCCCGCCGCCGTTTCAACGTCCCCGATGGTGAAGGCGCGGGCGGCCGTGGGCTTGCCTTCGCGGACGGTGACGTCCGTGAGGTCGGTCATCGTCGGCGTGTTGTTGATGACGGTGACGCTCGCCGTGGCGCTCACGCTACCTGCGGTGGCCGTGATGGTATAAGGTCCGCCTTCAGAAGCGGCTGCCGTGAACACGCCGGAGGCGTTGACTTCGCCACCTCCTGTCGTGGACCACGTGAGGCTTGGGCTGGAGATCGTCTGGCTGAACTGGTCCGAAACCGAGGCCGTGAAGGTCGTGGAGGTTGAGATCGAGATCGTGGTGGAGGCCGGACTCACGCTGATCGTGGTGGGCGTGGCCGCGACGGTGACATCAATCGTTCCTTCAAGGACCTTCCCGTGGGGGTCCGCAACGGCGAGCTTAAGGCGGTAGGTGCCCGCGCGGTCGAAGGTGGCCGTGGTGTTCTTGGCCGAATTACCGGCGTTTGCGGAGAAGGCTACCGTGCCGCTCGCAGGGCCGCTCACGAGACTCCAGGTGTAGGTCAGCGTGCCTTCGGCATCGTTCGCGTCCGACGCAAGGGCCGAGAGTGTTCCGGTTGCCCCCGTGACGGTGCCTCCCGTGATGGACGGAGCCTGCGTGAACGTCGGCGCCGGATTACCATCGACGAGCACTTCGTCGAACGTGGTGATCTGCCCGTCACTGGCTTCAAGGCGGAAGCGGTAGGTGCCAACCGTCGCCCCGGTCGTTGTATTGGCGGTAAGGGCGGTGGCGTTCGAGATGGTGACGGTGTTGGGACCGGCCATCTGGAGCCACTGGTACGTCATGGTTCCCGGAGAGGTAGGCTGACCGTCGTCAGTCGCGGTACCGGTGAGGGTGACAGCCGTATTGACGTCGGTGGTCTGGTCCGTGCCCGCGTTGACGTCAGGCCCGATATTGGCGTTGAATTCGAGCAGGCCGTCCAGGTCCATGCCGCGAATCTGGAAGATGCGGTCGCCGCTGGAAGAGGCATCAAGCGACTCCGCATAGACACCCACGGCTTCCACGTTCTTCAGTTCGACCGCGGCGTAGGTGAGCGCGCTGGAGGCCGCGCTGCCATTGGCCCGCAGAGAGCCCACGGTGGTGCCGGGGCTGTAGGTGGCCCAGCGTTCATTCGTCCAGTTCGTGATGGAGAGCGTGCCGGCGGTGGCGAGGTTGGTTTGGGACAGGTACCACTGGCCCGCGTTCTTCACAGCAAACCGGAAGGTATAATGGTTGCTGCCGTTCCCCAAGGTCGCGGAAAGGGTGGCATCGCCGGTGAGGCGGATCGTGCGCGTCGCGCCTTCGTCGAGGAAGTCTGCCTTCTTCCAGTAAACGAATGCATACGTGCGCTTGTTGCTGCCGTTGTCGCTACCGATCTGGATGCCGTCGCCGTTTGTGTCGTCGTTGAGCACGTAGTTGCGCGTGCCCGTGGTGGAGGCATTCAGGTTCCACAGCTCCCATGCGCCGTAGAAGCGGGCGTTCGTACCGGTGTAGGTGGAGCCGATAGTCGGGTTGATCGCGGTGGCGTCGTCCAGCACGCGGCGGTGGACGGCGTCGTCGTTGGCGGAATTGTCGCCGTACTCCTGCGCCGTGCTGAGCGTGGACGTTGCCAGGTTCTTCTGCGACGTCACGTAGGAGGTGCCACCGAAATCAAGGAGCGTGCGCTTTGTGAGGACAGGTTCAACGACGCCGCGCCAGATGGTGAGGTCGGCCTTACCGGTGATGGTGCCGTCACTGGCGGTTGCGCGCACAACATAGGTGCCGTCCGCACTGAAGCTTGCGCCTGTCTGGGCCGCATTCGCATCATCAAAGGTGACCGTGCCGGGCCCGCTGACCTTCGACCACGTCCACGTGATGGACGTGCCCGAGTCGTCCGTCGCGCTTGCCGCGAGCTTCAGGCCGCGGCCGGACGGGATGTTCACGGGGGCGATGCCGGGGCTTGTGATGGAGACCACGGGCGGCCGGTCGATGGTGATCGAGAACGTCTGGTCAACGGGATCGTTGACGCCGTCGTTCACACGCAGCGTGACGGAGGCCGGTGAGGTGTCGGACGCCGCGGGCGTGCCCGTGAGCGTGCCGGTGCCGTTGCCGTTGTCGGTGAGCGTGAGCCAGGACGGCAAGGTGGGCGCGGTGAGCGTCGGGAAGGGGGTGTCCGCGTCGGTGGACACAATGTTATAAGTATACGCAACGTCCTGGTACGCGCGGGCCACGGGCGTGCTCGTGAATACCGGCAAGGCGTTCTGGGCGCTCGTCGTGGCCGTGGCCGTGTTCGACCAGGCGGAATCGGCGACGGAGCCGGTTGCTTTCACGCGGAACGAGTAGGCGGTGGAGGCGGTGAGGCCCGTGGCGTTGCAGCTTGCCGTGCCACTGGCAAGCGTGGCGACGCTCGTCCAGTTGGAGCCGTCGGTGCTGCGCTCGACGACGAAACCGGTCTCGCCAACGCTGTTATCAAGCCAGGTCAAATGGACGCTCGTGGCTGAGGCGGCGCTCGCCTGGAGCACGCTGGGTGCGGTCGGCGTGCCTTCAAGCGCGGCGTAACGCGCGGTCACGGTCATGGACTTCACGACCGCGCTCACGGACTTGTCCCAGCCCAGGAACGCCCAGCCGGAGTCGGGGGTAATGGTCGGCTCGGTGGCAGCCGCACCGTAGGCGACGGTCTGCGTGGAGGAGCCTGCCGTAATGCTGCCGTGGGCACCTGCCGCGAACGTCACCGTCGCGGTGGGTGCGCTGTAAGCGGACCCGTTATAGAGAACGCCGCTTGCCTGGTGCGTGACCGCGAGCGAACCGACCTGCACGACCGCGTCGGCAATCGTGCCGGAGGTGCGTGAGACGCTGGGATGGCTTTGGCCGGAAGGCTGGATGGTGAGCACGACGAGGTAATCCCCATCCGCGCTGCCGAAGGAGACGTAGCGGTTGCTGGAAACGTCGTTGCCGTCGCCGTCCTTGCCGTAGGCGGAGCCGCGCTCCTGCGTGCCGGTCGTGATCGTCGGGCTGGCCGGGTACAGGACGGTGCCCTTCATCGTCGCACCATTGGGCGCCGTGATCGTGAAGGTGTTGCCGTCGATGGCGATCGAGTTGCCGTAGTAGGTGGGCAGGTGCCAATACGCGCCGTCTGTCGAGGTGTCGGCGATGATGTAGGTGGCCGCCGCGCCGGTCTGCGCGGAGTCGTAGTTGGCCGTGAACCAGCGTTTGTGCGCCGCCACGCCCGTGTTGGAGGTCGCCATTTCGGCGATGACGTGGCCGCCGCCATCCGCGCGCAGGACGCTGGCGGTGATGGTGCCAAGTTTTGTGCCGTCATCCGTTACGGAGCTGTCCGTGGGGAACGCCTTGTAGAGGGTGGCCTGACCGATCTTCTTACCGGGGTTATTGCGACCGCCACCGACGACCCACCCGGTGCCCTCGCCGATCACGCGGAAGCCCAGGCCGTCCGGACCGTTGTGGCCGCCAGGGAAGCGCGTCCTTGCGTTGAACTGCGCGAGGTACTCGGTGTTGGGGTCGTAGGTGTAGCCGCTGCGGAAGGTGAAAAGCCCGATGCCCTGAGCGCCGGAGTCATCACCCACGCGGTGCGCGTCGTAAAGCTCAGCCGGGTCCGCCGCCGGGACGGTTTCCGGGTAATAGAGGAAAGACCAGATCGTGCCGCCACGGTGCATATCCCAATAAGACTTCATGGGCGAGCCGTAGCCGCGAACGGCGGAAGCGCCCATCATGCGGTCGTAGGCCCAGCGGGCCGCGGGTACGAGGTTCGTCGGCACGTAGTGGAAGGCCAGCCCGTAGGCGCCTTCACCGCGGATGCCGGGATTGTCGTCCGCCCAGTCCGGGTGCACGCCGCCGAAGCCCCAGGCGTCCATGGCCGGATGGATGCCGGCGAAGATCGCCCACATGCTGCGCTGGAGGCCGACGTGCGTGGAGATGTCGCGGGTGCTGTCATGCCGGGCCATGGCGATGCCGAAGGGGCCGACGAAGTTACCGATTGGGTAGAAGTGGTAGCCCATGCCTTCGACGTTCCAGCCCTTGGTCGTGGAGTCATTGCCCAGGTTGGCATTCAGGTAGTCCGCGACCCGGTTGTACGCCGCATCCAGCTTGGCCGAGTCGTAGGTGTGGTCGGTAGCCAGCAGGCAGATGCCGCCGGAGGCCCCTCGCCCACCCTGCCAGTTGCTGGAGGTCTCCGTGTTCTGCTCCGTGCCGCCATTATCCACGATCATCTCACCCATCTCCTTGAGCGCAGAGGACACACGGTAATCGAAGGCACTGTCCCAGGAGGGCGCATTCACGCACCAGTCGTACGTGTAGGCGACACGCGTCCCGAGCCAGAACGAGGCAAGGCCCTTGGCGTTCGTGTTCGCCCAACCGTAAGTCGTATTTTCGAGAACCTGCGTCACCAGCGTCTTCGCCGTCTGCGCGTAGGAGTCGTCCCCGGTGAGGACGTAGAGGAAGCCGTTGAGTTGAGCGCGCAGGGCCTGGTCATATGAGGCATCCACGGTTTCGTGCAGGCTTGTGTCCGCGAGGTAATCGAGGATCGCCTGCCTCATGTTGCTGTACGGCTCGCGGGTAAGGCGGTCGCGCAGGCCCGGGATCTCGCTCGCGCTGAAGGCGAGGCGCGGGTGTTCGCCCACCTGGAACGCGAAGTATTTGGAGAAGTCGCCGACTGCGTAGAACGCATCCGTCGTGGACGCCGCGGTCGCCTGGTTCGCGTTTATCACGAACGTGCTCCCGGCAGCGTAGCCACCGAATGCCACCTTGTTGTCCGAGGCGACGGCGACGGTGTAATTTGCGCCTTCGGTGGACAGGCGTGCAGAGAGCTCGCGGCTCGTGAAGTCCGGACTGAAAACGAGGATATACGCGCCGCCGGAGTAGTTTGCACCGGGGAGGAAGTCCGTATCAGGGGCAAGGCCCGAAGCGCAGGACCCGGTGACGTAGACGCGGCCGGTCGCGTCCGCCGCCAGGCCGGTCTGGCGGACGAAGACAGTGCTGCCGGCGCCGGAATTCAGACGGTTCGTGTAGAAGCGCACGGCCTTGACGGCGCCTGTCGCCGGATCATGCCGCGTGAGCGCGAGGTGTGGCTCTGTGCTCGTGTTTGCCAGGTAGTCATACGTGTCTGTCGTGGCCGCGAGGGGAGCGGCGGTCGTGATCGAGAACGGGTCAAAGCGGATGGGATTATTGCCGCCATCCGTCTCCATTGTGAAATACAGGTAGCCGTCGGCGCCGAGGGTGATGCGTTCCCCGTACGTATCGGCCATATTGTTGGTGCCGTTGTTGATCCAGCGGGCGTCGAGCACGGGGTCCGCCGTCGTGCCGCTCGTCACCTTATCTTCCCAGTCATAGGCGCGAATGCGGATATCATTGAAGGCGAGAGCTGGGGAGGCGCTGGGGTCGCCAAGGCTGCGCCCAAGCAAGATTGGAATATCAACAGGGTTCGCCCCGTTAGCACTGTCGTCTACTGCCGTAATGTTCTTCCAGCCGCACAGCCATACGGTCTTGTGCGCCTCGTCCACGACCACGTCGTTCGTGTTTTGGCCAGCACCGCTCATGGTGCCCAGCTCCGTGCCATCGGCGGCGATGACGGGAACGGTCACGCCAGGCAACGTGTGATTTTCGTAGCTGCTGCTCGTCGAGGTAAGGGCGGCTGCAATGCCGGAGGTGCCGGCGTCAACGCGGTGCACATTGCGGCCCTCGTAAGTCTTCGCCCAAACAAGGGCGGAGGCACTCGGGTTGAGCTTCAGGAAGCCGTGTGGGCCGGCGGCCACGTAAACGTTGTCCGAGCCGTCGCACGCGACGTCGAGCACCTTGTCCCCGACGATGGTCAGCGAGAGCAGAGTCTTGCCGTCGTGGCTGAAACGGGCGACGAAGCCGCGCTGACCTGCCGTGGCGCCGTTCAGGTACGTGGGAGACACACCTGACGGGAAGCTGGCGGGATCGGCGTAACCGACGAGCACGAGCGTGCCGTCCGATTGGAACACGGAACCGCGCACGGCTTCGTCGTCAGAGCCTGCCGTCCCGGCGAAGGTGGCGGTATCGACGTAGTTCGGGCGCGCCGTGATGTTGACGGTCGCCGAGACGGTCTGGCCGCCATTGCTGTCCGTGGCGAGGGCGTTCAGTGGGTGCTCGCCTTCCGACACGTTCGTCCACGTGTAGGAGTACGGTGAGGTTGTGTCCGTGCCGAGGGTGACGAGGCTGCGGCGGAACTGCACACTCGTGACCGTGCCGTCACTGTCTGAGGCGGTGGCCTGCATGGTGACGTTCGCGCCTGCCACGGTCTTTAGGCCGTCTGCCGGCGTGGTAAGGGAGACGGTCGGGGCATTATTGAACACGCCAATGAGTCGGAATTCGTCCAGCGTCAGCTTGGGCAATGTATTGATGGGCGTGGGCTGGAAGAGCGTCAGGTAGTACCCGCCGTCCGCCGCAACGGTGAAAGTGGTCTCATACAGGGCTTCAGTTTCAGTGAGGGTCCAGGTCACGAGCGCGTCGCTGTTGGCGGGCTCCGTGATGGAAGTCTTTACCGCGAAGGCCAATTTCACGCTGCCGGAGGAGGACTCCCTAGCCTTGAACTGGATCTTGTACGTCTGCCCGGCAAACAGATAGACCTTCGGGCTTGCGAGCGCCGTCGCGCCTGCCGAGGCCCCGGCATTGTAAACCTCCTGCCCGAGCGCGCCTCCCGTATCGGCCCGCAGGCTGCTCACGCCGCTCCAGCCATGGGTGGCATCGTCGAAGCGGTAGTGCACGAAGGGAGCCAGTGTGCCATCGGCGAAGTTGATGGAAATGCTCACGGTCCGGGTCGTCGTGCCGCCGTGCTCGTCGGTCGCGACGACCGAGAGTGTGTGGGCGCCCGGGAGGTAATTGGTCCAGTTGTACGTGAACGGGGCTTCGGTAAACGTTTTCAGGACCGTGTCGCCATCCTTGAACTCCACCTTCGTCACCGCACCGCTCAGCCCCATGGCGTCCGCCGTGATCGTGATGGGATCACCTTCGTTGAATGTCGCGCTGGCGGTGGGGCTGGTGATCTCAACCACCGGCGGTACCACCTCGCGCACGGATATTCCGTCCATGTAAGCGTTGGTCGCGCCCGAACCGCCAAGCGTGAATATCAGGTACTGGTTGCCCGAGTTCTCGGGAGTAAAAATATGCGTGAGCGTCTCGTAGTAGAAAGAGATGTAGATGTTGCGGGTGCTTTCAAAGACCTTAAGCTCCGTCATGCCGCTCCGGCCAAGGGTGGAATTCAGGTTTGCGGTGATCGGGCGGTTGCTCTCGAGCGTGCCTTTAAAACTGAGGGCGTACTGACGGCCTGCGACGAGGTTGAGGGCGGGCGAAGCGAGGTAGTCCGTGTCGATCACCTGTGTCGAGCGCACATAGCTGAGGTCGCCTGTCGGGCCAGGAAAGGTCGCGTCCCTCAGCCAGTATTGGGTTCCGTTATAGGACGCTCCCTGGAGCTTCGCGGTCGTCCAGTTCTCGTAATCGACCGTGAAGGAACTGTTGAGCAGCATGTATTGCCCCGCAAAGAAAGGCCGCACAATGCGGGCGTTATCCGTGCCGGCCGCGTCCTCCAACGTGCCTGCGGGGATTTCCAGCAGGTAGGATTGGCGGTCGGTCGTAGCGTCGTGCTGGATCGTGAGGACGGCCCCGTTCACGCTCGCTGATATCCCGCCGAGCGCCACGCCCGTGGTCGCATTTCGAATAGCGATCTGGCTGCCATTCAGGAGCGTCACGTCACGGTCGAAAGTGACTTGGATTGCTGCGCCTGTATCAGGCTGGCAGTCCGCCATCGTCGCCACCTGCGGCGTCTGCTTGGCAACGCGGAAGGTGTAATCAATCGGGCCGTTGGGCGTCGCGTCGTCGGCACGGCCAATCGTCCCGGCCGGAATGCGCACCCGGTATTCGGTATCCCAGGCAAGACCAGCGTGGGCAAGGGTGAGCGTCTTGCCGGAGACGGAGGGCGTGAGCGCCACCGTCGCGTTGTCGCTCGTGCGCTCTACCACCGCCTTTGTGAGGTCCGCGGCGGCGATGGGCTGTGCGAAAGTAAGGGTGACGGCCGCCGAGGGCGTCGAGGTCGTACCGCCGGAAACAGGCACGCTGCTGGCGAGCTGGACGCGGTGGGCCGTGCCCAGGAGTTCCAGCTCAACAATCCCGATTCGCACGCCCTCAAGCTCCGTGCAGTCCAGCTTGATGCGCCGCCCCGTGACGACGGCGGAGAAGGTGAGGGAGTAATCGTTGCTGTCCACGTTGGAGGCCGAAGTGATGGTCTCCCAGGCGCTCCCGTTCCAGTGCGACAGCGTAAAAGCCTTGGGCCGCAGGTTGGAATCGCCACTCGCCACCGCCCCGACCAGCCGCAGGCCCGTCAGGCTGGCGTTTTGCCCGAGGTCGATTTCCGCCCACTGGGGAATTTGGGCGAGGCTCTTCCATTGCCTGCCATTTGTCGTGCTCCCGTCCACGAGCGACGGCGGGCTGGACGTAAGGTCCATCAGCGAGCTCACCGTCGTTGGGCGCCCAGCCGCCAGGTTCGTTTGTGCGTGCGCAGGGGTCACTCCAAACGCAAGCACAAGCGCCAGAAGCGAAAACAGCCACAGGAAGCGGGAGCCAGTTACGCGGCAGGCACGCGGACTCATAACGGGGACGAGAGGGCGAAACATACGAAAACGAAGAAAAGGGGGGTATTAACAACAGGCCGGATGGATGGATGAACTCTCCGGAATGCCTGTTTCGCAAAAGGGATATTATCAGTTGGGAATCGCGACGGACTGGCAAAGAGCAATTTTCACCTACAGCAGGGTGAACATAACCTGGAGGGCATCGCGTGCCGAAGGGGACAATTCAGCCACACAACAAGGCTCTTCATAACGAGGGGAGTAGGTATAGTTAGGGGGGAACAAGGTGCGGCCAAACCAGCACAGGTCGCGGTAAACAGGAGTATTCTTGCATTTCCCAGTAAGGCGCTCAATCCTCGTGAAGGGATAACGCTGTCCCTCTCTCTGCACCCGCCGCCTGCGACCCCGCTTTTCAAATGAAATTCACAATGAACGACGTTGCGCGTGCGGCTGGCGTTTCGCCCATTACGGTCTCACGCGCCTTTCGGGATCACCCCAAATGCAGCCAGGCCACACGTGAGCGCGTGCTCGCGGTTGCCAAGAGGATGGGCTACCAGCCCAACGCCGTTGCAGCCCTGATGAGCTCCCTGCGAAAAACAAAGAAGCCCACGACTTACTCCTTAGCCATCCTCAACCCCTTCAATGACCGCAAGGCCCTGTACACGGGGCCGCGTGCCGAGCTTACATCGGGCGCTATTGAACGCGCAGCCTCCCTTGGGCTGGATATTCAGGAACTTTGGCTAGCCGATGACCCCACCGACCCGAGTTTTCGCCCGGACGATCTTACTTACGTAAAAAAGGTTATGCGCACTTTGAAGGCGCGCGGCATTACGGGCCTGATTTTGCCCGCTGCCTACAATAACAAACTGATACAGGCCGACTGGGAGGACTTCAGTGTGGCCATAGGCTTGCATTCCAGTTTGCAACCAAGGCATCACGCGAGTGAAGCAAACTGGAGCTACAACCTGCGGCTCGCTTTCACGAAATTGCGCGAACGCGGTTACCAGCGCATCGGCTTGTGCCTGTCCAATTGGTTGGATATCACCACGATGCAGAGTTATACTTCAACCTTTCTGCGCATTCAGCACGACTTGGCGGAGTCTAGCCGGGTGCGATTCCTGACGGACCGTGAGATCGGGGCGAACCCGCTGAAATCCCGCCTCCGCAAGGTGGAGGACTGGATACACCGGGAACGGGTGGATGCCGTGATCTGCTCAAATTGTGAAGTCGTTCCCGCGCTGGAAAACGCCGGTCTGCGTGTGCCCGAAGACATCGGGGTGGCCCACCTGTGGCACGCCCCCGATGTTGCAGACTGGTCCGGCGTGGCCCCCCAGCTTCGCGCAATCGGGGCTGCCCTCGTGGACCTCGTTCTCGTCCAGTTGCAGACCGGCGAACGCGGCGTTCCCCGACATCCCCGTTCCGTATACTTCCATGGCGAATGGGTAGAAGGCCGCACCACGCGGCCCCCGCCTGAACCAGGACCGGTTTCACACTGACTGCGGCTCCCCGCGGGGCAGGTAAGGCTCAGAACCATACAAAACTTCGGGGCCTGAAGCCGTCGGGTTAAGCCCCACCAGGTTAAATAGATACGCAGGTATTTATACGTATTTTCCTTTGAGCTGGCGGATGCTGCTACTTCTCCCGCAGACCCCGTTCGCAAAGCCCAAGCTTATGCCCGGGACCAAAAAAAAGGCTCGACTTTTATTTGCTTAATAGCCTAGCAATAAATGGTTTACGGGGTGGCTACCCCGTCAACATTGTTACTTCACCTAATATGACGGCCGAAAAGAACGCTGGGGCAGGTCGTAAGTTCATCAAGCCTTCCTTCTCCTATCTCATTGAGAAAAAACGCGATGGGGGCGAGTTCACCGAAGACGAGATTCGTTACGTAGTTGACTCGGTATTGGACAAGGAAATGCCCGATTACCAGATGGCCGCATTGGGGATGGCCATTTATTTCCAGGGCATGTCGGCACAGGAAACGGCCGTCTTTGCCGAAGAGATGATGCTTTCCGGGGAGGTCGTGGACCTCTCGCGCATCACGAAGCCGAAGATCGCAAAGTACTCCACGGGTGGCGTGGGTGACAAGACCGGCATGGTGCTTGCGCCGCTGGCGGCGTCGTGCGGCGTGGTCATGCCGTCGATGACGGGTATCGACGAGGACTTTGTGATCAGCACGATCGACAAGCTTGAGGCCATTCCGGGTTTCAATGCGAACGTGCCGCTGAAGGATTTTGTAAACCAGCTCGTGCGCATCAACTGCGCGATGGCGATGCAGAACCCGGACATTGCTCCGGTGGACAACATGCTCTACGAGCTGCGCCAGAACACCGGGACGATCCCGAGCCTGCCGCTCATCACGGGCAGCATCCTGAGCAAGAAGCTCGCGGAAGGCGCCGAAGGGCTCGTTGTGGACGTCAAGTGGGGCAACGGTTCCTTTATCAAGGACCTGGAGCAGGCCAAGCAGCTCGCCCGCTCGATCACCCGCGTGGCGCGCGGCATGAAGCGTCGTTGCGTGGCCCTGGTGTCGGACATGAACCAGCCGCTCGGTGACACGGTAGGGACGGCGCTCGAAGTGCAGGAAGCGATTGCGCTCCTCAAGGGCGAAGGCCCCGAGGACCTCAAGGAGCTCGTGCTGAAGCTGGGCATGGAGATCGTGCGCCTGGCTGGCGTCGCGGGTTCCACGCTGTCGGCAAAGCAGACGGTGGAGAAGCACCTGCGGGACGGCTCGGCCCTGACCAAGTTCAAGGAGATGGTCGCGGCCCAGGGCGGAAACACGGATTTCGTTGACCACCCGGACAAGTTCCCGAAGGCCAAGTACATCCGGAAGCTGCCGGCTCCGAAGCGCGGTTACGTGCACACGATCAACGCGGGCATGATCGCGCGCGGTGTGCAGGTGCTTGCGATGACGAAGAAGGGCAAGCTTGACCCGGCGGTAGGCGTGTCCGGCATCCAGAAGGTGGGCGCCCAGGTGAAACAGGGCGAGCCGCTGATGATGATTCACTATAACGACGAGTCGAAGCTGGAAGCCGCGCTGGAATACCTGCGCTCCGCTTACCGTCTGGCGCCGAAGCGCCCGGCTCCGCCGCAGCTCATCGTAGAGCGCGTCGCGTAAAAACGCCACGACTCCGGCCGCGCCGCGGCCCGTTCGTCCGAGCTGGACAGCGGGTCGCGGGCGTCCGAAGATTTTTCCGAAAATTGCTCTGTTAGACCCGGCTCGCCCAAAATCCGTTAAATGAAGCAGCGCACGCTCCTGCGAGAAGCCTCCATCAAGGGCAAAGCCCTTCACACCGGAGAAGAAGTCCACCTGACGCTCAAGCCAGCGGGCGAGAATACGGGTATCGTGTTCCGTCGCCTCGACATTTACGGCAAGCCGGAGATCCGCCCGAGCGTGGAACTGGTGACGGACCTGGTCCGCAGCACCACCGTCTCTTCCGGGCACACGAAGATCCATACGGTGGAGCACGTGCTGAGCGCGCTTTCCGGGATGGGCGTGGACAACGCGATCGTGGAGATGGACGCGAGCGAGCCGCCGATTCTGGACGGTTCGGCCAAGCATTTCGTCAACCTTGTCCAGGAAGCCGAGCCCGTTGACCAGGCCGCCGACCGCGAGGTGTTCGTGCTCGACCAGCCGGTGTCGGTGACGGAGGGCAACCGTTCGCTGATCGCCCTACCCTACGACGGGTTCAAGGTCACATGCACGTCCGCGGACGACCGTGGCATCCACACGCAGCACCTTTCGATCGACATCGACCCGGAATCGTACGTGGCGCAGATCGCTCCGGCCCGGACGTTCACGGTGTATGAGGACATCGAGCAGTTGCTGAAGATGGGGAAGATCCAGGGCGGCAGCCTTGATTCGGCCATCGTCATCAAGGGCGACAAGATCCTTTCGAAAGAGCCCCTGCGGTTCAAAGACGAGTTTGTCCGCCACAAGATCCTTGATATCGTCGGGGACCTGACGCTTCTGGGCCTGCCGCTGAAGGCGCACATCATCGCCGTCCGGCCCGGCCACGCGCTGAACGCGCAGCTCACGCGCGCGCTGCGGGAGCTTTACGAGCAGAAGAAGGC
Organism: uncultured Opitutales bacterium; assembly: GCA_964593675.1. Classification (GTDB taxonomy): domain Bacteria; phylum Verrucomicrobiota; class Verrucomicrobiia; order Opitutales; family CAZQIE01; genus CAZQIE01. Next base: position 51,452 of record CAZQIE010000003.1, read on the forward strand.
GGGGAAGAAGCCGGCGAAGCCGCTGCGCATGACGCAGATTTCGCAGGAGAAGGTGTTGGACATCCGCCAGATCCTAGACCTGCTACCCCACCGTTACCCGTTCGTGATGATCGACCGCGTCACCGAGGTAAAGTCGGACGACGAGCTCGTGGCCATCAAGAACGTGACGATCAACGAACCGTTTTTCCAGGGACACTTCCCGGGGCGCCCCGTTATGCCGGGCGTGTTGCAGATCGAGGCGATGGCGCAGGCGGCGGGCATCCTTATGCTCCGGCGCGTCAGCGCTGAGAACAAGGTCGCTTTCTTCATGAGCGCGGACAAGGTGAAGTTCCGTCAGGCCGTCGTGCCGGGGGATCAGCTTGAAGTGAACGTGAAGCTGACGAAATCGCGCGGCCACAAGATCGGCGTTGCGGAGGGCGTGTGCCGCGTCGGCGGCAAGGTCGTGTCGTCCGCCGAACTGATGTTCACGATCCTCGACGCCGGGGAAGATCCCGCCTAAGACGCCATTCCGAGCCATGAGCACCCGCATCCATCCCACCGCGATTATTGAACCGGGCGCCGAACTGGCGGACGGCGTGGAAGTGGGCGCCTACGCTTACATCGGCGCAACAGTGCGCATCGGAGCCCGCACGCGTATCCACCACCATGCCACGGTGGACGGCTACACGGAAATGGGCGCGGACAACGAAGTCTTTTCCTACGCCTATATTGGCGGCAAGACGCACGACCTGAAGTACAAGGGCGGGCGCTGCGGGCTCAAGATCGGAGACCGCAATGTGTTCCGGGAATTCACGACGGCGCACTTGGCGACGAATGACGGCGAGTTCACGGTCGTCGGCAACGACAACGTGATCCTGGCCTACAGCCATATCGCGCACGACTGCCAGGTTTCGAACCACCTCGTCATGAGCAGCCACGCGGCGCTCGGCGGGCACGTGATCGTGCAGGATCACGCCAACGTGGGCTGGGGCGTGGGCGTCCACCAGTTTTGCCGCGTGGGGGCTTTTGCGATGGTGGGAGCGGGCTCAAAGCTCGTCCAGGACCTGCCGCCCTTCATGATCGCGGACGGCGCGACAGCCGAGGTTCGCACGATCAACAAGGTGGGCATGGAGCGCAACGGGTTTGCCCCGGAGGAGATCGAGCTCGCACGGGCGGTGTACAAGATCCTTTACCGCGAAGGGCTGAACCGCAGCCAGGCCATGGAACGGCTCCGCGGGCATGCCAAGGCGAGCCATCGCGTGATTCAGGCCGTTATCACGTTTGCGGAAACGAGCGAACGCGGCTTCGCGTAAGCCTGCGGTCCCGCCCTCAGGCCGGGCACGCCAGAGCGCTTTCACATCCACGCCGCCTCTGCGCCCGGCGCAGGGGCGCGAGCGTGAAAATTGATTCTCATATCGGCGCGAGTATAGGCGTGTGACCCCGACGGTGCGGCAACCTGAACGGGATGTGCTCGCGCAAAAAAAGCGCCTCCAACCGGAGACGCTTTTTTTGTTTTCGGCTCTTTGAGCTCAGTATTATCGGGCGGCGGTCTGAAGCGTGGGGGCGACTTCAGCCCAGCGGACTTCATGCGGGAACACGCCTTGCGCCGCGGCACGGGCTGCGACGATACCTGCGGCTTCGCCCATAGCTGTTGCGTTGCCAGTCACGCGATAGCTTGCGTGAGCGAAGAAATCGCCGCTGATGCACCGGCCAGCCATCATGAGGCCATCTACGTCCTTTGCGATGAGGGCACGCACGGGAATGTCGTAAGGCTTCGCTTTGACGCCTTCGCTGCCGAAGCTGGTGCCCTTCGCCTTGCTGGTGGAGTGTATGTCCACGGGGAACGTCACGCGGCACACGGCATCGTCCTGGCGCCGGCCTTCGATCAGGTCGTCCACCGTCACCGTGTAACGGCCGTGGATGCGGCGGCCTTCACGCACGCCAATCTGCTCGCCCGTGGCCACGAGGCGCAAGTTCGCCCAAGCACCGCCGTGGGCACGCAGGGCGCGGACGATCCGGTTAACCTCGGCCCGGGCCTCCAGCGTGGCCCGCGTGACGTCGTCCGCATTCAGCCCGCAGACGCCGTACTGGTGATTCGCCATCAGGGCGAACAGGTTCAAGTGGATGCGGAAGAAGACGGGGCTGCCGTAGCTGGGTTCGACGCCTTTGGCGCGAAGGAGCTTAAGCGTCTCCTCGCAGTCCGCGCGCCAGGGTTTCCCGTCGATATGGAGATGCGCGGGGATGTCCTTATCCTCAACGCCCGCGAGGATGCAAAGGAGGCTCATGGGCTGGCTTTCGCCACTGGCATCGCGCCCGAAGTCAAAGGAGCAACCGGCTTGTGCCGCGGCGTCACCATCGCCCGTGCAGTCGACCGTCACGGCAGCTTCCCAGGCCTCGCGGCCCGACTTGCTTTCCGTGACGACGCCGCGCACGCGGGTGCCGTCCTTGATTACAGAACAAATGCGTGTGTGCAGGCGGACGCGCACTTTGGCCTCCGCGCACAGCTCTTCGAGCAGCAGCTTCAATTCTTCCGGGTCGCACGCGATGCCGGTCCAGTGGACGGGCTGACAAGCGCCGCGCTGCGCCAGACGCTGGAGAATCTCGGTCAGAAGGCCGCCCTTGTTCCCGACGTCGAGCAGCCAAGGCAGCGCGCCGGCGGTCCAAATCCCGCCGAGGCAACCGTGGCTCTCAATAAGCATCACCTTTGCCCCTGCCCTACCCGCTGCTACGGCGGCGGCGAGGCCGGCTGGACCGCCCCCGCACACGATGACATCGAACTTGCCCGCCACAGGCACCTGCCGGGCTGCCTCAAGGACGCTTTGGGTCGCCATGGGACGATCCTGTGCGATGTGGAAACCAAGAGCAACACGCGAGGCATTTAACGCGTGAAATTGGATACAGAGAAACGCCACGCCGTGCGCGATAGCCCGCCAATGAGCGTAGCGGCATATGGAGCCCGTGCAGCCCAATAGAATCGGCCCACGCCGTGCGCGATAGCCCGCAGGTGAGCGTAGCGGCATATGGAGCCCGTGCAGCCCAATAGAATCGGCCCACGCCGTGCGTGGCTACCCCATCAGCTCCGCGTAGGCCTGCCGGTGCTGCTGCGCCACGAGGGACCACGGCAGGTTTGCTTCAGCAAAAGCGCGGCACGCACGGGAGACCTGGGCGTGCCACGGTGGCTCATCCAGATACCGCTCAACGAGGGCGACCATGGCTGCGTCGTCGTCGTTGGCAACGAGCGGGAAGACCTCGCCCCCGCCATAGTCGCGGACGCCCCCCACGTCTGTCGTAACAACAGGGAGCCCGCAGGCCAACGCCTCCACAACGGCATTGTTTGCGCCACTGTGGGACATGGGCAGGATGAGTAGCGTCGCATTCTGGTAGAGCGAGCGCAGGGCTTCGTCCGACACGCCCTGATGCCACGTCACCGCGTCCAGCTTCGCCAACTCGGGAAGGCCGGGCTGGTCGCGCGCGTTCGGATTCACCAGCAGATCGAACCGCAAGGACGGATGGCGCTTCAGCAGCGTTGTTATGACGCGCTGGAGCATGAGCGTGTTGCGGTGGAACTGGCCGGCGAAAAACAGCCGCGGCGGACCGGAGGGCTTATCCTTCGCCGGCTTGAAAAACGTGGTATCAACGCCGTGCCGGACAAACCGCAAGCGCCCTTTCCCGACGTAGGGTTCGAAGAACGCGAAATCGGAGCGGTAAAGGACGATGGCGCTTGATAAGCGGTGCAGGCGGTCGAGGTCGCGCGGGCGCCAGACGGCAGGCGGGAGGTGTATCGTGCCGATGAGGGAAAGAGGGGCCTTGTTCCAGAAAGTCAGGATGTTGAGGTGTTCCTCAAGCGACAGGATATGGTGCGGGCGCGTGGGATTCCACAGATACGAGGCTAGGAACTCGATTTCGGAACACGTTTCCGACTGGTTACGCGGAGGCCACCCGTAAAGCGTCGAGAACGCCTTGCCCACGACGCGCGGGAGCAGGCCTTTGCGCTGGTAGACGGTCCGCGTGCGGGGATCAAGGGCCGCCAATGCCTTGGGAATCTGCGTGTAATAGCCGGTGTGCGACCCGTACCAATACAGACGCTGCCCCAGACAAACCGCTGGAGCGCTCCGGGAAGTAGCCTTCTGCGTGGTGACACCGCAGGCCACTGTGGCGGCGGGTTCAGGCGAAGCGACGTTCATGGGCAAGGCAAGAAGCCCGGGCGGTACGTTGCGCGGCTCAGGCGCGCGAATAATCGCATGGATGGAGGCGGCCAAACAAGGCTCAAAAAGCGCGCGGGAGGAAGCGGCGGATTCCGGAAAAGAAGAAGCCCTCCGGACCGAAGATCCGAAGGGCTTTGAAAGTGGAGCGGGCGATGGGATTCGAACCCACGACAACTACCTTGGCAAGGTAGTGCTCTACCAACTGAGCTACGCCCGCTTGAGCGTTTGCGGAACCGTCTAGTCCCGCGTGAGAGGCCTTCAATTTGGGAATTTAATTTCTGATGTCAAGCTCTAGAACGAATCTTTTTCTCGCCGCAGACGGAATAGCGAAAAACCCCGCATGGCCAAGCTGTTCCGCAGCTTCGTCACTGAGGAGCGCACGCACAAGTCCCTTCACTTCCGCGCGATTTTCTTCGCGGAAAACAATGAGGAACGGCAGGCGGATCGGGTAGTCGCCGTAAAGCAGGTTTTCTTCCGTGGGCGGGAACGCAAGCTGGGCGCCCTGGCCGCTTTTTCCGGACGACACGAGGAGGACCTTCGTCTTGTCGTCGCCCGCGGGCCGGCCGGCAATCGCGATGGCCCCGGCCTCCGTGCGGAGGACGTCACGCACGCGCTCCGGGGAGTCCAAGGTTTGCAGGTTCGGCTTGAACTGCCCGCCATTGAGGACGGTGCTGCGGAAAAGCTCCTGGACGACGCCTTCCTGACGGTTCACGGAGATGGCCTGGATGGGCCGGTTGGTCCAGAGGCCGGTGAGGCCGAGGTCTTCCCAGCGGGTCAGTTCGCGTTCGACGCCGGTGCCGAAGATGCCGGCGAGCTGCCTTACGGAGATTTCGGTGAGCGGGTTTTGGCGGTTCACCATCACCACGACAGACTGGAAGGCAACCGGGACGGACACCAGGGGCTTCGCGATCTGGGCTTCGCCGAGCGGCACCGCAATGACAGCGACGTCAGCCTGACCGCTCGCGAGATCTTTCATCGCCGGTAGGCTGCCGTGCATGTTCACGTTCACAGCCTGGCCAGTCTCGTCTGCATATTTGCGGAAAACAGGCTTCAGGGGAGCTTCGAGAAAGTCCGAGCCCACGACGCGCAGGGGCGAGGCTGCCAGCGCGCTTCCTGTCAGCAGAGCGCCACAGGCAATAATCTTAAGAGCGTTGAGGGAGGCGCAAAAGAAACGGGACAAAGAGAAGAGATGTTTCATCGTCGGTTCACACGGCCCCGGGTATAGCCGGACGCCGGAACCAGTGTTGGCCGAGGCCCCCACCCCCTTCAACCCAAAACTCCGCCCCCGAAGGCTCAGGCGGCTTTTGGCCAAAGCGCCTGGATGCGCGAATGCAGCATGTCATGCACCTGGCGAGCCTCGCCCTGGCTGATGTGGTCCGAGAGCACTTTCAGGACGATTTCCGTGGCGACTTCGGGAGCGAGGTTGATGCGGCTCTGCTGCAGTTCGTCGTGCACGCGCTGGAGGAACTCATCGCGGCTACGGCAGCGCATGGGCTTATGGGCGATCCGGTAGCCTTCGAAAAAAATACCGCGCACGAGCATGGGAAGCTGGGCGGCAAGGTCCATCGCCTCGTCGGGTATCAGGCAATCCCGAAGGGCAAAGAGCACGCCCCGGAGGGCGTGGTAGGCCAGCTGGGTATCGGGAATGCCGGTTAGGTCTGCAATCTGGTTGAGCCAGGCATAGGTATCCTGGGAAGCGCGATCTATTACGGGAAGTCTGGACATGGCAGCGAAGGAGCCAGGCGGGAAGCCAGGACGGCTCCCCGTACGGCCGTGTGTGTGTTGGGTGTTTTCCGGGGGCAACCTGCGTGCCTCCGGCGTGTTGGTGAATGGTTGCTAGCGCCATGCCAAGCCGCTTACAGGCCAGCCCGCACGGCACGCACGATGCCCTGCGCTGCATCTTGCCGTGAAAGGCGCCTTCCACTCCGACGTTTCTGCACGGGCCCAATCCCTGCAAGGCGAAGCCCGAGGCCTTCGTCCGGTTGCCGGAAGCACCGTGCCGGAGCATATTCGCCATGTCCGGAAAGACGACCCGCAAGGACGTCCTTCCGGGACCCCGGGGCCTGACGTGGAGCGAGGGGAGGAACTGCGACAGGCTCTGGCTGTGTAAGGATACCGGGCCGTCGGCGTTTGGCGCATGGAGGGCGCGACGCCGACGGCCGTCATTTCAGAGCCGTTTCAGTATATGTAGCCGCTTCTCCGTAGCGTGTGTGCCTGTTTGCAAAAAGCGCCGAAGCTGCTGCGAGCGTGAACGGCCCGTCCCCACGCTCGCGCAAGCAGCAACCTTGATGTGCAGGCGCTCCAATTGAATAGTATGGTGAGCGACGTTTCGTGAGGAGCGGGCTATCCGCGCCAGCCGTTTTCAGCGAGCCAGAAAAGCAGATCCTTGGACCAGGGATGGGCGTTGAGAAACGGGGGCGGCACGGCGAGGCCGATCCCGTGGACTCCCTTCTGGTAAAGGTGGAGATCGAAGGGCACGCCCGCTTTTCGCAGGGCGCTGGCAAACACGAGGCTGTTTTCCGCAGGAACCGCGGTGTCCGCCACCGTATGGAAAAGGAAACACGGTGGCGTGGACGCGGTGACCTGGGTTTCGTTGGAGAGCGAGTCAACGAGGCCCGCGGGCGGGTTGTCGCCGAGAAGGGCGGTGCGTGAGCCCATGTGCGTCAGGCCCTCCTTGAGCGAGATCACCGGGTAGCAGAGGATCCCGAAATCTGGCCGCGAGGACGGGCGGTCCAGCGGGTCCGGTGCGTCAGGTTTTGCGGGCTCAAAATGTGTGAGGAGCGTGGACGCGAGATGACCGCCCGCCGACGAGCCCATGACGCCGAGACGGGCCGGGTCGACGCCCCATTCGGCTGCGCGGGCACGAACGACCCGGACGGCCCGGGCAGCGTCTTCCAGTATGCGCGGATGGCGGTAGCCGTGTGAACCGAGCCGGTATTGCAGCACAAACGCGTGCACCCCAGCGTGCTCCCGCAGGAACAGCGCGTAGTCCCGGCCCTCATGGGGGGCGAGCCCGCAATAACCTCCACCAGGAAACACAATGACGGCCGGGCGCGGACGGCCGGATTCCGCGGGATAGGCATACAGGCAGGGACGATCTCGCAGCTCGGAACCGAACGCTCCAGGCGCTCCTTCCGGCCAAAGCAGGAGGGGATCGGGCGTGGCGACCATAAGGGTGGTTAGTGAATTAGAACGGACCGGTCAAAAGGCCGCAACGGAGACCCGTTCTCCCGTTGTACTTTATTGTTGAACCGAAAACCGGAGGACCGGGCGAAAATTGCGCATGCAGTCTGGAAGCCGATAAATTTGCGGTCCCACGCGATTGAGGGAGATGCAGGGGCGGCTTAGGAAGCCGTGAACAATCCCCAGACAAGCCGTGTGATGAAAGGACTTATTGAGCAAGGAGCAAGGTTGGCACCGCCCTTAACTAACGGCGAAGATGAGAGACCAGAACCGCCTCCCCCAACCGCAATGGAACATTCACTCCCCATGCGGGATCTGCCCCAGATCCACGGCGCACCGAGTTATTGGCTGCGCGCAGAAAAGGTCGAGCTGTATGTATCCGCCGAAGGCGGACACCTCGCCCCCGTACAGTTCAAGCTCAAGCACCGTTGGGTAAACCCGTATTCGCTGGCGCCTTGGGAACCCGCCGAAGTCCCTGCCTCCATGCTTCCGCTCCTGCGTGTTTTGCGCGGGGATTTCTTCTGCCTGCCCTTTGGCACGTCCGACAAATACAAGGTCCACGGGGACACCGCGAACCTGACGTGGAAATTGATCGACCGCAACCCGCGGAAGCTGACGATGGCGATGGACCTGAAGCAGTTTTCCGGGAAGGTTGTTAAGACCATCTTCCTCGAAGACAACCACAGGGCTGTTTATCAAGAACACGTTATCACGGGCGTAAAAGGCCGCTACCCCTATGGCCACCACGCCATCCTGGAAGTCCCCGAAGGTGCGACGGCGCTGATCAACACCAGCCCCTTTGTTTTTGGCCAGGTTGCGGAGGACTTCACCAACCCGGTTATCGGGGAGTATAACTCGCTTCAGCCGAGAGCCCCCTTTGAGTCCTTGGACAATGTGCCCCTGGCTACAGGCGGAACGACGTCCCTGCACGAATACCCGGATCGTGAAGGCTTTGAAGACCTCGTCATGGTCTCGAGTGCACCGGGCCTGCTCGCGTGGACGGCCGTGACGATGGACGGCTACGTGTGGTTTTCGCTGAAGTCCCCAAAGACGCTGCCGAGCACTGTGTTCTGGTTCTCGAATGGCGGGCGGCATCAGGAGCCCTGGCGGGGCAGACACCGCCGGCGCGTGGGCCTTGAGGAGACATGCTCGTTCTTCGCGGGACCGCTTGAGCTCGCGCGCAAGGCACCGCTTGGGCCTATTGAGGTGCCGACCTGCGGCGCGTTTTCGACGCGGTCCGCCACGACGGTACGCCTGATCCAGGGCGTGTACCCGGTGTCGGCGGAGTTCGGCATGGTGGTGAGCATCTCCCCCGTTGAAGATGCCGACGAAGTGACGATCGTGGGCGAAAGCGGGGAGTCCGTGAACGTTCCCCTGAACTGGCGCTACGTGCTGGGCTCCTAACCCCCAGAGGGGCCGGTCCCGTTCTCAGAAAGTATGCATGAGGACGCCTGGGCCGGGTGTAAAACGAAGCTGCGGCGGGCCTTGAAAACAGGCACACCTCGCGCTTGCGCAACTGGCTGTTGCTGTTCATCCTACGGGCACTACCAAAGCGGCGCGCTCCACGCGCCCACGGCGCCCCAACCGCCGGCAGTCTCGTAATGGTGACCACTGCTTCCGCTCAGCCAAAGAATGCGTATCGGCGCATTCTGGGGCTTCCTTTTTTCGCCGGAACGCTCGAGGAATGCCTCGAACGCGTGCACCAGGCGACAGGGCTGCTCGTCGCCCCATCCGGGCCTGGAATCGCGGATATGGAGCGGCACCCGGTATACCGGCAGAGCCTTGAGTATGCCGACACGATCCTGCCGGACAGTGGTTTCATGGTCCTGCTGTGGAACCTGTTGAAACGGGATTCCCTGAAACGCCTTTCTTGCTACACCTTTCTCAAGGCGTTCGTCCAGGAACCCCTCGTCACGCTGCCGGGGCGGACGTTCTGGATCATGCCAACGGCCGAGAGCTGGGCGGTGTCGATGGACTACCTGAATGGCCAGTGCGGATTCAGCCTCTCGTCCTCAGACTGCTACCTGGCACCCTTCTACGGAGTCGGGCCGGTGGAAGACCAGGTCCTGCTGAAGCGGCTGAAGGAGTATCGCCCGCGCTACATCGTCATAAACCTTGGCAGTGGGCCGCAGGAGAAACTCGGGTTTTTCCTGAAGTGCAACCTCGACTTCCCGGTGAGCATCCTGTGCACCGGCCCCGCCCTCGCCTTCATGGCTGGCCTCCAGGTGCGCATCCCGGACTGGGCGGACCGGTATTATCTCGGCTGGGCGCTCCGTTGCCTGCATGATCCTCTTCACTTTATCCCGCGCTACTGGAGCGCCCGCCGCGTCCTGCCCCTTCTCCTGAAGTACCAGCAGCGCAGCCCCAACTGACCGCTTTACCCTTTATATCGCCCCATGCGCATCGAGAAGATCATCACGTTGGCGAGCGCGCCGGTTCAGCTCTACTTCTCCGTGATGGAGCGTTCCCTGCGGGCAACGGGCTGTGACCTGCCCCTTTGGGTGATCCCTTACACGGACGATGCGACGTTCCCCTTGCCGCCGAACGCGCGTTGGTGGCGCGAGGATGCCCTGATGGAATGGCTGCGAAGCCGCGGAACGGTGCCGATCATGCGCAAGTATCAGTGCCTGCTGACTGGCGCTTATCAATACGTGGACACGGATGTCGTGTTCCTGCGCAACCCGGCAGACGCCTTGCGCGCCCACGCTGGCTTTGTGGCAAGCTGCGGGCATTGGCACAACCCGGACGAAACCGTCACGGCGGAGTCGCGCGCCTGGCTGCACGCGCGTTCAACACTGTGGCCTTCCCGTGTGTTCAACGCCGGACAATTCGCGTGCGAGCCGACGCTCTATGACTTTCCGACGCTCCGGGCTCGGGCGGAGGCTCCAGAGTTCGTGGAAACGTGCGTGAGGCACCGCTTCCACGACCAACCGGGCTACAACCTGCTCGTGGCGGCGACCAACGTGCCGGTGACCAACCTGACGCTGCCGCCCGTAAACATGGAGTCCACCTGGGCTGGCGATTACGCGGGCGATTACAAGCCCTACTGGTCTTCACTGGAGCGCATGCCTTACCTCATCCATTGGGCCGGAGCGAAGCCTGACCCCGAGACGCCGATTGGACGCCTGTTCCTCGACTTCCTGACCGCGAGCGAGCGGGCGAGTTACATCGAGCAGTATGCGCGCCGTCCAAAACCGGGTGCCCTCGCCACCCTGAAACAGCGCCTCGGGCGTGCCCGCCGCGCCTTTCGCCAGTCATGAGCTCGCCGCGCTTCTCCGTGGTTATCCCAACCTGCAGGCGACCGGACACCCTTCGCGCCTGTCTGGACCGCCTGGCACCAGGGGCGCAGGACCTGCCTCCGGGCGATTACGAGGTCATTGTGACCGATGACGGGGTTCCCACCGTTGAGAAACTGGTCTCGGAAGCATACCCGTGGGCAAAATGGACCCAGGGCCCCAGGAAAGGGCCTGCCGCGAACCGCAATCACGGGGCCGCGCAGGCATCTGGTGCGTGGATAGTTTTCACGGACGACGACTGCATTCCCAGTCCCGGCTGGCTTGCGGCTTTCGCGGCCGCGCTGAAGCCGGAAGTGGAAGTGTATGAAGGGCGCACGGTGAGCGACCGCCCGCGGCGCACCCCGTTCGAATACGCGCCGGAAAACCGGGACGGCGGATTCTTGTGGTCGTGCAACCTGATACTGAGCCGGAAAGCCTTTTCGCAGCTCGGCGGATTTGATCCCGGTTTCCCATTCCCACAACTGGAGGATGTTGACCTGCGGCTCAGGATAGAGGCGGCAACGCTCGCGCACAAGTTTGTGCCGCAGGCTGAAGTGCTGCACCCCCAACGGCCGTTTCCGCGCGGGTTCCGCCGCATACGCGGGCACGAGTCTTATTTCTATCTGGCGCTCAAGCACGGGCGTAGCGTCCGCGATTTTGAGTTTCGGCCCCGTTACGTCCTGCGCGACTACGCCCGCGAGGCGCTGATGCAACAGCCATGGAGCAGCCGCCTCAAGTTCCTCGCGTGGGCCGCGGTGGAACTGGGCTACCTGCTCGTGCTCCCGCCGCTCTGGTGGCTGCGTCAGCGCCGGCGCGTAAAGCGGAACGCCTGATCACGTCATGTCTTTTCGCCGCAACATTGCAGAGCAGGTGCTCCGGGTGCTCGCGCCCAAAGCACAGCCCCCGCCCAAGGTCGTGCGCTCGATCTTCGTCCTGCGGAACAACGATCTCGGCGACCTCCTGGTCGTCACCCCCCTGTTCGCGGCGCTGCGCGACGCGTTCCCGTCCGCACGGATCGTGCTCGGGTGCGGAGACTGGGCGCGCCCGGTTGTCGAAAACAACCCGCATGTCGATGCCATCCTTCCGGTCAATGCACCCTGGCATAACCACCCGATTCAGGATCAAAGCCCGCGCGCACGGCTGAAGTATTTGCTGACGTCACCGGAAATTGAAGCCATCCGGCGCGAGGCTCCAGACGTGGGCATTGACGTCCTGGGAAGCATCTGGGGAACCGCGCTTCTGGCGCGGGCGGGCATACGGTGCCGCCTCGGTGTACGGGGCTACGCTGGAGGCCACCAGAGCTGCTGGCGTTCGGTGGATTTTGCACCAGACCTGCACGTGGGCGCCGCCTCCCTGCGCTTTGCCGCGGAACTGGGCGCACAGTCTGCCGCCTACACCAAGCCCATCCTTGCCCTGACGCCCGCTGAACTGGCTGCTGGCGAGGCTTTATGGGCCGGGGCGCCGCGTCCGAGAGTATTGCTAGCGCCGGGTGCTGGCTTTCCGGAGAAGGCGTGGCCGCCCGCGTACTTCGCGCAAACGGCGAACGTCCTGATGCAGACGGCCGCGGTGGCCGTTACTGGAGGACCCAAAGACGGCCCGTTGGGGGCACAGATCGCGGCTGCGGCGCCCGGCGTGAAGGATTTCTGCGGAAAGCTTTCCCTGCGCGAAACGTTCGCGTTGGCTGCGGTCTCGGACGCGGTGTTGTGCAACAGCAGCCTGATGATGCACGCGGCAGCGGCGCTCGACGTACCGGCCGTGGTCGTGCTCGGGCGGTGGTTCGCTTCCGCAAGCGCCCACGCGCGCCAATGGGGTCACCGCGGGCAAGCCATCCTGGGCCCAGAGCCGGAAGCGCCGGCGCCCGTCTCACCTGTTGTGGTGATCGAAACGCTCCGAAACCAACTTTGCGCCCGAAAGCGATGAGGATCCTGTTTGTCACAAATTGCCTGGAAGCGGAGCGTGACGGTGTGGGCGATTACACCCGAAACCTCGCCCTCTCGTGTGTGGAGGCTGGCCATCAGGCCGCTATGCTGTCGCTGTGCGACCGTTTCGCCCCGGCGCCGGGCACACCAGACCCTTCGGGCTTGCCCACGCTGCGCCTGAAAGACGCGCTGCGGAACCTCTCCGATGCCCGTGAGGTTGCCGCGTACTTTTCGGCGTGGAAGCCGGACACGGTGAGCGTGCAGGTAAGCCCATACGGCTACGACCCGCGCGGCTTGCTGGCCCGCCTCGGCAAGCTTCTTGAGCCCCTGGTCAAGGGCTGCGTGGTGCAGACGATGTTCCACGAAGTGTGGATCGGCGCCCACCGCGATAGCACGCTGAAATTGCGACTGATCGGGCTCGTCCAACGGGCCGATATGGGCCGGTTCATGAAGCGCCTGCGCCCGCGCATCGTCCACACGCACGCGGCTCCCTACGTCGGGCTTCTAAGCCGCTTTGGTTATCCGGTGAAGCAGCTTCCCCTTTTCGGGTCCATCCCGATTCTCGCCGCCTTGCCCACCGGGACGTTTGTGGACTGGCTGCGGAAGCTGGCTGTGCCGTTGCCCGCGGACAACCGCGCCGGTTTCTGGCTGGGCGCACACTTTGGAGCCCTGCACCCGCAATGGCAGCCGGCGGCCCTGTTGCGCACCCTTGCCCGCGACGCCAAAGCGTCCAAACGCCCTGTTGTTTTGCTTGCCGTCGGGCACATGTGCGGCGGTGAAAACCGCTGGGACGCCACTGCGGCGGCGGCTCCGGAAGGGGTGCTCCTGCACCGGGTCGGGCCCTTGCCCGCCAAAGACGTGGCTCATCTTTTCGGCGGCCTGGACTTCGCGTTCACAACCACCCCCTGGAACCTGCTCGGCAAAAGCTCCACCGTGACGTCGCTCGCGGAACATGCGGTTCCCGTCCTCGTGGTCCGCAACGACTGCGATTTCGGCATCCCGCCTCCCCCGGCCCCAGGCCCCGGTATCCAGCTTATGGATACCGAGCTCCCCGGAATTTTGGGGAGACTCAAGCGCGGCACGGCCCGCTCAACGCGCGTGGACATCGCGACACGTTTTCTGCAAGATCTGAGCTAACCTACCTATGCGTATCCTCATCTGCACCCACAATTACTGGCCGAAGCTCGGCGGCATTGAGACGGTAACGCTCCTGATGGCCGAGGAATTCCAGAAGGCTGGCCACAGCGTGCAGATTGTGACGGCGACGCCGGAAGGCAGCGAACGCCGAGAGTTTCCCTGGCCGGTGCACCGCAACCCGTCTGCACGGCGGTTGTGGAGGCTCGTGCGGTGGGCGGATGTCGTGCTGCACAACCAGATCTCGCTCCACACGGCGTGGCCGGTCCTTATCCAGCGCAAGCCCTGGGTCGTGGCACACCACACTTGGATCGAGCGCAAGGGCTGGAAGAACCGGATCAAGCGCCTCGTGTTTCCCTGCGCCCGCAATGTCGCGGTGAGCCCCGCCATCGCGCAGGACCTCCCCTGCCCCGCGCGCGTGATCCCAAACCCGTATCAGAACACGATCTTCACCAAGCCGGAGGGCGTGCACCGGGAGCGCGACCTTGTCTTTCTCGGGCGACTGGTGTCGGACAAGGGGTGCAATGTTTTCGTGGAGGCGCTCGCGATTTTGAGGAACGAGGGCCTCGCGCCGACCGCCACGGTAATCGGCGACGGTCCCGAACGGGGTGCGCTGGAGGCCCAGGTCAAGAAACACGGGTTGGGAGACAAGCTGGTGTTTACGGGCGCATTGTCCGCAATGGACCTTCCCGCGGAACTTGCCCGCCACCAGATTCTCGTCGTGCCCTCGCTTTGGGCGGAGCCCTTCGGCGTTGTCGCGCTGGAAGGCATGGGGTGCGGCTGCGTGCCCATTGTGTCCGCCGATGGCGGCCTTCCGTTCGCGATTGGCGACTGTGGTCTCGTTTTCCCAAACGGGGACGCGCAGGCTTTGGCGGCGTGCATGGCGAGGCTCATCAAGAAACCCGATCTATGCGAGACCCTGCGGGCCCGCGCACCGGCTCACCTCGCGGAGCACGAGCCGAAGCAGATCGCCGCGCACTATCTGGCTGAACTTCGTGGCGCTCTGGAATGAAGGCTTCTGGCGGCATCCTCCTCAGCCATCCTACAGGCAGCACCTTCGTGCGGCAGGCTCTCAAGTCTCTGGCTGACGCCGGGCGTCTTGCCGGCTTCAGGACCGCCTTTGGGTTTCCCGAGAGCTCCGCGCTGCTCCGCTTGCCGCTTCCCAAGCCGCTCCGCGCCGAACTGTGCCGGCGGTCTTATGCGCTGCCCCCGGCGCTTGTGCGCGCCCACCCGTTGCGTGATGCCGGCCGCCTGCTCGCGCAAAAACTCGGCTTTGCCTCGCTGGTCCGTCACGAGTCCGGCCCCTTCTGCGTCGATGCGGTCTACGCGGCGCTTGACGCCGCGGTTGCGCGAGAGCTTCGCAGGCGCCCGGATTGCGGTGCCGCCGCCGTGTATGCGTATGAGGACGGCTGCCTGCGGACCTTTGCAGCCGCGCGCGAGGCTGGGATGCGTTGCCTCTACGAGCTCCCTATCGCCTACGGTCCGTTTTCCCGGCAGCTTCTCGATGAAGAAGCCGAGCGGTTGCCGCAGTGGGAACCAACGCTGGTTGGCACGCGCGACTCGGCAGAGAAGCTTGAGCGAAAAGAGCGCGAAGCCGCAGCCGCCGATGCGATATTTTGCCCGAGCGCGTTTGTCCGGGATTCCCTTCCAGCCGAGCTTCGCAACGGCAAGCCCATCCACATCGTCCCGTACGGCGCCCCCGCTCCCGTCACGCTTGAGGCGCCGCACGCGCGTCATGATGCCCCGGTGCTGCGCGTCCTGTTCGCGGGCTCAATGACCCAGCGCAAGGGGCTCGCGGACCTTTTTACTGCGATGCGGCTGCTGAACCGCCGCGACATTGAGCTCGTCGTGCTGGGCTCGCCCGTGGCACCGCCCGCCTTCTATCGGGAGCAGTTCCATGGCTTCATTCATGAAGGCCCGCGACCGAACAGCGCGGTGCTTGCGCTCATGGACACATGCCATGTGCTGGTGCTGCCGTCGATCGTGGAAGGCCGGGCAAACGTGCAGCTCGAAGCGCTGAGCCGAGGGCTCCCGCTCGTCGTCACCCCCAATGCGGGCGGGGACGACCTGATTGCAGAAGGAGAGACAGGGTTTCTGGTGCCGCCGCGTCAGCCCGAAGCTATCGCGGAGAAACTGGCGTGGCTCGCGGAGCACCGCGACGCGCTTGCGGAGATGCGTAAAGCCGCGCTCGACTGCGCCGCCCGGAACTCGTGGAATAGCTACCGGCAGCGCCTGCTGGCGGCGATCCTGTCCAGCCTGCCCGAATAGCCCATAAACGATGGTCCCCCAATCCGCACTTATACGGTTCGGCCGCCATTTGGTCTGGCTGTATCTGCTGCTGATCCTGTTCGAAGGCGCTCTAAGAAAATGGGTGGTGCCGGGTCTTGCAAACCCGCTCCTGATTGTGCGCGACCCGGTGGCCGTGGCCTTGTATTTGCTGGCCTTCCGCCTTCATAAGTTTCCGCTCAACGGGTTCGTTGCGTTCAGCTTCCTGCTGGCTGTCCTGTCTTTCGCGTTCAGCATGCTCGGGGAAGTCGGGAACCTGTTCGTCACGCTCTACGGCATCCGCATCAATTACCTGCACATCCCGATGATCTTCGTGGTGCCGCAGTTCATGGACCGCGAAGACGTGCTGTTCATGGGCAAGGTGCTGTTATGCATTGCCCCGGCGATGACCGTACTGGTTGCGCTGCAGTTTTTCGCTCCGCAGACGCACTTCCTGAACCGCCAGATTGGCGGCACCGTCGGCATCGGCATCACGGGAGCGCTCGGCCGTTTCCGACCATCCGGCACGTTCTCGTTCGTCACGGGGATCGCGGCTTTTTACCCCATCGTCACCGCCTTCCTTGTGGCCTTCCTGCTCCACCGTGGGCGAAGTTCGGTGACGGTGATGTCCATTGCCGCGATGAGCATCCTCGTCGCCGTGCCCTTTTCCATCAGCCGCTCCCTTGCGATTGCGTGCGGCATCGTGCTCGTGGTTGGCGGGCTTGCGCTCATCTCCCAACCGAATTCGCCGAAATACCTGGGCCGCCTGATTCTGGTCGCGGCGGTCGTGGCGCTCGCGCTGCCCTCCGTGACCGTGCTCGACGAAGGTGTGAAAACTTTCGACGCGCGCTGGTCTCTGGCGCAAGGCGGCGACAGCGGCAACACGCAAGGCGCCATCGTGGGCCGGTTCTTCCACGACCTCATGGAACCTATCCGCAAGCTGGAGTCCGCACCCATCCTGGGCTACGGCATTGGGCTGGGCTCCAACGTGGGCGCAAAGCACCTCACGGGCAAAACGGGCTTCCTGATGGGCGAACATGAATGGGGGCGCTGCATCTACGAGCTCGGCCCGCTGGTGGGTGTCATGTTCGTCGCCATCCGGATCGGGCTGACCTTGTACCTCCTGCGCGCCGCCCTGCGTGCGCTGCGCCGTGGTAACGCGCTGCCACTGCTCCTGTTCTCGTCAATCGGCCTGCTTGTGCTGCAAGGCCAATGGGGGCCGCCGACGATCCTGGGGTTCGCCGCCCTCGGAGGTGGTCTTGTGCTCGCGGCAGCCCGGGAACCCTCTCCCGAGAAAGTCGCCGCGGCGATGGCAAAGGCAGCCAAGAGTGCGGAAAAAAAGAAGCGCCATCACCGCCACATGAAGCACCTTTCCCACCGGCATCCGCACGGGATGCACAGGCACGGGTTGGCGAGGACCCATGAGCCAGCGTTGAGTGAACCTGACATTTCCTCCTACACGCTGAGCGCGCCAGAGAAAGGGACTGGCAAACTGCCGTGGGAACAGCCCGCGGCTGGAGCCACGCCGACGCCCCCACCGGGTGCGGATGCCGGAACGCCACTCCAGCCCTGGGACCCCAAACAACCCTCCTACACGCTCAACAAACCACTCGTTCCGCCCCGCGCGTCACCCTGGGACCCGCTTCTGGCTTCGTACACGCTAGACAAGCCCGACCCCGGCACAGGAAAGCTGCCCTGGGAAAAGACAGACGAAAGCGTGAGCGCACCGCCGCCTGCTGAGCCCTCACCACCCGGTTCCAAGCCACCGCTCCATCCCAAGCCACCCGCGCAGCCGCCTTTGCCGCCCTGGGACCCCCATCTCGCATCCTATACGTTGAACGAGCCGGAAAAGGGCACGGGGAAGTTGCCTTGGGACACGCAAGGCGCGGGCCCGAACAGCCCCAATCAGGACACGCCACAGCTACCTTCCACGCCCCTGCCACCGTGGGACTCCCAGATGGCTTCGTATACGCTGAGCGAGCCCGAGAAAGGCACAGGCAAGCTTCCGTGGGACCAAAGTCCTGCGGTCCCGCCGCAAGCCGCGCAGAAGGGCACCGACGCTTTCAAGCCCTGGGACCCAAAGCTGCCCGCCTACACGCTCAACAAACCCGCGAAGTCCCAGCCCCCCAAAGGGTGGGACGCGGACCTGTCTTCCTACACGCTGAACGCGCCGGAAAAGGGCACCGGCAAGTTGCCCTGGGACACCTCCGAGTCGCCCTACGGGCCGCACAAGAAGCAGCCTGGAGAGCGGGCAGAACCGGAGCGACCAAAGCTTACGGAAGGCGAAGCGACCTCGCCACCACCCGAGCCGCCCGAAGCCCCTGAACCACGCCGATGATGAACGCGACGCCGTACATCCTCCTTGTCGGAAACTACCGTCCCGACCGGCAGGAAAGCATGTTGCGCTACGCGGCAATGCTTGAGACGGAGTGCCGACGCGCAGGGCTTGAGGCGGAGCTTATCCAGCCGCAACCCGTGTTGGGGCACCTCGCCAGCCCGCGTGGGCCCGGGCGCTGGCTTGGCTACGCGGACAAGTTCCTGCTCTTTCCCTTCAGACTCCGTAGCCGGATAAACGAGCTCGCCGCGCAACGGAAGCGCGTGCTTGTCCACGTCTGCGACCATTCCAACGCCCCCTACCTCCGGGCGATTCCCGACCTCGCCGAGCGCATCATCACCTGTCACGACCTGCTCGCTGTGCGCGCGGCGCTTGGGGAGTTTCCGCAACAGCGTACCGGGTTCACGGGGAGGCTCCTCCAGCGTTACATCCTGCGGGGACTAAAAACGGCGCCAGCCGTGTTCTGCGATTCAAGCCCGACGCTTGAGGACGTCGTGCGGCTCGCTGGCGTCCCGCGTGAACGCTGCCGCGTCGTGCATCTCGCCTTCAACCGGCCGCTTGAGCGCGTACCGGCCACGGACCTCCCGCGGCGCCTGCAAGACCTGGGTCTGGGGTCTCCTGGGAAGCCCATCGCTCCCTACCTCCTGCATATTGGTTCGAGCGCATGGTATAAGAACCGCGAAGGACTGCTGCGCCTATACGCGGCGCTCGTAGAGCGGCGGGCCGACGTGCCTCGCCTCGTGCTTGCGGGCGAGCCTTTGCCGCAAGCTGTGCGAGCCTGGATGAAGGACCGTGGCTTGTCGGGTGACCGGGTGATCGAGCTTGGACCTGTTCCCGATGGCGCGCTGAATGCGCTCTATTCGGGCGCGGAACTCTTTGTGTTCCCTTCGCACATGGAGGGATTCGGCTGGCCCATACTCGAGGCCATGGCCTGCGGCTGTCGTGTTCTGGCTACCCGGACGCCCCCTCTGACCGAAATCGGTGGCACCGCAGCTTTCTACATGGACAGAGCCCCGGCGGGTGCTTCAGAAGCGGACTGTAACGCCTGGGCGCTCGGCGCTGCTGACGCCGTCTCCACACTCCTTGACCAATCCCCGCGCGAACGTGCCGATGCCATTGCCGCAGGCCTCGCACACGCCGCCACCTTCACCGCCGAACGCATGGTCGGCGCCTACCGCGCCGGCTACGCGGAACTCCCCCTTTTCCCGCAGTCGTGACATGGCCCGAACCCTCCTCCATCTCCTCCATTCGAGCGATCCCGCAACCGGGGGTGTCGTCGAAGCCGTGCGCCTGTTGGCGGCGGAGCACCAGAGGCTCGGGCACCGCGTGGAAATCGCCACGATTGAGCCTCCTGCCGTCGCGGGAAAACGTCCCCTGCCTGCTATGACGCACGCGCTCGGGCCCGCACGGCCAGCGGGCTGGGGCCGCGCCCCGGCGCTGCGTCGCTTTCTGCGCGACCACGCGCGCGCCTACGATACCGTTTTCGTGCACGGGCTCTGGAAATACCATGGCGTTGTGGCCGCTGAGGAACTCCCCCGGCTGGGCGTGCCTTATTACGTTTTCCCGCACGGCATGCTGGACCCTTGGTTCAAAAACGCCTACCCGCTCAAGCACGCCAAGAAGCTCGCCTATTGGATCGCGGCGGAGCGCAAGGTACTGGCGCGGGCGGCAGGTGTGCTTTTCACGACGGAGCAGGAGCGCCAGCTTTCGCGCGCCACGTTCCCCTTGTATCAGGCCCGTGAATACATATGCCCGCTCGGCCTGCCACGTCCCGCCTGCAATCTGGAAGAAGCCCGTTCTGCTTTCCACGCCGCTTATCCAGCCCTTTCGGGGAAGCGGACTGTGCTCTTCCTCAGCCGAATCCACCCTAAGAAAGGCCTGGAGCTCCTGCTCTCCGCGTTCGCGGCGGAGTTTTCTAAGCCTCCCCAGCGTGACGTCTGGCAGCTCGTGATTGCGGGCCCCTGTGAAGACGTGGCTTATCTGCAGTCCCTGCACACGCTCGCACGGGAAGCCGGTCTTTGCGGCGCAGACGCACCGGGCCGTGTGCACTTCCTGCCCATGCTGCTCGGGCTGGAAAAATGGGGCGCCCTGGCGTCCGCCGAAGCGTTCATTCTGCCGTCCCATCAGGAAAACTTCGCCGTGGCGGCTGTCGAGGCACTCTCCGCCGGCACGCCCGCGCTGGTGAGCGACAAAGTGGCGATCTGGCGGGAGATCGAGGAAAGCGGCGCGGGCCTGGCGGCCACGGACGATCTGCCGGGCACGCGGAACCTTCTGCAACGCCTGCGGGACCTCCCCGACGCCGAGCGTGCGGCATGGCGCAACCGGGCGGCACGGGCGTTTTCCGAGCGCTTCGCCATTGAAGCCGCGGCGGCACATCTGCTTGATATCACCGGTGGCCGCACAGCCCCGACGCCCCCCGCGTGCCCCTGACGTTCCTTTCGGTCTCCCAATGCCCTTCCCCCTCACGACGCATACGCAACCTGACCCGTACACCTCCCCCTGGCCGGCAGGAGAACGCTTGCGTATCCTCTTGTGGAGCTACGTCTGGCCCGTGCTCTGCAGGTGGACCCCGAAGCCCCTGAACCGGTGGCGCCTTCTGTGGCTGCGGCTCTTTGGTGCCCGCATTCAAGGTTCGCCCTTCGTCCACGGCCGGGCCCGCATCACCGCGCCGTGGCGGCTAACCCTGCACGACCGAGCGTGCCTCGGCGACGGCGCCCACGCATACGCCTTGGGACCCATCGAGCTTTGCGAGGATTCGACCATCGCGCAAGAAGCCTACCTGTGCACAGGTACACATGACCTTTCGCACCGCATACGCCCGCTCCAGACCGCGCCCATTGTGATCGGAAAAGGCGCCTTTGTCGGCCTGCGCGCCATCATTCTGCCGGGCGTCCAAGTTGGAGAGCGCGCGGTGGTCGGCGCCGGTTCCGTCGTCACGCGGGACGTCCCGCCCGGCGAGTGCTGGGCCGGGAATCCCGCACACCCCCTCCCCCGCCGCGAGCCCCGAATTTCGGTCCCATGAAGATGCCCCCGCAAACGGCCGTGCCGGCCACATCACCAGGATCGGCCCGAAAAGCGCCGCGCCCAAAGGTACCGGTCTCCATCCTCATTCCGATGAAGAATGAGGCCTCAAACCTGCCGCGCTGCCTCGCCTCCGTCACGTGGGCCGACGAGGTCGTGTGCGTGGATTCCGCTTCCTCGGATGGCTCCCAGGAAATCGCGCAGAACCACGGCGCCACGGTCGTAAATTTCGCCTTCAACGGCATCTGGCCGAAAAAGAAGAACTGGGCGCTGGAAAATTTCCCGTTCCGGAACGACTGGGTCTTCATCCTGGACGCGGACGAGGTGCTCCAGCCCGAGGCGGAGGACGAGTTCCGCGCGATCGTGGAAGACCCGGAGCAGCCGCACGCGGGCTACTGGATAAACCGGAGATTCCTGTTCATGGGGCGCTGGCTGCGACACGCCTACTGGCCGAACTGGAATCTGCGCCTGTTCCGGCACACGCTTGGCCGATATGAAAAACTCACCGACAGTGACACGCGCTCCGGCGACAACGAGGTCCACGAGCACGTGATCGTGTCCGGCACGACCGGTCGGCTCCGCTGCCTCATGGACCACTATGCCTTTCCGTCGGTTGAGGTGTTTGTGGAAAAGCACAACCGGTACTCAAACTGGGAGGCCGAAGTTGAGCTCGACCGGTATCTGGGGCGCAGCGCGGAATCGCTGCAGAAAGGCAATGTGGGGCTGCGCCGCCGATTGAAGGCGCTATCGCGCCACCTGCCGTTCCGGCCCACGCTTCGGTTCCTGTACGTTTACCTGTTCCAGCTCGGCATCCTCGACGGTCGACCCGGGTATTACTTCGCAAAGCTGCACGCGTATTACGAGTTCCTGACGCTTGCGAAGAGCCACGAACTGAAGCTCAAGGCACGCAAGAAGTAGGCGCCCACAAGCTTTCCCTGAGAAAACGAAAGGCCCGGCTGCGCGAAGCAACCGGGCCTTTTGCTGAAGCCCCCCGGTAGAACAGAGTGCTTACTTCTTCTTCTTCACCGCCGCGCTGAACCAGTCTGGCTGCAACGTCTGCGGCTGCCGCGGCCCGCGGTTATCGGGCTGCGGACTCCGGGGCCCGTTGCCGCCGGGACCTGGACGCCCGCCGCCGAATCCGCCCGGGCCACGTCCCGCATCCCCACCCTGCCGGGCGGCAGGCTTTTCGGGATTCGTGCGCATGGAAAGCGAGATGCGCTTGCGCGGGATATCGACCTCCAGCACCGTCACGGTCACGCGCTGGGCGACCTTCACGACGTCAGCAGGGTTCTGGACGAACTTGTCTGCAAGCTGGCTCACGTGCACGAGGCCGTCCTGATGGACGCCGACATCGACGAAAGCGCCGAACGCGGTGACGTTCGTCACAATGCCCGGCAGCCGCATCCCCGGCTTCAGGTCTTCCATCTTCGTCACGCCGTCGGCGAACTGGAACACCTCGAACTTCTCGCGCGGGTCACGCCCCGGCTTCGCAAGCTCGTTCATGATGTCCTGCAACGTGGGCAAACCGAACTTGTCAGTCACATAAGCCTCAAGCTTGATCTTGGCGCGCTTGCCGGCGTCCTTCATCAGCTCGGGGATCGTGCAGCCCTGGTCACGGGCCATGCGCTCCACGATCTCATAGCTTTCCGGGTGCACGGCGCTGCCGTCCAGCGGATGCTCACCGTCGCGGATGCGCAGGAAGCCTGCGGCCTGCTCAAAGGTTTTGGGCCCGAGGCGCGACACCTTAAGCAGCTCCTTGCGGGAGCGGAACGGCCCGTTGGCATTCCGGTATTCGATGATATTGCCCGCGATCTGGCCATTGAGGCCCGACACGTAGGAAAGCAACTGGCGGCTCGCGGTGTTCACCTCGACGCCGACGCGATTCACGCAGCTGATCACAACGTCATCCAGACCGCGCTTCAGCAGGCCTTCGTCCACGTCGTGCTGATACTGGCCCACGCCGATCGACTTGGGGTCGATCTTCACGAGCTCGGCAAGCGGGTCCATCAGGCGGCGGCCGATGGAGACCGCGCCGCGCACCGTGATGTCGTGGTCGGGAAATTCCTCGCGTGCGGCTTCTGAAGCGGAATACACGGACGCGCCGCTTTCGTTCACCACCACGACCGCGATCGAAGGCGGAAGGCCGACTGTGCGCACAAACGCCTCGGTCTCGCGGCTGGCCGTGCCGTTGCCGATGGCAATGGCCTCGATCTGGAAGACGCGGCAAAACTCCCGCAGCTTCAGGGCAGCTTCCTCGTTCTGGCGCGTGCCCATTTCCGGGTAAATGACGTCGTGGTGCAGAAGCTTGCCCTGAGCGTCCATGCACGCGACCTTGCAGCCCGTGCGGAAACCCGGGTCAATGGCGAGCGTGCGCTTCTGGCCGAGCGGCGAAGCCATCAGGAGCTCGCGCAGGTTTTCTGCGAACACGCGCACAGCCTCTTCGTCCGCACGCTGTTTCGAGCGCACCCGCGCCTCGGTCTCCATCGAAGGCCCGAGCAGCCGTTTAAACGAGTCCTTCACGGCCTCGCGCACCTGCTGGGCCGCAGGCCCCTTGCCTTTAACGAAACGGCGATCAAGCAGGGTCAAGGCGTCCTCTTCCGGAGGCAAAATGCGGAACGACAGGAAGCCTTCCTTTTCACCACGCCGGATGGCCAGAACGCGGTGGGAAGGCGCCTTGGCGAGCGGCTCGCTCCATTCGAAGTAGTCGCGGAACTTCGCGCCCTCCACCTCTTTGGTCGGGATCACCTCGCTCTTGAGAACGCCAGACTTCAGGAACAGCTCGCGGATCTCGCCACGCGCGTCGGCGTCGTCACTCACGCGTTCGGCGATGATGTCGCGGGCGCCCGCAAGCGCATCCTCGGCGGACGGCACCTCCTTCGCGGTGTCCACAAACTTCGCGGCCTCGCCTGCGGGATCTGCCTCCTGGTTCTGGAAAATAAAGTCGGCGAGCGGCTCCAGCCCACGCTCCTTGGCGATGATCGCGCGCGTGCGGCGCTTTGGCCGATACGGCTGGTAGACGTCCTCCAGCGCGGCCATGGTCTCCGCGCCCTGCACCGCAGCGACGAGTTCGGGCGTCAGCAACTTGCGCTCGTCAAGGCTCTTGATAATGGCCTCTCGGCGCGTATCGAGCTCCGCCAACTGCATCAGGCGGTCTCGGATCGCGGCGATGGCGACTTCGTCGATCGCGCCGGTCGCTTCCTTGCGGTAGCGTGCGATAAAGGGGACGGTGGCGCCATCAGCCAGTAGAGTAGCTGTGGCTTGGACCTGCCGCGGCTGAAGGTTCAGCTCGGCGGCAATACGGCCAAAATAAGCCTCTTTCATGCGGGGAAAGGGCAGAAAGAGACTCCCGCAGGCTGCCTTTGGCAAGCGGAAAGGGCAGGGATCTTCGGGACCGTTTTACAAGCCTCGCCCAACCCGCGTTTTCCGCGTTGCGCGATTCTGTCGGTGTTGGCACAAAAAGAGCCTTCCGGAATTGCCGCGCTAGGTCAGACGGGGGCCGCAGGCGAAGCGCCTCCGCCATCACCACGCCGCAAAGTTCCTTCCCTACTTCGGACCCAAAGCCCTATGTGCGAAGCCGACACGCCGTGCCCTGAAACGGAAGACGCCCCTGAGACAAAGGTGCGCCCGTTTGAAGCCGTTCCCGCGTCGTTTGACCTCGTGGAAGGCGTGACCCGCCTCATGGCGTCCCTTCCCGGTCGCCCGTCATGGGATCAGTATTTTATGGCGACGGCCGTACTGATTTCGTCACGGTCCAGTTGCGACCGCCTCCACGTGGGCTGCGTGCTCGTATCCTCGGGGGAACACCAGAACCGCATCATCGCCGCAGGCTACAACGGTTTTCTTCCCGGCTCGCCCCATGCCTCGCGTGTGCGGGACGGCCACGAGCAGGCCACCGTTCACGCCGAGCAGAACGCGATCGCCGACGCAGCCCGGCGCGGCATCAGCGTACAAGGCGCCATTGCCTACATCACGCATTACCCGTGTATCAATTGCGCCAAGATCCTCGCCTCCGCCGGTGTGCGGACGGTAAAATACCACTTCGATTACCGGAACGACCCGCTCGTGGCGGAGTTGCTTGCCGAGGCGGGTGTCTCCATCACCCAGTTGTAATTTACGCCCTTTCCGAATAAACTGGAGCTGCCCGGAAACGAACCCGAATGCAGGGAAAGACCGTCGCCGTTATTTCAGCCATGCGCAAACGCAGCGAACATTCTCACGGCAGCCTGGCCGGCAGCCTGCTCGTCGCGCACCCGAGCCTGCTCGACCCCAATTTCCGCAAGTCTGTGGTCCTGCTCTCCGCCCACTCTGCTGAGGAGGGCGCTATCGGGATCGTCCTGAACAAACCGATAGGCAAGACCCTTGGCGAACTGGACGAGGCGTTTGCGTTGAGCCCGCTGGCGGACGTCCCCATTTACAAGGGCGGGCCCGTCTCACAAGACCAGATGCTGCTCGCCGCATGGAACTGGGCGGAGGAAACCGGCATCTTCAAGCTCTACTTTGGCATTTCCCAAGACCGGGCAAAGGAGATCCTGGAGGAGGAACCGGGAACCATTGTCCGCGGCTTCCTGGGCTATTCCGGGTGGACCGGTGGGCAACTGGAGGGCGAGATGAAGCAGAACGCGTGGGTCGTCACCCCCATGGCCGGCGACGATGTGCGCCACCTGGAGGGTGATACGCTGTGGCGGAAAATGCTGCTCCGCAATCACCCGGAACTCACGTTCCTTGCGGATGCGCCGGAAGACCCGTCGCGGAACTGAGCGCCCAACGCGCCCGGTTGACGCGCCAGGAGTTTCCGGTTTTTGGGTAAAAAAAGAACCCGCCTGAGCGGGTTCGTTCCAGACTCGGTCGGCTTAGCCGCCGCCGCCACCACCACCACCGCCCGAGCCGCCTCCGCCGCCCGAGCCGCCTCCGGCACCGCCTGAACTGGCACCGCCCGAAGAGCCGCCGCCACCCATGCCGCCGGCGCCCGAAGTTCCGGTGCCGCTGCCTGACGTCCCCGTCGTGCCCGTACCAGTCCCGCTGGTCCCCGACCCGCCCGTTCCGAGGCCCGAGCTGTCGCCCGAACCGAAGCCAGAGGTTCCGGTGCCGGTTTCAGATGTTCCGGAGACGTCACCCGTCGTGCCGGTGCTGGAGGTGTCGCTGGTTCCCGTAACGTCACCCGTAGCGCCCCCGGTCGTGCCTGTGCCAGAGGTTGTCCCGCCGAAGCCCGAGGTTCCGCCCGTGGTGCCTGTGTCCGCACCGGTTCCCGTCCCCGTGCCGCTGGTGCCCGTGGTTCCCGTGCCGAAGCCCGA
>CAZQIE010000004.1:0-73507 GCA_964593675.1 uncultured Opitutales bacterium
CAAACAGCTCGGTCACAATCTGTACAGTCTAAAATGTCGATTGGCCCTAGCCCGCCACCAGCGTGTGCACCGTGATTTCCGGCGGACAATGGAACCGCATCGGAATCCCGCAGCTCCCTGTTCCCCGCGACGTGTAACCGCGGAGCCCCCCAAACGCCCACGGCCCAGCCAGCACGCCTGGCGGGCACTTCACCTTTACCACCGCCCGCTGACCCGGCAGGCAGATCTGCCCACCATGCGTGTGCCCCGACAGCATCACGCGAAAACCCAGCGCTTCGGCCTCCGCATACGTCAGCGGCGTATGCGAAAGCAGGATACACGCTTCGTTCGCCGGCACCGCCCGCCTTACGGCATCGAAATCGTGCGTCCCAAAATGGCTCGCATCGTCCACCCCGCCGATCCAGAGCCGCTCGCCCCTGCGTTCGAGGCAGGTGGCCTCGTTCAGCAACACGCGGATACCAAGGCCCTCCAGGTGCGGCACCATCTCCCCGCGGTCGTGGTTCCCAAGCACCGCGTACGCCGGCCTCGGGATGACTGGCGCAATTGCATCGAGCAATCCCAGCGCGTGGGCCTTCCGGTGGTTGCTGGCGATGTCACCCGTCACCACACACACGTCGGCCTCCACGTCCGCCAGCCGGTTTTTGATGACCGGCACGATTTCCGGCAGCGTATCCAGGTGCAGATCGCTGAGCTGGAGCACCCGCAGCCCCTCAAATGACGCCGGCAAATGTGGAACAGGCAGCAGATGCTCCGTCACCTGCACATTCAGCGCGTTCTTTATCCCGCGCTTCCGAAGCCCCGCCACCGTGAACAACGTGTGCGCCAGCGCCGAAATCACCTTCTCAGACCAGATCAGCCGCAGCCCCTTGAACGGCAGCTCATGCCACGGCCGGTCCCAGTAATTGCGGCTATGCCGGCGCTCCACGCGCGCATCGCCGAGGCGGTGTTTCCAATCTTGCGGCTGCATAGGCCACAGGGTGTCGCATTGCCCGTGCCAAGCAAGCCCGCAGCACCCATTCCAAGCCCCGCCTTCGTGTTGCACCAAGCTCTCACCCGGGCTAAGGTGAAACACCATCCGGGCGAGTGGATTCCAGGGCGGCGCACCACCTCCGCGCCTCCACCCAGCCTCTGATCGCATGAAGGAATTGGAAGCCATACGGCTGCGCGGTGTTCGCCAGAACAACCTGCAGGGCATCGACGTCGCCATCCCTCTGGGCAAACTCGTTGTCGTCACCGGCCTCAGCGGCACCGGAAAAAGCTCGCTTGTCTTCGATACCCTCCACGCAGAAGGCCAGCGCCGCTACGTCGAGACCTTCAGCCCCTACACACGCCAGTTCCTCGACCTCCTCGGACGCCCCCACCTCGACGCCGCCGAAAACGTCCGCCCCTCCATCGCCATCCAGCAGGGCAATACCGTCAAGACCTCCCGTTCCACCGTCGGGACCATGACCGAGCTCTGCGATTACTTCAAAGTCTGGTTCTCCCACGCCGCGGCTCTCTACGACCCCGACACCGGCGAGCGCGTCGAGGACGACAACCCGCAGACCATCTGGCGCAAGGCCTCCAACCTCTGGCCCGCCGCCACCGTCATCATCGCCTTTCCCGTAGTCCTGACCGAAAAGCTGCCGTGGGCCGACGTCCTTGGCCCCCTCAAGGCCCAAGGCTACACCCGCGTCATCGTGAACGGCCGCGTCCGCAAGCTCGATGACCAGGAGCCCCCCGACTCCCTCCTCCGTTTCCACGTTGTACAAGACCGCCTGCGCATCGCGCCTCCCGATCAGCCCCGCTTCGTGGAGGCCGCCACCGTCGCGCTGCGCTTTGGCCGCGGGGAGCTCGCCATCTTTGCCGACAACGGCACCGAGCTCGCCCGTTTTTCCGAAGGCCTCCACTCCCCGGCCACGGGACGGCGCTTCCGGCCCGCAACCCCCGGCCTCTTCTCTTTCAACAGCCCACTCGGCGCCTGCCCACGCTGCCGCGGCTTCGGCCGCATCATCGAGATTGACTGGCGCCTCGTCGTCCCAGACCACAGCCTCAGCCTCCGTGACGGCGCGATCCGCCCCTTTCAGGGCGAGGTCTACAGTGAAAGCCTCCGCGACCTCCTTCGCGCCGCAGCAAGGCACGATATCCCGGTTGACGTTCCCTGGGGGAACCTCTCCACCGCCCACAAAGCCTTCGTCATGGACGGCGAACCCGGCTACGGCACCCAAGGCCGCGAGTATCCAAACGCCTGGTACGGCGTGCGCCGTTTCTTCGACTGGCTCGAAGGGAACACCTACAAAATGCACGTGCGCGTCTTCCTCTCGCGCTACCGCTCGTACGTGCCCTGCCCGTCCTGCGACGGAAACCGCCTCCAGCCCGAATCCCTTTGCTGGAAGTGGTCCGGCCAGACTCTCCCCCAGCTTTACCGCCTGCCTGTAGGCGACCTGCGCGCGCTCCTCCGCGAAAATGCCCGCCCGCCCGCAGGGCGCTCCGCTCCCGACCTCGCCCTCGACGCCATCCTCTCGCGCCTCGACTACCTCTGCGCCGTCGGCCTCGAGTACCTCACCCTTGACCGACCTTCCCGCACCCTCTCGGGCGGCGAGGCCATGCGCGTGAACCTTACCGCCTGCCTCGGCACCAGCCTTACCGATACCCTCTTTGTCCTCGATGAGCCCTCCGTCGGCCTCCACTCCCGCGACGTCGATAAGCTCATCGCGCTCCTCAAGCGCCTGCGCGACGCCGGCAACACCGTCGTGGTCGTGGAGCACGACGAAACCGTCATGCGCGCCGCGGACCACCTCCTGGAACTTGGCCCGGAGCCCGGTTCCGGTGGCGGACGTATTGTTTTTTCGGGTACGCCGGAGGCAATCCTCGACGCCCCTTCCAGCCTCACAGGCCGCTACCTTTCCGGCGCCGAAGCCGTCCCCGTCCCGCGCGAACGCCGCCCCTGCCACACCTGCTTCAGCCGCCGCCGTGGCCGGGCCGTGCGTGAGCAACCCGTTCCCTGCCTCCACGTCCGCGGCGCGGTGAAGCACAACCTGCGCGGTCTTTCGGTGGACATCCCGCTCCGGCGCTTCGTTTGCCTCGGCGGCGTCTCAGGCTCCGGCAAGTCCACGCTCCTGGACCATGTCCTGCATCAGGGCCTCCTGGCAAAGGCCGGCCGCATGTCTGAAGACCCTGCGACCGTCGAGTCCCTCGACTCCGAAATCCCCATCGACGAAGTCGTCCTCGTTGACCAATCCCCCGTCAGCCGCACGCCCCGCAGCAATCCCGCCCTCTACGCCGAAGCCTGGGACGCCATCCGCACCCTCTTCGGCTCTTGCGAAGCCGCGCAGCAGGCCGGCCTGTCCACCTCCCATTTCTCGTTCAACAGCGGCGACGGCCGGTGCGACCACTGTCAGGGGCTGGGCTTCGAGCGCATCGAGATGCAGTTCCTGTCAGACGTCTATGTCCCTTGCCCCGTCTGTGAAGGCCGGCGCTTCAAGCCCGAGATCCTCGCCATACGTTGGAATAACCTCAGCGTCGCGGACGTCCTTGCGCTCGATGTCGCCTCCGCACGCCAGGCGTTCCACGAGCACCCCGCCATCGCGTCCCGCCTCGCCGCCCTCGAGGCCGTGGGCCTCGGGTATCTCACGCTCGGCCAGCCCCTCAACACCCTCTCCGGCGGCGAGTCCCAACGCCTCAAACTCGTCCGTTATCTGGGCCGCATCGGCGGCACAGCCGCGCCCGCCCACGCCCTCCTTCTTCTCGACGAGCCCACCACCGGCCTCCACACCGATGACGTCCGTCGTCTCGTCGGCGTCCTCCAGAGCCTCGTTGAGCGCGGACACAGTCTCGTCGTGATTGAGCACAACATCCACGTGCTCAAGTCCGCCGACTGGATAATCGAAATCGGCCCCGGCGCCGGCGACCGCGGAGGACAGGTTGTTGCGGAAGGCACGCCTGAGGCCGTTGCCAAGGCTGCCACCGCCACCGCACCCTTCCTGCGCGAGGCCCTCGCCGCCGCAGCCTCGCCCGAACGCGCCGTACCCGCATCGCCCGCCCCGATCCCTTTCCCCCAACCCGTCCCCATTGCCCTCGTCGCGGAACCCCCGGTCGCCTTCGGCGAAACCCGCGCCCCGGATGCTCCCGCACCCGAGGCTTCCTGCACCGCGCCCGTTGCAACGGACGACGAAGCGCGCCGCGCCGTCGAGATTGTCGGCGCCCGCGAACACAACCTGAAGGACCTCAACGTCTCCGTCCCCCACCGCCGCTTCACCGTGGTCACCGGCGTGTCCGGCTCCGGCAAGTCCACCCTCGCTTTTGATATCGTATTTGCGGAAGGCCAGCGGCGCTTCATGGAGTCCATGTCCTCCTACGCCCGCCAGTTCGTGGAGCAGATGCCCCGACCAGAGGTTGACCGCCTCACCGGCATACCGCCCACCGTCGCCATAGAACAGCGCATCACGCGCGGCAGCCGCAAGAGCACCGTCGCCACCATCACTGAGGTTGCCCAATACCTGCGCCTGCTCTACGCCCGCGTCGGCGTCCAGCACAGCCCCCGCAGCGGCAAGCCCCTTGAGTCCATGAGCCCCGGCGCGCTCCGCAAGCGCCTCGACGCCCTTCTCGCCGACGCCCCGTCCGACGCCCCCGTCCACCTCTGCGCCCCCATCATCCGTGGTCGCAAAGGCCACCACCAGCCGCTCGCCGATTGGGCCCGTGAGCACGGCTACACATGGCTGCGCGTCGATGGCTCCCTCGTCCCCGTTGATGGCTTCAAGAAGCTCGACCGCTACCGTGAGCACGACATCGAGGTCGTCGTCGCCACCTTCAATGCCGACACCCTTCCCGCCAGGAAAGCCGGTCCCGCGCTCGACGAAGCCCTCCGCCTCGGAAAAGGCGCCTGTTTCCTCGCCCATGCGCGGCGCGGCGTAATCGCCTGGCTCTCCACCAGCCGCACAGACCCCGATACCGGCGAGTCCTACCCCGAGCTCGACCCCAAACACTTCTCCTGGAACTCCCCCAAAGGCTGGTGCCCCGCCTGCCGCGGCTTTGGCCGCGTCGTCTCCACCTTCCGTGAGCCCGACGAAGCCAACCCCCTCGCTGAACCCGACGAAAGCGAACTCGGCGCACGTTGCCCCGAGTGCGGCGGCGCACGCCTGAACCCCGTCAGCCGCGCCGTGCGCATCACCTTCGCCGACGGCTCACGACTCTCCCTCCCGGAAATCCTGGCCTCCACGCCCTCCGGGCTCCTGCAACGCCTCACCCGCCTGAAGCTCGATGCCCGTGGAAAGGCCATCGTCAAGGACATGGTGCCCCAGATCGTCGAGCGCCTCGCGTTCATGGACAAAGTCGGCCTCGGCTACCTGACCCTCGACCGGCCCACCAACACGCTCTCCGGCGGCGAAGCCCAGCGCATACGCCTCGCCGCCCAGCTCGGCTCCAACCTCTCCGGCGTCCTCTACGTCCTCGACGAGCCCTCCATCGGCCTCCACGCCCGCGACGGTGCCCGCCTTATCCAGTCGCTCAAAGCCCTGCGCGAAAAAGGCAACACCCTCCTCGTTGTAGAGCACGACGAAGACACCATGCGGCAGGCCGACAACATCATCGACCTCGGCCCCGGCGCAGGCGCGCACGGCGGCCAGCTTCTCGCTGAAGGCCCCATTGCTCAAATCCTCAACAACCCCGCCTCGCCCACCGGCCACAGCCTGCGCGACGGCATCCCGCACCCCCTGCGCGGCCACTACCGCCCCCTCCCGCAGCCCTGGAACCCCCGCCGCAAGGGCGACCCCGAGTGGCTCGTGCTTCGCGGTGCCAGCCTCCGCAACCTCAAGGGCGACGACCTCCACCTCCCCATCGGCCGCCTCTGCGCCGTCTGCGGTATCTCAGGCGCAGGCAAAAGCACCCTCATACGCGACCTCCTCAAACCGGCCGCCGAATACGCCCTGCGGCGCAAGCTCCCCAAGCTCCAGGGCTCTGAACTCGACACCTCTCCCTGGGCTGACGAACCCACGGACCGCCCGCCCCTGCGCGACCTCCTCAACGCCCACCTCTTCAAGCAAGTCATAGAGGTCGATCAGGAACCCATCGGGAAGACGCCACGTTCCACCCCCGCCACCTACATCGGCGCCTTCGACCTTATCCGCGACCTCTTCGCCTCCCTCCCCGAAGCCCGCGTGCGCGGCTACGGGCCCGGCACCTTCTCCTTCAACACCGCCGGCGGTCGCTGCGAGACCTGTGCCGGCGCGGGCCGCGTGAAGCTTGAAATGAGCTTCATGCCCGACACCTACGTGCCCTGTGAAGACTGCGGAGGCTGCCGCTACGGTCCCGAGCTTTCGGAAATCCGGCTCAAGGGACGCAACATCGCCCAAGTCCTCGGCCTTACCTTCGAAGAAGCGGCTTCCGTCTTCGACTTCCACGCCCGCCTCAAGGACCTCCTCGACCTCATGTGCGAAACCGGCCTCGGCTATCTCACGCTCGGCCAAAGCAGCACCACCCTCTCCGGCGGCGAAGCCCAGCGCCTTAAGCTCGTGAGCGAACTCGCGAAAGGCCTCCCCGGCTACAAAGAACGCGCCCGCGGCACCGCCCCCCGCAACCTCTACCTCCTCGAAGAGCCCACCATCGGCCTCCACCTCTCCGATTGCCGCAAGCTCATTGGCCTCCTCCACCGCCTCGTCGACCAAGGCCACACCGTCGTCGTCATCGAGCACCACCTCGACGTCCTCGCGGAAGCCGATTACCTCGTCGAAGTCGGTCCGGAGGGCGGAGCCGCTGGCGGCCACATCCTCTACCAAGGCGAAACGCGCGGCATCCTCGCCTGCAAACAAAGCCCCACCGCTCCCTTCCTCGCCGCCAAACTTCCCACCCCCGCGCCCACCCCCGCCAAAGCCTGATTTCCCTCGCGTGATACGGCCATTTCCCGCCGCGGCCGAGCAGGGTTTTTTGGGGTTGCGCGGCCCCCCCTTCAACGGCAAGCTGTGCCCTTTATTTCCGACGCCGATCCGGCGCCGCTTTTAAGCCCAATTTTTGACAGTATGGCCGAGACGAATTCTCCCGAAACCGCCACGCCTTCCGCGGCCGATGAGTCCCGCTACGATGCTTCCAAAATCCAGAAGCTCGAAGGCCTGGAAGGCGTCCGGAAGCGCCCTGATATGTATATCGGGGACACCAATGAACGCGGCCTCCACCACTGCGTGTTTGAGATCGTCGACAACGCCATCGACGAAGCCCTCGCCGGTTACTGCCGCCACGTCATCGTCTCCGTCCACCTCGACGGCTCCTGCTCCATTGAGGACGACGGCCGCGGAATCCCCGTCGACATCCACCCCACCTACAAAGTCCCCGCGCTGGAGCTCGTGCTCACCAACCTCCACGCCGGCGGCAAGTTTGGCAAAGGCGCCTACCAGGTGTCGGGCGGCCTCCACGGCGTCGGCGCAAAGTGCGTGAACGCCGTCTCCGAGTGGTTCGAAGCCGAAGTCTCCCGCGAAGGCCAGGTTTACCACATGGCCTTTGAGCGCGGAAAGACCATCGAGAAGATGAAGGTCATCGGCACCACCAAGAAAACCGGTACCAAAATCACCTTCATGCCGGACCCGCAGATCTTCGTGATGACGCGGGAATTCAAATACGACATCCTCGCCAAACGCCTCCGCGAGCTCGCCTTCCTCAACCCCGGCATCACCATCGACCTCGTTGACGAGCGCGTCAGCAAGACCGAATCCTTCAAGTTCGACAACGGTATCGAGGAATACGTCTCCTTCCTCAACAAGAACAAGACCGTCGTCCATCCCGCCCCCATCACCTTCCGCGGCGAAGCCCTCGCTTCCGAAAACTCCACCGCGAAGATCCTCGTAGACGTGTCGATGCAATACAACGACAGCTACAACGAGCAGATCTACGCCTACGCCAACTCCATCTTCAACATCGAGGGCGGCACACACCTCTCCGGCTTCCGCACCGCCCTTACCCGCGTCGTCAACACCTACGCCAAGGCCAACAACCTCCTCAAGGAGAAGGACCCCTCCATCTCCGGCGAAGACGTCCGCGAAGGCCTCACCGCCGTCGTTTCGGTAAAAGTCCCCGAACCCCGTTTCGAAGGCCAGACCAAGACCAAGCTCTCCAACAGCGAAGTTGACGGCATCGTCCAGAAAATCACCGGCGACGCCCTCAAATACCAGTTCGAGACCAACCCCGGCATCGCCAAGCGCGTCATCGACAAATGCCTCAACGCAGCCCGCGCCCGCGAAGCCGCACGCAAAGCCCGTGAAACCGTCCGAAAGGGCGCCCTCTCCGGCGGCGGCCTCCCCGGCAAGCTCGCGGACTGCTCCGAGCGCGATCCCGAAAAATCCGAACTCTACATCGTCGAAGGTGACTCCGCCGGTGGCTCCGCCAAACAAGGCCGCGACCGCCACACGCAGGCCATCCTCCCCATCCGCGGCAAGCTCCTTAACGTCGAAAAAGCCCGACTCGACAAAGTCCTCAACAACCAGGAAATCCGCACCCTCATCACCGCCCTCGGCACCGGCATTGGCGAGCACGAAGGCGACGGCGCCTTCAACCCCGACAAAGCCCGTTACCACCGCATCGTCATCATGACCGACGCGGACGTCGACGGCTCCCACATCCGCACCCTCCTCCTCACCTTCTTCTTCCGCTACATGAAGGGCCTGATCGAGCGCGGCTGGATCTACATCGCCCAGCCCCCGCTCTACAAGATCAAGCGCAAGAAGCGTGAGCAATACGTCGACAACGACGCCGACCTCAACCGCATCCTCCTCGAACTCGGCGCCGAAGACGTCACCCTCGTCCGCCTTCGCGACAACCACCAGTTCCCCGCCCAAAGCATCGACAAAATCGTCGAACAACTCTCCCGCCTTGAGGCCCTCGGCGGCGGCGTCACCCGCTACGGCTGCCCCCTCTACGCGTATCTGGACCAGCACCAGCCGGAAACCTACATCCTGCCCAAATACATGGCCCGCATCCGCACGGGCAACCAGGAACAGTTCTACTACCTCGCCACCGACGAGGACCGCTCCCGCTTCTACGCCCAATACTCGCCCAACGGCGACGTCTTTGAAGGCACCCTCATCCGCGAGCTTCACTCTGAAACCGGCGTCCAGCAGCAGCGCATCTCCGTCTACGAAATCTTCGAAGCCGCCGAGATGACCAAAGTCCTCAAAGAAATGGCAAAAGGCGGCCTCGACGTCCTCCAGTTCTCGCCCGACACCAAAGCCCGTTACCACCTCATCGAGAACATGGGCCAGAAAACGCAGCACATCACAGAGCTGCACACCGTCCTCGAAGTCCCCAACCGCATACGCGAACTCGGCCGCCGCGGCCTCTCCATCCAACGCTACAAGGGCCTTGGCGAAATGAACCCCAAGCAGCTCTTCGAAACCACCATGGACCCCGCCAAGCGCAAGATGCTCAAGGTCGACATCACCGACGCCGCACTTGCCGACAGCACCTTCTCAATGCTCATGGGCGAGGACGTCCCCTCACGCCGCGCGTTCATTGAAGACAACGCCCTCAACACCCGCAACCTCGACGTCTAACGCCACCACCAGCCGGCGCGCCTCCCGCGCCCCCGGCCCCTCCCTCAACCTCCTTTTCATCCATGTTGGAACCAGAGCGATTTGTTGCGCGGAGCATCACCGAAATCATGGAGACGGCGTACATCGACTACTCGATGTCCGTCATCATCAGCCGCGCCCTTCCCGACGCCCGTGACGGCCTCAAGCCCGTCCAGCGCCGCATCCTCTACGCCATGCTGCGCGAAGGGCTCCTCCACAACCGGTCCTTCGACAAGTGCGCCGGCGTCGTCGGTGAAGTCCTCAAAAACTACCACCCCCACGGCGACTCCTCCGTCTACGACACCCTCGTGCGCCTCGCCCAGACCTGGGTCATGCGCTACCCCCTCGTCGACCCCCAGGGCAACTTCGGCTCCATCGACGGCGACCCACCCGCCGCCTACCGTTATACCGAGTGTCGCCTCACCGCGATTGCCGAGGACATGCTCGCCAACATCGACGAAGACACCGTCGATTTCGGCCCCAATTACAAGGAGAGCACCACAGAACCCACGGTCCTCCCCGCCGCCGTTCCCAACCTCCTGATGAACGGCTCCACGGGTATCGCGGTCGGCATGACCACGAACATCCCGCCCCACAACCTCGGCGAGCTCATCGACGCCACCTGCGCCGTCATCGACAACCCCAACATCTCCGTCGACGACCTCATCCGCCTCATCCCGGGGCCCGACTTCCCCACCGGCGGCGTCATCTGTGGCCGCGAAGGCATCCACAGCTACATGAAGACCGGCCGCGGCATCGTCCGCATCCGCGGCAAAGCCACCACCGAGGAACTCAAAGGCGGCCGTGAGCAAATCATCATCACGGAAATCCCCTACAACGTAAACCGCGCCTCCCTCGTCACCCGCATTGCCGAGCTCATCACCGACAAGGTCATCGACGAAGTCTCCGACCTCCGCGACGAGTCCGACGAAAACACCCGCATCGTCCTGGAACTCAAGCGCGGCGAGCCCGCCCGCGTCGTCATCAACAAGCTCTACCAGCACACCCCCTTCGAAAGCTCCTTCGGCGTCATCCTGCTAGCCCTCGACAAACGGCGGCCCAAGCAGATGAACATCAAGGAACTCATCGAGTGCTACATCGAGCACCGCCGCGACGTCGTCTACCGCCGCACCGCTTACCTCCTGCGCAAAGCCGAAGACCGCGCCCATATCCTCGAGGGCTACAAGATCGCCCTCAACAACCTCGATGACTTCGTAAAAATCATCCGCGCGTCCGCCAGCCGCGACGAGGCCCGCGAGCGCCTCATGGAGAAATACCCCCTCTCCGAACGCCAGGCCAACGCCATCCTCGAACTCCGCCTCTACCAGCTCACCGGCCTCGAACGCGACAAAATCGAAGCCGAGTACATGGAGCTCATGAAGCTCATCGACTACTACACGTCGATCCTCAAAAACGAGGCCAAGCTCCTCGCCGTCATCAAAGACGAGCTCCGCGCGATGAAGGACAAATACCCCTCGCCGCGCCGCACCCAGCTCGCCGACGCCGAAGGCGCCCTCCGCATGGAGGACGTCATCGCCAACGAAGGCTGCTTCATCACCGTCACCCACCAAGGCTTCATCAAGCGCACCAGCGTCTCCGAATACCGCTCCCAGAAGCGCGGCGGCAAAGGAGTCATCGGCGCCGGCCAGCACGACGAAGACTTCGTCGAACACGCCTTCGCCGCCAGCACGCACGACTACGTCATGTTCTTCATGAACAACGGCCGTGTGTACGTCGAAAAAGCCTACGAAATTACCGAAGGCACCCGCGCCTCAAAAGGCCGCTCCATCGCGAACCTCCTCGAAATGCAGAAAGACGAGAAGGTCGCCGCCATGATCTGCGTCCGCGAGTTCTCCAGCGACGTCAACCTCGTCATGGCCACACGCAACGGCCTTGTGAAAAAGACCGCCCTCGCTGAATACGCCAACTTCCGCAAAGGCGGCATCATCGGCATCAACATCGAGGAAGGCGACCAGCTCATCGGCGTAAAGCCCACCACCGGCAAGGACGAGCTCGTCATGATCTCCCACTCCGGCATGTCCATCCGCTTCCGCGAAGAAGACGTCCCCACCTACGGGCGCGCCTCCCGCGGCGTCAAAGGCATGAAACTCCGCGAAGCCGATCACGTGAAAGCCATCGAAGTCGTCGACGGCACCGCCACGCTCCTCATCGCCGGTGAACGCGGCCAAGGCAAACGCACCGAGTTCAGCGAATACACCGTCCAGTCCCGCGGCGGCATCGGCCTCATCGCCATCCGCACCAACGGCGTCGCCGGAGCCCTCAGCGTCAAGGAAACCGACGAAATCATGATGCTCACCCTCGGCGGCCAAGCCATCCGCTGCCCGGTGAAAGACATCCGCGTCATCGGCCGCGCCACCCAAGGCGTCCGCCTCTTCAACCTCGCGGAAGGCGACAAACTCATCGGCATCTGCAAAGTCGTTGAACCCGAAGACGCCGACGAAACCGCCGCCACAGCCACCACGCCCGAGGCCCAAGCCGCACTCCCGCCCCCTCCGGCCGCTGAAGGCGAAGCCCCGGCGCAGGAATAACGCACGCTGACCAACCCATTCAAAGGCGGCCCCGCAACGGGCCGCCTTTTTTTGTCCCGTGCCCGAAGCAACCACCCGCGGCACAGCGAAGCCACAACCCCCCCCGTGCAGTTCACAGGATCGGGGCCACGCTCCGCGTGGTTCAGGCTTAACAAAGCGCTGACGCCCGTTATGCTGCCCGGAGCACAGGATGCCGCCCCTAGGCCGTATCTGAAACATAAGTATCAGCGCAGCAGCGGCTTGCATTGCAAGCTCCCTGTCGTTTCCCTTGCCAATGTTCACCTTTTCCCGCAAAGCCAAAAACAGCATCCTGCAACGCTGCCAGGACGACGAGACCACGCGCATGCGGCTCCGTTATCGGCCGTATTACCACACCTTTGAGCGCCAGCAAGGCTCGCGCGTTTGGCTCGACGGCAAAGAAATGGTGATGCTCAGCAGCAACAATTACCTCGGGCTCTGCCATCACCCCAAAGTCATTGAAGCCGGCAAACGCGCCCTCGACCAATGGGGCAGCAGCCCCACCGGCGCGCGCCTGGCTAACGGCAGCCGCGCCTACCACCAGCGCCTTGAAGAAAAGCTCGCCGCGTTCGTGGGCAAAGAAGCCTGCCACATCAGCGTCGCCGGCTACATCTCCTGCATGTCCTCCGTCGAGCCCTTCGCCCAGCGCGGCGACGTCGTCGTGGCCGACAAGACCCTCCACTCCTCCCTTTGGGCCGGCATTGGCCTCACCCAGGCCCGCGTCGAGCGCTTCGCCCACAACAACCCCGAAAACCTCCGCGAAGTCCTCTCCTTCGAAAAGCCCGAGACCGCGAAGATCCTCGTCTTCGAAGGCGTGTACTCCATGGAAGGCCACGTCGCGAAGATCCCCGAACTCCTGCAGGCAGCCGAAGGCCAAAACTGCTTCCTCGTCATGGACGACGCCCATGGCTTCGGAGTCATGGGACCCGGCGGCCGCGGCACGGCCGCACATTTTGAGGCCACCGACGAAATCGACATCCTCGTAGGCAGCTTCTCCAAGTCCCTCGCCAGCACCGGCGGCTGGCTTGCCGCCTCCAAAGACGTCGTCGAATACCTGCGCACGCACTCCAAGCAGACGATCTTCAGTGCCGCCCTCAGCCCCTGCCAGGCCGCCTGCGCCGAAGCCGCGCTCGACGTCCTCCAGACCGAGCCCGAGCACCACGCGCGCCTCTGGGAAAACACCCGCAAGTACAAGCAGATCCTCGCCGACCTCAAGCTCGACACCTGGGGCAGTGAAACCCCCGCCGTGCCCATCGTCCTCGGCTCAAAAGAACGCGCCTACTTCTTCTGGCGCACCCTCCTCGAACGCGGCGTCTTTGCCACCATGTCCATGGCCCCCGCCGTGCCTCCGGGCAAGGACCTCATCCGCACCGCCATCTCTGCAAGCCACACCCCCGAAGACCTCGAAAAAATCGCCGAAGCCATGGCCTTCGCCGCCCGCAGGCTGTAGGCACATCCGCCCAAGCTCGCCCCGCGGTGGGTAGAAAACCACGGCTCTGTCCCAACCGTGTTTCCCCGGATGACGCCGCCGTCGGCTCTGCCGGTTATTCCAGCTCCACGTACGCCTCTTCAGGAAGCGGCTCGTGGTGGCGCACCCTCCGCGCCGCGCCCGTGCGCAACGGGTACCGGAATTCCTTCCCCTCGTAATTGCGCATGATCACCTCCGACTCCGTGATCTCCTTCACATAGTCCGGGTTGATCGGCACCTTCCCGCCCCCGCCCGGCGCGTCGATCACGAACTGCGGGATCGCGTAGCCCGTCGTGTGCCCGCGCAGCGCCCGGATAATCTCGATCCCCTTGCGCACATCCGCCCGCAAGTGCGCGCTCCCCGTGATCAGGTCGCACTGATACAAATAGTAAGGACGCACCCGCATCTGAAGCAGCCGGTGGATCAGCGACTTCATCGTCTCCGCGTCATCATTCACACCCCGCAGCAACACCGACTGGTTACCCAACGGCACCCCCGCAAACGACAGCCGCTCCAGTGCCTCACGCACCTCCTGCGTCGCCTCCCTCGGGTGGTTCATGTGGATGCTCATCCACAGCGGCCCGTGCTTCCGGATAACCTCGCACAGCCCCGGCGTGATCCGCTGCGGCAGGAAAACCGGAATCCTTGACCCGATCCGGATAAACTCCACGTGCGGAATCGCCCTCAGCCGCCCCAGCAGGTAATCCAGCTTGTGGTCCGACAGCAACAGCGGGTCGCCCCCGCTCAACAGCACATCCCGCACCTCCTCGTGCTTCTCGATGTATTGCAGGCCCCGTTCAAACTCGGGGTGGAAATTGTAATCCTGCGCGTTCGATACCAGCCGGCTCCGCGTGCAATACCGGCAGTAGGACGCACACCGGTCCGTCACCAAAAACAAAACGCGGTCCGGGTACCGGTGCACCAGCCCCTCCACAGGCATCGTCCGCTCCTCGCCCACCGGGTCCATCATCTCCCCCGGCGTCACCGACAACTCCTCCGCCCGCGGAATCACCTGCCGCCGGATCGGACACTCCGGGTTCCCGCGGTCGATCAAATTGAAAAAATAAGGCGTGATCGCCAACGCCAGCTTCCGGTTCGCGGACTGGCATCCCAGCCGCTCCTCCGCCGTCAGCTCCATGTGCCGCTCGAGCTGCTCCAGCGTCGTGATCCGGTTCTGCAGTTGCCAAATCCAGCTATGCCATTGGTCTGCCGCTACGTCCGCCCAGAGGCCTTGGCCGCTGTGCCACGTCGAAGGGTGGTCTTTCGGATACATTGCTATTTGGTGGCAACGGGGCAGGCGGGTCTGCGCAAAAAACCCCATTACGACTTACGGTCATTTGGCTCGGCTCTTAAGACCTTTCGGACCTTTCCCCGACCCCAAAACCGCGGGGTTAGAACGCCAGACTGTACATTGATGTATTTAAAACTGTCAATAGGTTGACTCAACTTCGCCGGAAGTCTACACGCTCCTCCAACCTTCCGGAAACGCCTCCGAAACCACCCCCCTACATGCCCGCGTCCCACCTCCGCTTTGCCTACAATCACCCGCCCTCCGGCATCCAGGCGGCGGCAGGGCAGGGGACCTCCCATACCGCCCGCTGTACCCCATGAAACGCGCAGGCTCCAACGACCTCGCAAAACAGCTTTGGGCGCTCGGAGACCCCGTGCGCCTCAACATCCTGCAACTCCTCCCCCAGTCCCCAAACTGCGAGCACGGCAACAACGTCTCCGAACTCGCCGAAATGCTCGGCCTGTCCCAGCCCACCATCTCCCACCACCTTCGCGTCCTCCGCCAAGCCGGCTTCATCCACGGCCGCAAAATGTGCCGCGACTGCTTCTATTGGATAGACGGCGAACAAAGCCAGGCCGTCCTCGACGCCCTTCGCGCCATCCTCCTCACCACCCCCAACCGACCTCCCTCCCGCAAAAAGGCCCCGGCACCTAAGAACGCCCCGGCCCGCCCCCCTAAGTAGCCCACGCCACCCCCTGCGCCCACTTCCGGGGACTTTTTACCCCGCGCCGTCCGGGGGCGCCGCCGCTCGGGGCAAGCGGCATCTTGAAGTAAACCGCCCTAGGGCCAAAAAGGAACACTTTGGCGTCAACATTTCGTTTGCACCGCCAAGAACGCCTCCCATATTTGCAGGCGCCATGTCGAACGTGAAAACAGGAGTGCTCGCTCTCGAAGACGGCAGCGTCTTCCGGGGACCCGCATTTGGTGCGGCTAAAACCGTCGTCGGCGAAGCCGTCTTCAACACCAGCATGACGGGGTATCAAGAGATCCTGACCGACCCCTCCTACTACGCGCAGATCGTCACCATGACTGCGCCCCAGATCGGCAACTACGGGATCAACCCCCTCGACGCCGAGTCCGA
This sequence comes from uncultured Opitutales bacterium, assembly GCA_964593675.1. Lineage (GTDB taxonomy): Bacteria > Verrucomicrobiota > Verrucomicrobiia > Opitutales > CAZQIE01 > CAZQIE01. Next base: position 15,938 of record CAZQIE010000004.1, read on the forward strand.
CAGCCCCAAAGTCGCCGGCTTTGTCGTCCGCGAACTCAGCCCAGTCGTCAGCAACTGGCGCAGCCAGGAGGACCTCGACTCCTACCTCAAGCGCTACAACATCCCCGGCATCCAAGGCGTTGACACCCGCGCCATCACCAAGAAGCTCCGCGTCGTCGGCGCGCTCAAGTCCTGCCTCAGCACCGAAAACATTTCTGACGAAGAAGCCGTCCGCCGCGCCCGTGAGTGGCCCGGCCTCGTCGGCGTCGACTACGTCAAGGAAGTCACCTGCCGCAAGCCCTACTCATTCAGCGCACCGGCCCAGGAAATCGTCCCCTTCACCGTCGTCGGCACCCAGCTCCGCCAGCCCCGCGTAGAAAACCGCATCTTCAAAGTCGTCGCCTACGACTTCGGCGCCAAGCTCTCCATCTTCCGCAAGCTCCGCTACCACGGCTTCGACGTCACCGTCGTCCCCGCGGACACCCCGGCCGACGCCGTCAAGGCCCTCAAGCCTGACGCACTCTTCCTCTCCAACGGCCCCGGCGACCCCGCCGCCCTCCAGTACGCCCACACCGCCGTCCGCGAGCTCATCAAGCACTACCCGACCTTCGGCATCTGCCTCGGCCACCAGATCATCACCCACGCGATCGGTGCCAAGACCTTCAAGCTCAAGTTCGGCCACCGCGGTGGCAACCAGCCCGTCAAGAATATCGAGACCGGCGTGGTGTCCATCACCGCGCAAAACCACGGCTTCGCCTCCATGCCCGAGGAAGTCGAAAAGTGCGGCGCCGTCGTCACGGAGATCAACCTCAACGACAACACCGTCGAAGGCCTCCGCCACAAGTCGCTGCCCGTCTTCTCCGTGCAGTACCACCCCGAAGCCGCCCCCGGCCCCAACGACGCCGACCCGCTCTTCGAAGCCTTCTACGACATGGTCGCCAAGACCCGGCGGTAAGCCGCTTCACCATGGCGGCCGTCCCAATCAGGGCTGTAACTTCAGGCGCGGGCAAAATCCGCGCCTTTTGTTTGGCCTGCCTCCTCGCGCTCACCCTCTCCACCACGCTCCTCGCCGAGCCCGTCCCTGAGCGCCGCCTCTACCGGCCCCCCGACCGCTCCTTCACCTTCGAAATCCCCGAAGACTGGGTAGCCGCCCCTCACCCCGAGGAACCCCTCCCCGTCGTTTACGGCCCCCAACACCCCCGCTTCACCCCCACCATCACCCTCGTCGTCACCGACAAGGCCCCAGGCACCTTTTTCGACTTCGTCGACGCCTCCGAACGCGACCTCAAGGAGTCCGGCGCCTTCAACGTCGGCCGCCACGCCATCTTCCTCACCCGCGACGGCCTCCCCGCGGTAAAACTCTCCGCCAAAGTCTTTGTCGACGACTGGCTCTACCGCCAGTTTTTCTACTTCTTCTCGGGACCCGGCTCTCGCCGCTACATCGCCATCGCCTGCTGCGGCGAGGAAGAAGCCCGCAACCTTGAGCCCCTCTTTGACGCCGCCCTCCGCTCCTGGCGCCTCACGCCCCCTCCCGCCAAGGACACCCCGGACAAGCCCAAAACCCAGCCCCCCCCACGCCGCCGGTAGGCCCAGGCGTCCTGCCTGTGTCATTCAGAAAGCTGCAACGCGGGCATGATCATGCGCTTTCTGCGCAATTCTGGTAACGCCCCCGCCTGACGTATTCATTTTCGCACTACGCCAGGCCGAGCGTCCGCAACGAGCCCAAAAGCTGGCCCGTAAGCCCCAGGCCCATCTGCGAGTATACCCGATAGTCGGACCGCTGCAACGCCTCGCCCCCCTTGTTGCTCTGCGCCACCCCGCGCAAGAACCCGTCCTGCGAGAAATACGGCTGAAGCCCCTTCCAGGCCCGCACCGCCGCATCGCCAAGGTTCGGATCCGGCACAAGCAGCCCGCTCTGGTAAGCAATAGCCATCGCCGCCGCGATACCCGCCGAAGCCGACGTATCCGGCTCCAGTTCCTGCGCATCCAGAAAACACGGCCACAGCCCCGCCTCGTTCTGTGCCTTGAGGAGCACATCAAACATGCACCGCAGGTTATCCAGCAGGGTGGGGGGCCTCTCCGGCGCCGCAAACTCCAGCAGCGTCCGGACCGTCCCCAGCGTCAGCCAGCACGCCCCGCGCGCCCAGTTTGTGAACGTTCTGCGCCCGTCCGCGTAATGGCGCAGGTGGAACGCCGCTCCCGTAAACAGCTTTGCATGCCGCAGCGCGATCTGCTCCAGCGCCGCGTCCTGAAGCGCCCCCAGCTTCCGCACCCGACCGATCACCGCCATCGGGTATGCGATTGTATACGCACCCTCGCAGCTCAGTTCATAAAAGTCCTGCACCGTCCCCGTCGCGCTCCGCCTGCTGTTCCAAAACTCGAGCGCGAGGTCGATGGACGGGTGCGCCGCGTCCAGCCGCGCCAGGATCGCAAACGGCAGCGTTCCCTCGATCCCGTAGATCGTGTTGTCCGCCGGTGCGCTCACGTGGTTCTCGTAAACCAGCCGCGGGCCTTGGAAATACAGCCCCAGATGCGCCTGCAGCGCCTCCTCAGCCCCCGGGAAGCCTGCCGTATCCAGGGACTGGATACCGTCCAGCACGCAGCCTTCCTTCCACCCAAACTGTTGCGCCGAAGCCAGGCTGCACAGTGCTCCTGCCGCGCTTTCGGCATGCTCGCCCGGCTGTGCCGCGTCAACCCGCAACAGCGGAAGAAGCGGCTCAAAGCCCGCCCGCTTCTGCGGGTCCGACCCGATCAACCAAAGCCCGCTCGTCCCCTTTTCCAGCCGCAGCCGCAGCCCTTGACGCCGCATCTCCCCGCGCCGTGCGGCCGGAATCCGCGCCTCGAAAAACTGGAGCATGTCGGCATACCGTACGTCCAGGTCCGCGACCCGCTCCCCGCTCTCCGCAAGCGTCACTGCCACCCGCTTCTCCTCGCGGTCATCAACAGCCACCGTCACCCGCAGGATGACATCCGACCCCGCTTCCGGGAGCGACGGCCAGTGCAGCACGAGGCCCACAGCCTCTGCCGGAGCAAGCCCGGCAGCCGCCAGGTTGAAGGGCATACGTTTGCCCTCAGGCACGCTAGGCCCGGAAGGCGTGGCAATTTCCGCAGGGTGGTACGGCGCCGTCATCACAGCGATTCAAGCACGCCGGCAACCGCGCTGTCGAGCCCCGGCACCGGAGGCTTGCCCGGCCAGTTCCAGTACGTGCCCCGGTAGAGCGTCGCGCAATCCGCACGTTCCTCCGGCAACTTCCGGTAGCTCTCCCAAGCCGCGGCATACTGGCGGCCCAGCTCGCGCACGCGGTCAGCATCCACCGCCAAACCCTTCTTCTTCTTGTAGCCCGCGGCCAGGATCTCCCAGCCCAGCGCGACAATCGTGTACGTCCGCAGTCCATACTCCGCCGACGTCCTCAAAAAGGCGCTATCCGCGGCCTTCTTCAGGGTCACCTTTTGCGCCAGCGCCACCACGTCCTTCCACAGCGCCACAGCCTCTTGCTTCTCGGCCACCGCGGCATCGAGCGTGTTCCGTTCGAACAAGTGGTCAAACACCCAGCCCAGTTCGCTCCACCCGCCAAAATTCTCATCGCGCATCCACAAGCCTGTCGGAGGCCACCCGCCCTTCGACACCGCGAAATGCGCCGTGCAATACCGCCCCTTCAGCACCGCTTCGTTCGCTGTCAGGCACAGCTTGCGGAACGCCGCCGTCCCGGCCTCGTCCAGCCCCAGTTCCTCACGGGCATGCGCGCGGAAATGCTCCTCCTCCGGCACCGACGGCTCACACGTCCACCGTGACAGGATGTCGATGCTCAGCCGCGGCCAAAACTCGTTCTTCAAATACGGGCCAAACCAGCCGCCCCCGCGGCTCCAGCTGTACACGCCCCGGAACAGCCCGCTCCTGGCGGCCAGGTGCCGGACGCCATCCCCCGTCCCCATTTCCGGGAAGCCCTCCAGCACGCCCGCTATCGGGTAATTCGGGTGCGCCCCCTTGCCCTCATACTCACGCTGGCACTGCACCTCCACGATCTGCGGGTGCCTGCCGATCCCGAGGCACGGGTTGTTCTTGATGAACCGGAAAAAGTCCGCCGCCACATGCTTGATCGAGAACACCAGATTCTCATGCGGCTCCACGCGGTCCGTCACTGAAAGGTAGTAATCAGGCGCCGCGTGGAAGCGGTCCCCAAAGTAGTCCCACGTCCGGTGGATCAGCGTCCGGTTATGCCGCACGCAAACCTCTTCCCGAAGGAAGCGCAGCAAACGCATAAACTGGTCCATCTGCTTTTCACGCGGCAAATCTTCGTCGTGCATCGGCACCGCCGTGTTGCCCATGTGGTAAGGCGTGTCGAAAAGGTAACTCTCGCCAACGCGCACGATCAGCCCGTCCAGCTCCGGGAAACGCGTGAACAGCTCCTCAAACAGCACCCGGTGCAACTCCAGCGTCCGTTCCGAGTTCAGATCGATCCGCCCCTTTTTGTCGCAGATCTTCTCCCTCTCCAGCTCCACCAGGCGCTTCGGCAGGATGAACAGGTCCACGTGGTAATACACCTTCAGACCCGCCGCCTTCGCCGCCCGGATCTCCGCCTCACGCTCCTTCGTGAACCCCTCCAGCCACCGCGCCTCCTCCGACCCCTCCGGCCAGAGGTCCAGCCCCAACGCGTCGAACCGCACCACCGAATTGATGTGCTTGAAGACCTGCCCCGTGTACCCTCGCGACGCCAGTTCCCGCGGATCTGTAAACTGGGTGTCGAACGGCGCTTCACCCGGGTTGTGGTGCACCATGTCCAGCACGAACGGGTAGACGGACTTGCGCGTGTTGCCCTTCATCTTCGGAGCCGTGGTCGTTGCCATGCCCTCACCCTAACACACGTTCCCCCACCCAGACAGCCTCTTTACTCCTAGACACGTAAAGCAAACGCCACCCCCGGCACTCCTCTGCACCCGCCATCAGTCTGGCGTTTTCCGGCCACTCCCAAATTAAGGACCGCCCCAACGCGCAGGCCCCAAGGCCCCCAGCCTCTCGCAAGCGCAATCAACCCCAATCAGGGTCCCACGGCGTGTGGTTCAGAAAAAAGAGTTTGGCCCGCCCGCACTCCCTCGCCTATGACATACCCACCAATCAGGGGCACCGTTGGTTTTGCCTTGTTCCGGCGCCGCGGCCCTCTTTCCCTTCAATCCCATGATCGTCAAACCAAAGGTACGCGGTTTTGTGTGCGTCACGGCTCATCCCACCGGTTGTGCGGCGCACGTTCAGGAGCAGATTGATTACGTCAAGGCCCAAGGCCCCATCGCCGGTGGCCCCAAGAAGGTCCTCGTCCTCGGCGCCTCCACAGGCTACGGGCTCTCCTCCCGCATCGTCTCCGCCTTCGGCTGCGGCGCCGGCACCCTCGGCGTGTTCTTCGAGCGCCCTGCTGAAAAAGGCCGCCCGGCCTCCGCCGGCTGGTACAATTCCGCCGCCGTCGACAACGCCGCCCGCGCCGCCGGCCTCTACAGCAACAGCATCAATGGCGACGCCTTTTCCGACGCCCTCAAAACCCAAGTCGTCGACACCCTCAAGCGCGAACTCGGCCCCGTCGATCTCGTCATCTACAGCCTCGCCTCCCCGCGCCGCACCGATCCTAAGACCGGCGAAGTCTACAAGTCCGTCCTCAAGCCCATCGGCCAAAGCTACACCAGCAAGACCGTTGACACGGACAAAAAGACCATCGAGGCCGTCTCCCTCGACCCCGCCACCCCCGAAGACATCGCGGCCACCCAGAAAGTCATGGGCGGTGAAGACTGGGAACTCTGGATGCGCGCCCTCGCCGACGCAGGTCTCCTCGCCAAAGGCGCCAAAACCGTCGCCTATTCCTACATCGGGCCCGAGCTCACCTATCCCATCTACCGCAACGGCACCATCGGCAAGGCCAAGGAACACCTTGAGCACACCGCCAAAGCCCTCGACGCCCTCCTGGCGCCCCTCGGCGGCAAGGCCTTCGTCTCCGTCAACAAAGCCGTTGTCACCCAGGCCAGCTCCGCCATCCCGGTCGTCCCGCTCTACATCTCGCTCCTCCTCCGTGTCATGCGCGAGAAGAACGTCGACGAAGGCTGCATCGAGCAAATCCACCGCCTCTACAAGAGCTTCCTCTATACCGGAGGCGCCGTTCCCGTTGACGCCGCGGGCCGCATCCGCATCGACGACCTCGAAATGCGCCCCGAAATCCAGCAAGGCGTAGCCGCCCTCTGGCCCCAGGTCACCACGGAGAACCTCGAAAACATCTCCGACTTTGGCCGCTACCAGACCGAGTTCCTCAAGCTCTTCGGTTTCGGCCTCAAGGGCGTGAACTACGACGCCGAAGTCGACGTCGAAGTCCCCCTGCCGTAAGCCGCCTCCCCGCAGCCGACCGGCTTCGCCCCCGCCCTCGCGGGCCTCAGCGTGCCGTGGTATCCCCCGACTTCCGGGAGGTGCCACGGCACGTTTGCGTACGCCCCGCCCACCTTTTGACACCTCGGCCTCAAGTCTCTCCCTCCCCGGACGACTTTCCCACGCAAACGGCGCACACCGCAGCCTCGGCTAACCGCTGTCTCGCCAAAAAACAACCACCTCCTTCGCCTCCACCGGCGTGCGGTCAAGTTCTCTTTCATTCTTGCGCTCAACAACATAAGATGACACTTGATAGTGCCAGTTCCCGGACGCTGCATCACCTCACCGCGAGGTCGCTTACCACTCCCGGCGCCCCAGGAACCCGCGTCCGCCACACCCCCGCAGCATCCTGGCGACACCACGCATCCCAAGGCATCCCCCCTCTTTAAGTCATGACTTCCCTCTGTGCTCTAGTCTGCGGCGGCGGCGGCTTCATCGGCGGCCACCTCGCCAAGCGCCTCCTCGACGACGGCCTCCAGGTCCGCTGCGTCGACATCAAGCCCCTCTCCGAGTGGTACCAGGTCCACCCCCGCGCCGAAAACCTCGTCCTCGACCTCCGCCTCGCCGACGCCTGCGGCATCGCCACCTCCGGCATCGACCACGTTTACAACCTCGCCGCGGACATGGGCGGCATGGGCTTCATCGAAAACAACAAAGCCCTCTGCATGCTCAGCGTGCTCATCAACACGCACCTCCTCATGGCCTCCCGCGAGGCCCGCGTAAAACGCTTCTTCTACGCCTCCTCCGCCTGCGTTTACGCCGCCGACAAGCAGACCACCACCGAAAACCCCGGCCTCAGGGAGTCCGACGCCTACCCCGCCATGCCCGAAGACGGCTACGGCTGGGAGAAGCTCTTCTCCGAACGCATGTGCCGCCACTTCACCGAAGACTTCGGCCTTGAGACCCGCGTCGCACGCTTCCACAACGTCTACGGCCCCTTCGGCACCTATGACGGCGGCCGCGAAAAAGCCCCGGCCGCCATCTGCCGCAAAGTCATTTCCGCAAAACTTAATAAGCAGGACTCCATCGAGATCTGGGGCGACGGCCTCCAGACCCGCAGCTTCATGTACATTGATGACTGCATCCGCGGCATCCTCGAGCTCATGCACAGCAACGTCCGCGAGCCCCTGAACCTCGGCAGCGCCGAAATGGTCTCCATCAACCAGCTCGTCGAGATCGTCGAAAACATCGCCCACCTCTCCCTCAAGCGCCGTTACAAGCTCGATGCCCCCAAAGGCGTGCGCGGCCGCAGCAGCGACAACACCCTTTTCCGCAGCCATTTTGGCTGGGAGCCCTCGACCACCCTCCGCGCAGGCCTCGAAAAAACCTACGCCTGGATCGAAGCGGAAATGCAGAAGGCTCACTCCCCCTTTGCGCACGCCCATGGCTAACGCCACCCCTCTCTTTCCCCAAGGCTGGTCCCCCAGCCGCCTCTCTGTCGTCGGCCTCGGCAAGCTCGGCAGTTGCATGGCCGCCGCCTTCGCCTCCCGCGGCTTCGACGTCATCGGCGTCGACGTCAACACACGCACCGTCGACCTCGTCGGCCGCGGCGAAGCCCCCGTCGTTGAGACCGGTCTCGCGGACATGCTCCGCGACAACCGCCAGCGCCTCCGCGCCACCACCTCCCATGACGAGGCCATCGACCAGACCGACGCCACCTTCGTCATCGTACCCACCCCCAGCGACGCCAACGGCTCCTTCTCCACCCAATACGCCGCCTGGGCCTTCCAGGAACTCGGCGCCTCCCTCAGGAAAAAAGCCGGCAAGCCCCACCTCTTTGTGATGACCAGCACCGTCCTCCCCGGCGCCTGCCGCGACGTGCTCGTCCCCACCCTCGAAAAAGCCTCCGGCCTCAAGGCGGGCCGCGATTTCGGCTTCTGCTACTCCCCCGAATTCATCGCCCTCGGCAGCGTCATCCGGGACTTCCTCAACCCCGACTTCACCCTCGTCGGCGAATGGGACGCCCCCTCCGGCGCCGCCCTGGAAGCCATCTACAAACGCGTCCTCCTCAACGGCGCCCCCTGCCGCCGCATGAGCGTCGAGAACGCCGAGCTCGCCAAAGTCTCCCTCAACGCCTACGTCACCCTCAAGATCACCTTCGCCAACATGCTCGCCGAGGCCTGCGCCAAGCTCCCCGGCGGCGATGTCGACGCCGTGACCCAGGCCCTCGGGTTTGACCGCCGTATCGGCTCCCGCTACCTCCGCGGCGGCTCCAGCTTCGGCGGCCCCTGCTTCCCGCGCGACAACCGCGCCCTCGCCCATGCCCTCGGTGAGCTCGGCGTGCCTCAGGATCTCCCCCTTACCACCGACCGCCTCAACGAAACCTGGATCGACCGCACCACCGACCGCGTCGCCTTCCTCGTGCCTGCCGGCTCCACCGTCACGCTCCTCGGCCTCTCCTACAAGCCCGCGTCCCCGGTCCTCGAAGCCTCGGCCTCCCTCGCGCTCGCCGAGCGCCTCAGCTCACGCGGCTTCCGTGTCGTCGCGCACGACCCCCTCGTCCCGACCAACGCCTTCACCGGCCACCAGCGCATCGTCATGCAGTCCGACGTCCGCGCCGCCCTCCATAAGGCCAGCCTCGTCCTCGTCGCCAACCCGGACCCCGCCTACGAAGCCCTCCGCGAAGCCGACTTTGCCGACTGCGCCCCCGACGTCATCGTCTTCGACCTCTGGCGCCTCCTGCGCCCGCACCTCGCCAAGAGCACCAAGCTCCGCTACATCGCGCACGGCGTCGCCTGACCTTCCTCTCCCTCCCCCATGAGCAACGCCGGCACTCTCGATACCTACAACGCCGACATCCAGAAGCGCCTCGGCGCACGTTGGCCCCATAACGCCGAGGTTGCCCAAACCCGCCTCCTTACCGCCTGGGCAAGCGGCCTCGAACGCCCCGAGTCCATCGCCCTCGAAGGCGTCGCCGCCGCCGGCTTCCGCTTCCTTGAAGGCGGCCACCCCGAACTCGCCCGCCGCGTCCTCCCCCTTCTCGATTCCCCCGAGTTCGAGTTCGACCGCCGCTTCCTCGCCCACCGCTGCGGCCTCACCGACACCCTCCCGCCACGCATCCCTTTCCTCCTCGCCACCCACGCCGGCGAAATCCCCAACCCCGATTCCATGGCCCGCCAGACCGCCGCCATGGACCGCCTTGCCGCCGTCGCCCGTGAAGACGGCGCCATCCATACCCTCAACATCCGTTACAAAGAGGAAAAGTCCGCGCACCCCGCGCTCCCCGACTCCTACCTCGAACGCTCAGGCCGCGACCTCCTCGGCCCTGAAGTCCGCCGCCTCCCCATCATGCGCGAAGTCTTCGACCGCGCAGCCGACGCCGCCCACCGCGCAGGCCTCGAATATTTCGGGTTCATGAACGGCGACATCCTCATGCACCGCGACGCCATCGTCCTCGCGCGCATGTATATGGAACACGGCTTTGAAGCCCTCGCCTTTGTCCGAACCGACATCCCCGCACTCAGCCGAGAATCCCCCGCGGACTGGCTTGAAGTCCACCTCTCCGGCGCAGACCTCTTCATCTTCAAGACCTCCTGGTGGCGCCAGTACAACGACCTCCTGCGCGACTACATCATGTCCTGCTACTGGTGGGACCGCGTTCTCATGGGCCTCATGGTCCTCTACGGCCGCGCCGCCTATGTCGCCCACGTCCGCGGCCTCATGTTCCACCCCGTCCACACCCGCGTTTCCACCACCCGCCCGGACGTTGCCCACAACACCAACCTCTGCATGCGCGAGGACTCCTTCTACTACGACCTCAACTGCGCCTACATCCGACGCCTCGAAGAGTTCCTCGGCAAACAGCGCTCCCTTCCCACCTTCAAGGCCAACCAGGAACTCTACGAACCCAGCAGCCTCGTCGACTTCCGCCGGCGCCTCCGCCCAGACCTCTTCAAAACACCGGCCAAATGACAGACCTTGAGGAAGAGCTTTCCGGTCTTGAAGCCCTCGCCGCAGGCGCAGACACCGACCCCGCGCCCGCCGGTCTCCTTGCCCTCGCCCGCGCCTCCTGCGCCGCGGACTCCGCCTGGGCCGAGGCCTTCCTCAACCTCCTCGACACCCACCGCTCCATCGCGGTCGCCCTCCTTGTCTGGCGCCGCGCGGCCGCCTCTGGCGCCACCGCGCTCGCCGAAGCCGCCGCCTCCATCCTCTCCCGCCGCGTGCCTGACCTCCCCGAAGTCGCCGCGCTCCTCCAGCGCCGCGCTGACGACGGTTCCCGTCCGCCCCCCGTTGCCGCGCCTTTCTATCCCCTTGCTCCCCGCGCGTGGAACCCCTTTTGCGGAGACGAGTCCATCCCCCTCCGCGCCCTAGCAGGGTGGGGGGGCATCCATGCCGTTCAAACCCTCTGGGTCGTCGGTGCCCACGAGTTCCGCGAGCACGCCACCTACCGCAGGCTCTTTCCCTCCCTCCGCAACATCGTCCTCTTCGAGCCAAATCCCCGCCTCGTCGCCAGCCTCCGTGAGTCCTGCGCCCACTCCGGCGTAACCCTCGTCCCCTGCGCCCTCTCGGATCACGACGGCTCCGCTCGCCTCAAGATCAGCTCCAACGAAGGACTCTCCAGTTCCCTTTTTGATTTCGGCCTCCACAGCCAGGCCGCGCCCGACGTCACCTTTGTCGAAGAAGTCGCAGTCTCCGTCCGCCGCGTGGATTCCGTCCTCGCGGAGCACCGCCTCCCCCTGCCGGACGTCCTCGTGATCGACGCCCAGGGCGCCGAGGACAAGATCCTCTCCGGCACCCCCGCTGCCGTACTGGAGCACGCCCGCGTCATCTACGTCGAAACCAGCAAGGCCGAAGTTTACCGCGGCGGCACCTCTTACCACGCCGTACAGCAGCGCCTCAGCCCCACCCACCGCTACGTCGCCTTCGCCTCCATCCCCGGCCACCACGGCCTCCACGGCAACTCCCTCTTTGTCCGACGCCTCGGCCGCACCGCCGCGCCCGCCCCGGTCGCCCCGGCGGACCCCTTCGCCCACGCGCTCAGCCTCGCCCGTCAAGGCCTCCTCCGCGCCGCCGCCCGCCTCTTCGACGCCTCCACCCATCCCAACGCCGCCCGCAACGTCGCCACACTCGAGGCCCTCATCGCCGCCCCCGCACTCCCGGCCACCGCAGCCCTCGTTGACGAACTCGACCAGCCCGTCCCCCTTGTCGGTGCGGAAGCCCGCCCCCTCTGGTCCCTTACCCCCGCGGACGCCGCCACGCTCCGCCTCGCCCTCACCGCCGATTTCTTCGGCGCCACCCGCCCGGACGTCTCCTCCCGCCCCCTCTACCTCTGGGGCGCCGGCGCAGGCGGACGCCGCGTCCTCGCTCTGTGCCGCGCCGTCGGCCTCAACGTCGCCGCCCTTGTTGACCGCGACCCCGCAAAACACGGCTCCACCCTCGAAAGCCTCGCCGTCGTCTCCCCCGACGCCCTCAAAGCCGCCCAGCCGCGCCCCTTCGTCATCATCGCTTCCATGTACGCCCCCGAAATCGCCCGCCAACTGCGCGGCCTCGGTTTTGGGCAGGCGGACTTCTGCATCCCCGCACCCTTTTTCCAGCCATGAGCCGGCTCGCCGTCATCGTTCCCAACTACAACCACGCCGAGTACCTGCCCGACGCCCTCAACGGCATCGTCTCGCAGACCCGACTCCCCGACGATGTCCTCATCGTCGACGACTGCTCCACCGACAACAGTTGGGAAGTCATTCTCGATTGGCAGCGCCGCTTCCCCAACCTCATCCGCGCCGTCCGTAACGAAAAAAACCTCGGCGCCCTCGGGAACCAGAAACGCGGCCTCGAGCTCACCCAGAGCGACTACATCTACCTCCATTCCGCCGACGACCTCGTCGAGCCCGACTGCTTCGAAGTCTACACCCGCCTCCTTGACCAGCACCCGCAGGCTCCCCTCGTCGCCAGCCGCACCGTCGTCTTCAAGGAAAACAAAACGGACGCCGTATACGAAGCCGGCCGCTGGTGCCCCTCCGAAGGCTACCATGGCCCCGAAGAATGCGCCCGCGAGCTCCGCTCACGCTTCTTTTGCAGCGGCCAGGTCATGTACCGCCGCCACGCCCTAGATGAAGCCGGCGGCTTCCACTACGACCTCGGCAATTTCTGCGACTGGTTCTGGCTCCACTGCAACATGCTCCGTCACGGCATGTGCTTCACCCCAAGACCCGTCACTGTCTTCCGCCTCGTTGAAAGCTCCTTCTCGGCCACGCAGGACCGCGACCAACAGCGCCGCCTCAAGGCCGCACGCTACCTCCTGAACCTCCTCTCCGAACCCCGCTTCGCCGACGTCCTCCCGCGCTTCGCGGAAAGCGGCGTCATCCTCCAGCTTGGCGACGCCGTCGCCCACGCCATCCTCTCCGAGCCCCGCTGGTGGACACCCCAGATGTTCGCCCTCGCCTACGGCAACCTGCACGAGTGGGCCGAGCAAAACCGCCGCATGCGCCTCCAGGGCTTCCGCGTCTTCTCCGAGCCCACGCTCGAAGAAAAGATCGCGCCCGTCGCCATGCAGGCCATCGCCAAGTGCAACAGCCGCCGCGTCTCCAACGTCGCCTTTTACGGCGCCGGCACCCACACCAAAACCCTCATGGCCCAGTGGAAGCGCCTCGGCGGCCCCGCTCCCACCTGCATCCTCGTCTCCCGCAAGGCACCCGGACAAGACACCTTCGAAGGGCTCCCCGTCGTCTCCGCCCTCGAAGCCACCTTTGCGCCCGGCACCCTCGTCATCCTCTCCTCCATGAACTACGAGCGAGACATGGCCGCTGTCCTCCGCGCCGCGCACCCCGACGTCCCCTTCATCGCCCTCTGGGACCCCTCCCTTGGCCTCTGAAGCTCCCAGCTCCCGCCCCTACGTCAGCATCGTCGTCGTCTCCCGCAACGACGACCACGGCGGCAAACTCATGGAGCGCCTCGGCGCGTTCTGGGAAAACGTCACCCACTTCGCACCCCGCTCCGGCCTTCGCCTCGAAGTCGTCCTCGTCGAGTGGAACCCGCCCGCCGACCGCCCACCTCTCGCTGACGTCCTCCCCATTCCCGCCTTCCGCGACGGCCTTGACCTCCGCATCGTCACCGTCCCCGAAGCCGTCCACCGCCGCATCCCGCGCTATTTCAACATCCCGCTCTTCCAAATGATCGGGAAGAACGTCGGCATCCGCCGCGCCCGCGCAGACTACGTCCTCGTCACCTGCAACGACCTCATCTTCACCGAAGCCCTCTACCACTTTCTCGCCGCGCGCGTCCTTGACCCCTCCCGCACCTACCGCCTCGACCGCTTCGACCTCCCCGTGCGCGAGCTCCCTCCCCTCGGCCCCCAAGGCCGCCTCGATTTTTGCGCCACCCAAACCTGCACCGTCTGCGGCGCCCGTGACCGTGAGGGCATAACCGCCATCACCTTTGACGGCCCCCGCCACGCCTTTCTCCGTGCCGACCCCCAAGCCCTGCGCCGCTTCGCCAACGCCGGCCTCGGCTACCCCCTTCACACCAACGCCTGCGGCGACTTCACCCTCATGGCCCGCGACGCCTGGTTCGCCCTCCGCGGCCATAACGAGCTTCCCCTCGGCGACGTCTACGTTGACGGCCTCGTGAACTTCGCCGCCGCCGCCCTCGGCCTCAGGCAGGTCTACCTCGGCGACCCCGTCCGCGCCTACCACATCGCCCACGGCCTCAACTGCACCATCGACATCGAGCAGCGCCGCCGCCACCGGCCCTCCCTCAACTACGCCCTCGACTACGTCCCCTGGTGCGAAGCCATCCTCCGCAACAGCGCCCCCATGAACGTCAATAACGACGACTGGGGCCTCGCCTACGAAGACCTCCCCGAAACCTGGCTCTGCCGCGCAGGCAGGTAGGGCAGGGGCCCACGCCCGGCACCGCAGCTATCCGCCTCCCCTCCAATTTCCACAACGTTCCGCGCACATATCTAGCCCTCCCAAAAGCATGAGCCGTTACACAAAGGAAGAGAAACTCGCCGCCATCTCAAAGCACACCTGGTACCACAGGATCGACCTCGGCGACGGCGTCGTCACCCCCGGCCACGATTGGGAGCACCTCTGGAATATGATCCGCGCCGTGCGCTCCAAAGTTTCCTACGCGGAACGCGCCGTCCTTGATGTTGGCAGTTGGGACGGCCTCTGGGCCTTCGAAGCCGAAAAACTCGGCGCCCGCTACGTCGTCGCCACCGACTGCGCTCCCGCTCACCCTCTCGAAAACACGTGCGTCGACGCCAAAATGCCTCACGCCCTCGAGAAGTTTCTCCTGCTGCGCGAAATCCTCGGCAGTAAAGTCATCCCCTTCTACAACGCCTCCCCCTACAACCTCACCCAGCGCCTTGATTCCCTCATCTTCCTCAAGGCGAATTGCGAACACCTCAAGTTCGACATCGTTCAGCACTTCGGCGTCCTCTACCACCTCCGCAACCCCCTCCATTCCCTCTCGGAAGCCCGCAACGTCCTCAAAGACAACGGCACCCTCATCCTTGAGACAGCCTGCCTCCTCAACGAGCCCCGTTCCGTCATGCTCTTCAACGGCGCCGGCGAGCCCAGCACGCTACGCTTCTATAAAGGCCGCACAAACTGGTGGGCCCCCTCTTGGCTCTGTCTGAAAGAGATGCTCCAAACCTGCTTCCTCGAACCCCTCGAAGATACCGCCGAATTCCTTACCGTCGCCGGCTATGGCGACGTCGGCCGCGTGGCCGTGGCGTGCAGGGCCATCCCGGTAACTGAAGGCGATGCCAGGCTCCGCGCAGAAATGGCCCACTATTTCCGCAACCCCGACCACATCCCGTATTTCGCCTAGAGCGTATTCAGTTCAAGTTGTCGCGCCTGTTGGACATCCCTCCTTCATCCGCGCCGACGTGAGGAAGGGGCGTCCCCACTGCCAAGGGCCGCATTCCGAGCCGTGCAGATGAACGAATCGGCCCACGCCGTGCGCCCAGCACCCGTGTCTTAGCGGAGCGGCAGATATGCCCGTGCAGCCCACCAGAATCGGCCCACGCCGTGCGCCCAGCACCCGTGTCTTAGCGGAGCGGCAGACTCGCCCGTGCAGCCCACCAGAATCGGCCCACGCCGTGCGTGGCGGCGCACGCGACAACCTGAAACCAAACTGCTCTATTTCTTCACCGCAAGGAAGCGCAGGAACATCCCCGCCACCTCTGTGCAGGCGTCGTCCGAGATGACTGTCACCTCGAAGCCGCGCCGCGTGAAGAACGCCATCAGGCTTTCGGGCTCGAAGAAATGCCCCACCGAGGCAATACCTGCCGTGTTGTTGATTGTCTCGTGATAAGGCTTTGTCCGGTACGTCCCCTTCTCGTCGCTCATTTCCTCATACGGGTATGACGGCAGCGTCTCACTCGCGCAGAACCCCCCGATGTAGATCCGGTCCGAAAGCGTCGTCAGGTTCTCAAGCAACAGCAGCGGGTGAGGGGAGTGGTAGTATGAACCATGGCAAACGACCAGGTCATACCGCCCGTACCGCCTCGCATCAGCATTGAGGAAGTCGTCCGTGAAAACACGCACATGATCCCAGCCCATCGCGTTGCACAACGTCGACGTCTTCAGCACGTTTTCCGCACGCCCTTCGACGCAGTCCAACTGTGCCACGCCGGCGCGCACAAGCGCCGCCGTCTGGTAGCCCTCCCACGGACCAAATTCGAGCACCCGCAAGCCCTTCAGCGGCACCAGCGCGTCCACGCGGTCCGTCATCCCCCATTCCCGCCCGCTCGCATACAGGCCCAGCAGTTCCTCCAATGTCTTCGCCCGATACGTGAAGTGCTGCCACAAATGCGCGATCTGCGCAAAAGGCCACAGCACCTGATGCAGTGAAACCATCCGGCACGGCAACTCCTTCGCCAGTTCCGAGACCTGCGACCATTCCCCGTTGTTCACCGGGTGGCGCGCAAGCACCGCAAGCTCCGACTTCCCAAAACCCGCCGGCGCGAAATCACCGAACGCCCAATCCACCACCCGCACCCGGGCGTCCTTTGCCCCCGCTGCCGCCAAGCCTTCGCGGATCGCCCGCGCTTCGCCCAGCAGCCAGATCACCTTCGCCTTCTCCTTCTTCAACCGCTCCAGCACCAGCGTCCAGCAGTGCTGTGAGTTCTCAATCGTCCGCACCGCCGCAGCGTCCCGGTCCAACGCCCATAGCGCCGCCGACTGTATCTTCCATTTCGATATACCAAGCTCATTTACAAGCTGGTTCCGGATCGCCTCCTCCGCCTGCGAAGCAATGAGAATCGTTTCGCAATCCAGCGTCTTCAACTCCACCGGAGAGATCACAGGCTTCCCGCAGACCACCGTCCCGTGCTTCGCCGCGTCATTGTCCGCAAAACAGCAAATATCGAAAACCTGCGACAAACCCTCAAATGACGCCTGCCCTGCTACGCCTGCACCAAAAACGACCGCCTTCACGCGGTTGCCAAATGTCCTCCGGGAACCGTTCTGCATGGGAAATGGGGGAATTCTGGATCCGACCTTATTGCCGGCATCCGCTCTCTCCCACTGGACCCCGAAACGCCCCCTCCCGTCAAACCTTATAGCGCGTCCCCAATCAGGCTTGCGGGCATTTCGCGCCAGCCTTTTCCTCAATCCATCCACACGCGCGCGCACCGCGTCCCCTCAACTTCCCCCTCCCAAATCATGAGCCGTTACACCAAGGAAGAGAAAATCGCCGCCATCTCCAAATACGCATGGTACCACCGCATCGACCTTGGCGACGGCGTCGTCACTCCCGGCAACGAGTGGGAACACCTCTGGAACATGATCCGCGCCGTCCGCTCGAAAATCGCCTATGAGCAACGCGCCGTTCTCGACATCGGCAGCTGGGACGGCCTCTGGGCCTTCGAAGCCGAAAAGCTCGGCGCCCGCTACGTTGTCGCCACCGACTGCGCACCCGCCTACCCGTTCGAGAATACGGGCGTCGACTGGCAGCACGCCCTCGAGAAATTCCTTCTCCTGCGCGACATCCTTGGCAGCAAAGCCATCCCCTTCTACAACGCCTCCCCCTACAACCTCACCCAGCGCCTCGACTCCCTCATTTTCCGCAAGACCGGCTGCGAGCACCTGAAGTTCGATATTGTCCAGCACCTCGGCGTCCTCTACCACCTCCGCAACCCCCTGCACGCGCTTTCCGAGGCCCGCAACGTCCTCAAAGACAACGGCACCCTCCTCGTCGAGACCGCCTGCATCCTCGACGAGCCCCGCTCCGTCATGCTCTTCAACGGCGCCGGAGATCCCAAAACCTTCCGCATCTGTGCGGACCGCAGCACCTGGTGGGCGCCCTCCTGGCCCTGCCTCAAGGAGATGCTCCAGACATCCTTCTTCGAGCCCCTTGAAGACACCGTCCAATTCCTCCCGCTGAAAGGTCAGCCCCAAGACAACATCGGCCGCGTTGCCGTCGCCTGCCGGGCCGTTCCCGTCGACAAGGGCGACCCCGCCCTTCGCGCCGAAATGGCCCATTACTTCCGCAATCCCGACCACATTCCCTTCTTCGGCTAAAGCGTTTCTGCTTCAACTTGTCGCGCTGTTCCCTTCATTCCGTTACTCGCGCCGACGCGAGGATGGGGCGCCCACGCTCGCCGCAGGGCCGGCGTATGCGACACCCTAAGGCAGAAGTGCCCTAAAGCACATCCCGTTCAACTTGTCGCACCTGTCGGATATCCCACCATCCACGCCGACGCGAAGTTGATTCCTCCTGAAACTTCTGGGGCGTATCCGGTTCACGGATACGCCCCTTTCTCTTTACGAAAACGTAAGGCGCCGCGCCCCGGGGAACAGCCGGGCCATTGTCCGCCGCACGTCTTTCTCATTGTGCGTCCGCGGCACCAGGATCAGCGAAGGGCTCATGCCGCTCGCCGCGGCCTCGCTCGCCTCGCGCACCGGAACGCCTTCCAGCTCCGCCACCCCGGTCCGTTTGATCGTCAGCAAATACGCGGGCTTGGGCAGCCCCAGTTCCCTGAGCGCATCCAGAAGTTCCAGCGTATGCGCGTCAGCCCCGCAGGCAGCCAGCCCAGCGCCCGCCTCAGCGATCCTCCGCCGCACGCCCGGGTCTGCCAGATTCTTGCGTAGCCGCGCCGCCCCTTCCTCCGGCCAAAACGTTACCTGCGACGCCTCCGGGAACAGCAACTTCGCCGCCACGCACATCTGCGTGGCATACAGCCTCGACGAAATCAGCACCAGCCCCGGCTTCTCCACCGCACCCGCAGCTGCCTCCGACGCCTTCAGCACCCGCAGCCCCTCGAACTCAGCCTCCTTTGGCGTATCCGTTGTAAGGATGTACGCTGGCCGCGGCATTGAGGCCTCCTCCAATGCCCTCAAAAGCTCCTGCGTATGCCCGCCGGCTCCGTACACCGCCAGCGGCCCCTTTGCCCGCATCACGCGAATCCTGAACTCCGGCGACGCCACCACAGTCCGCACCTGCGTCAGGATCTCGTTCCCTCCCGGCGCCGTCTTTACCCACATCGGCCGGTACACACCTTGCATGACCGGTTTCCCGAACGTGGCGTTCGGGCGCTTCTCGGCAACGCACACAATCGCGTACATGTCGTTGCCCTGACCCGCCCGCCCATACGAAATACCGTCCATCGCCCCCGGATAGTAATCCGCGTACCACGCCGGATCGCTCGCATGGTTCTCCGTGTACCGGAACACCTGCATCGTCGGCACCCCGTACCCATTCGCGCTGTAATAGTCCCAATACATCGTCGGGCACATCATGTACATCCCGTGGTCGATGTGGTTGCTCGACGGCGTCAGATGCATGATCCGGCCCCCTGGCGCCGTCAGGTGGTGCAGACACGCCAGCGCGTTCGGTACGTTGAAAATGTGCTCCAGCGTCCCCCCGTCGTAGATCAGGTCAAATGCCCCGCGCCAGGCCTGTGGCGGCTCCGGGTCATTTAAGTCGTGGATGATCTCCGGTTCCTCATACGCCGAGTAATCCATGGCCAGCACCGCGTCGAACCCGAGCGCCTGGAACAGCGTCCGCTGGGAAATGTAACCCTTCGCGCCCAGCTCCACGCTCTGCGACAGCTCATACTCGGCCTCGGCCATCCGCAGCGGATACCCATATATGGCAGCCAACGTCTCCACCTCCTCGCGCGTTGCATACACAAACTGGTGCCCCAGCGTGAGCACCTTCCCCTGGAAAGGCCGCCTCAGCCCTTCCTTCATCAATACCGCGATATCTTTGCGTGCGATGCCCATATAAATTCAAAGGTTCCTGTATCGTTATTTCTGTTTTCCCAGGCACTCGAACCACTGCGCCGTGGCCTGTGCGATCGACTGCGGGTCCCACAGCGGCGCATCCTTCCAGTCGTCGATCCGCTCCAACATACGCTGCACACCCGCCTCCAGCGGCACCCGAGGCTCCCACCTCAGCGCCTTCCGGATCGCCGAAATGTCCGCAAACGTGCAATCCGGCTCCCCGGGCCGCTTCGGCAAGTGCGTCACCGGCCCACCCAGCAGCTCCACAAGCCGGTTCACCGCATACGTGTGCCCCGACCCGACATTCAGCCGCACCCCCGTGACGTCCGATTCCGCCGCGGCCACAAACGCCTCCGCCACGTCCGTCACAAACGTAAAGTCCCGCGTCTGTTTCCCGTCGCCCACAACCGTGTAAGGCTTGTTCGCCAGCTTTTGGCGCAGGAACACCCCGAACACCGCGCCGTAGGCGCCTGTCGTGCGGCTCCGCGGCCCATAAACGTTGAACAGGCACAACGACAGCGCCGGAACCCCGTAAACCTTGTTCCAGTGGAACACCAGTTGCTCGCCCAGATACTTCGTCAACGCATACGGGTGCTCCGGTTTCGCCGGCGCCGACTCCGGCGTCGGGTACACGTCCGGAATCCCATAGCACGTCGAACTCGCCGTATATACAAAGCGCTTCACGCCCACCTGTCGCGCCACCTGCAGCACGCGCAGCGTCCCCTCTGCGTTCACCGAAAAATAATCCTCCGGCTTCTCAATCGACGGCACCAAGTCCGCACGCCCCGCCAGGTGGAAGAACCATTCCGCCCCCTCCACATCCGCGGCTTCCAGCGCCTGCACCGGCTTCTGCACCAGCCGGAACCCCGCCTTCTCCCGCGCCAGCGCAAGGTTCCCCGGCCTTCCCGTCGAGAAATCATCCACCCCCACCACGCTGTGCCCACGCGCCAGCAGGAGATCCGTCAGGTGACTGCCAATAAACCCGGCCGCGCCGGTGACCACGCATTTCATGTGTATCAGGTTTTTGAATACGAGGGTATGCGCCTGCCCGCAGCGTGAACGCCCGCGCCCGCCCGCCCAAAATCTCCCGCTCCCGCGGTCACTCCTTTCGGGCCGGCTCGCCTAGAACGTCAGCATTGCCATCCCGCTCTTCAACAGGCGGGCCTTCTTGATGCAGTCGCGGTTACCCACAATGCACACCGCCTGCGCCCCGGCAAGCTGGCTGTTGAACGTCGCCAGATCCAGCGGCAAGCCCGCCGCCGCCGACAACGACCCCACCGCGCAGAACGCATCACCCGCGCCGATCGTGTCCACCGCCGTTGACTCGAACGGCGGAACCCGGCACGGCGGCTCATCCCCGTTAAGACCTATCGTCTCCACCTCGCCCAGCGTCAGCCACGCATACTTCGCCCCAAGGTAGTCCTTCAACCGCGCCAGTTCCTCCGCGTGGTTGAACTCCTTGCGCCCGCAAGCCAGCGTCAGCTCCGTGCGGTCCAAGCTGAACGTGTCCGCCCGGTTCCACCGCCGGTTGATGATGTTGAAACCGTAATTGTTGCTGTTCGTCTGGCAATTCAGGGAAAGGAACCGCGACTTCTCCTCCAGCAGCAGCCGCACCGGGTCCTGATGCACCCCGTGCCCGAAGTCCATCGCGATCACCAGATCGTAATCCCCGATCACCGACTCCAGCCGCGACCGCATCCGTTCCACCATCTCCGGGCTCGGGTGTGTCGCGTCGATATAGTTTACCGAGAAAAGCTTGTTCATCTCGCGGCCCGTTTTCACAGGCTCCACGAACCGCTGCTTCACGATCGTCGTCACGTCCTCGCGCTGCACCAGATCGCTCTCCGTAGGCAGGTGCTCCCGCAGCAGCCCCTCCACCCAAGGCTCCTTCCCCACATAAGCCATCAGGTGCGCGTGCGGCGTGAACTCCCTCACATGGCGGAAGACAGCCAGCGCGCCGCCAGCCTGCATCTCGTCCGCCACAAACCGCCCCGACAACATCCGGTTCTTCGACGTCAGCCCTTGCACCGACACCGTCGTATACCGGTCAAAAATGATATCCCCGACCACCAGCACCTTCAGCTTCGCCAGCCCATCCACCAGCTCGCGGAACCGCTGCGGCGTGAACCGCTGCGCCACGCGCCGGCAAAAGTCCTTCACGCTCGAAGGCACCGGATCAAAATGGTTGTTAAGGATGCGCGTGGAGCTGAACACCACGCTCCCCACGTAGCGCATCTCGCCCCCCAGCCGCTCCACCGTCAGCACGTCGTCGCGGATGTTTCCCGTCACATCCGTGCCCTCGTCCATGTATTCCCGCCCCTTGCAGTACACATGCGGGCACACGCACTCGATCGCCTCCACCGCCGCCGGGAACGGGATCACCACCACAAAGTCCACACACGCCAGCGCGCTCAGCGCCTTCACCCGAAGCGCATTGTTAAAATACGGACGCCCCGGACCCTTGTTCACCATCCGCTCATCCGTGATCGTCACCACCAGCACGTCCCCGTGCTCCCGTGCTTCCTCAAAATGGATGATGTGACCCGGGTGTACCAAGTCGAACGTGCCGTGGCATTGCACGATCCGTTTCCCCTGCTCGCGCAGCGCGCGGAAAAACCCCGGCGCCTCCCCGAACGGCACTTCCTTTGCCGCCGTCCCCTTGCCATCAAAATCACGTTTTACCTGGAGCATTGCGCCACCCTCTCTTTCAAGATGCGGGTCACCATATGCCCCACAACAATTTGCAAGTCCTCAGAAATCTGCATGTCGTCCACCGCGAAGTGCAGGGCGATATCCACCATCCCCTTGCACACCCCGCCGCTGAACCCCAAAATCCCCGCCGTCTCGAGCCCAAGCTCCTGCGCCACCTTCAGCGCCTCCACCACATTCGGCGAGTTCCCGCTACCCGACATCACCACCAGCAGGTCGCCACGCTTCCCCTGCACCCGTAGCTGGTTCGAAAAAATCTTCTCATAGCCCGTGTCGTTCCCCAAGCACGTCAGCACCGACACATTCCCCACCAGCGCGTGCGCCCTCAGGCCCTTTCCCGGCGACGGTGCCACCCCATACAAAAGGTCCACCGCAAGATGCGCCGCATTCGCCGCGCTTCCGCCGTTGCCGCACAAAAACACCGTCGCACCGCGCTCCCATACCCCATACAACGCGTCCGCAAGCCGCTCCACGCCCGACCAGTCCGCGTCCTTCAACACAGACCCAAACCGCGAAATATACGCCTGGACGATCTCGCAACCGACGCTCTGGACAGTGGCAGCCATGCAAATGCGCCCTCCGGAAAAACGCCAAAAATCCCGCGTCCTCCTCGGGCAAGTGGGGAATAAGTCGTCAGGATTCTTCCGTTCTTCAGTCCTCGCGCAACGGAAAACGTGCCCTTGCCGCCAATCCTGAACCCACTCCCCCCTCGGCCACCTCCGCGACTCATGCCCAGGCCGTGCGACCCCCCCAAAAAAAAACGCGAAGCGGCAGCCCCCACCCGTGCAGCCCAACAGAATCGGCCCACGCCGTGCGTGCCAGCCCAGACCTTACCAAAACCGCCGCAGAAACGCGAAGCGGCAGCCCAACCCGTGCAGCCCAACAGAATCGGCCCACGCCGTGCGTGGCGGCGTGCGTGGTTTGATCCGTTGGGACAGGAAAATTGCGTTACAGCCGGTTTTCCGGTAAAAATAGACCTTCGCGCGGCGCGCCTGCTCGAACCCGCCTTGCGGACCACCCAAGGATCGTGTTCGCTATTCTAGCGCGGCACTCGTGTTCCGCCTCTCCCATTTCCTTGTCGGCCCATCATGCTCCCCAAGACCCTGTTCCCCGTAATCCTCCTCTGCGCCCTCCTGTTCGGCGTCCCCATTGCCCACGCCGCGCCCGTCCGCTCCCAGCACACCGAAGCTGAGCTCATCGCCGAGGACTCCACCCTCGTCCCTGGCCGCCCCTTTTGGGTCGCCCTCCGCCTGCGCATGGACCCCCATTGGCACACCTACTGGGAAAACGCGGGCGAAGCCGGCCTCCCCACCACCCTGAAGTGGCAACTCCCCAACGGCTGGCATGCCGGCCCCATCCATTGGCCCGCACCCAGCCGCTTCGTTCAAGGCGGCGTTGTAAACTTTGGCTATGACGGCGAGGTCCTCCTCCTCGTCAACATCACCCCCCCCGCCAACCTCACCGCAGACGAACCCATCACCCTCAAGGCCCAGGCGGACTGGCTTGAATGCGCCGACATCTGCGTCCCCGGACGCGCCCAGCTCGCCCTCGACCTCCCCGTAACCGCGGGCCCCCCCATCGCCTCAGTCCACAAGCCCGCCTTTGACAACGCCCGCGCCCAGTGGCCCTCCCCCCTCCCCGCAGGGTTTCAGGCCAAAGCCTGGCGCACCCCCGCCACCTTCACCCTAAGCCTCACCGGCCCCACCGGAACCCCCGCACCCGCCGGCGCCTTTTTCTTCTCCCGCGACGCCACCGTGTCGCCCTCGGCCCCACAGACCGCGACGACCTCCGCCTCCACGCTCGTCCTCACCCTAACACGCGAAAAAGGCGTGCCCGACCCCGCGACCCTGTCCGGCGTCCTCAGCCTCCCGCGCGGCTTCCTTGGCAACGGCACTCCCGCCGCCTACACACTGGACCTCCCCTTTGAGGCCGGCGCAGCCCCCGTGCCTTCGGCCGCGACCGCCACGCCCTCCAACACGCCGCCGCGCCCCGGCCTCGGCAAGGTCCTCGTCCTCGCCTTCTTTGGCGGCCTCATCCTCAACCTCATGCCCTGCGTTTTCCCCGTTCTTGGCCTCAAGATCATGGGCTTCGTCAAGCAGGCCGGGGCCTCCCGCCGCAGAGTCGTCCTTCACGGCCTCACCTTCACCCTCGGCGTCCTCGTCAGCTTTTGGGTGCTCGTCGCCGTCCTGTCCCTTCTACGCGCCGGAGGCCACCAGCTCGGCTGGGGCTTCCAGCTCCAGGAGCCCGGCTTCGTCCTCGCCCTCGCCCTTTTCCTCTTCATTTTCGGCCTCAACCTCAGCGGCGTCTTCGAAGTCGGCTATGCCCTCATGGGCGTCGGCTCCCGCCTGAGCGGACGCTCCGGACTCGCCGGCTCCTTCTTTAGCGGCGTCCTGGCCACCGTCGTCGCCACGCCCTGCGCCGCCCCCATGCTCGCCCCCGCCCTTGGGGCCGCCCTCGCGCTCCCCCCGCTCGGCATGGCCGCCGCCTTCACGGCCATCGCCCTGGGCCTCTCCACGCCCTACCTCCTGCTCTGCGCCTACCCGCGACTCGTCCAGGCCCTTCCCAAGCCCGGAGCCTGGATGGAAAGCTTCAAGCAGTTCATGGCCTTTGCCCTTTACGCCACCGCCGCCTACCTCCTCTGGACCCTCGCCGGCCAAGTCGGTGACGAACGCTTCCAGAACATCCTCTTCGGCTTCGTCCTCGCCGCGCTCGCCTGCTGGATCTACGGACGCTGGGGCGCCCCCCAACGCTCACCCCGCACACGCTCCCTCGGTCGCCTCACCGCCGCCACCGTCCTCGGCGCCGCCCTGTTCCTCGCCTACGCCCCCGAAACCAAGCTCGCCTGGGAACCCTGGAGCCCTGCGCGCCTCGAAGAGCTCCGCGCCCAAGGCCGTCCCGTCTATGTGGACTTTACCGCCCGCTGGTGCGCCACCTGTCAGGTCAACAAACGCGCCGTCTTCAGCTCAAAAGACGTCCTCGATGAGCTTGGCCGCCGCGACTTCGCCCTCCTGAAGGCCGACTGGACAAACCGGGACCCCGCCATCACCGCCGCCCTGGAACGCTTTGGCCGGGCCGCCGTCCCCTTCAACCTCGTTTACCTGCCCAACCGCTCGGACCCCATCATCCTGCCCGAAGTCCTCACTCCCGCCATCGTCCTCGACGCCATCAGCCAGTAACACCCCCTTCCGCCCCCTCCCGGCCCTGGAACTCAGCAAAGCGGCAGATCAAGCCCACGCAGCCCAACACAGCTGCCTAGTCAGCGCGTTGGTGCTTTCACGCCCGCAGCCGCGGCCTCGTACAGCTCCACAACGTCGCCCACATCCTCGACCCAGTATAGGCGGTCTGCCTGTTCCGGTTTCGCGGCCAACGTAAAGTCCTGCGGCGTCGGCAACCCCGTCGCCTTCGCATTCCGCGCGATCCCCGACTTCTCCATGTACCGCACAAACCGGTTCGCCAGCTCCTTCCGCGCGCTTGCCCGCGACACCGTCAGGTTCCACGCCACCACCAGCGTGCCATGTTCCGGGATCTCAAACCGGAAGAGCGCGGAGTCCCCGCACGCACGCTTAAAATCCGTGCTTCGGCCGTACGCCACCGTCGCGTCACCCGCCGCCAGCGCGGCAAACGGGTTTACCCCGGCACCCGGCGTAAGGAACCGCCGCTGCGACCGCAACAGCGAGCCCGCCTGTTCCACGGCCGCCGTGTCCAGTGCGTTCGGCGAATGCCCCAGATACAGCAACGCCACCCCCACGGCCTCCCGGGGCTCCCGCGTCATCGCCAGTTTCCCGCGCAACGGCGCGAGCTTTGCCGGGTCGAAAAGCGTATCCAGACCGTTGAACGGGCCGCCCTCCGCCCCCTCGCGATACCCGATCCCGCAAACCGCCCACGTCAGCGGCAGCGACACCGTAAGGTCCGGGTCGTACGGCGGGCTTTGCAAGAACCCGGGTTCTGACGTGCCCTCTTTGGCCGGCGGCTTCATGGCAGCGCTCGCCAGCGGCACGATCAGGTTGTCCCGCAAAAACGCATCCACCGAGGCCCCCGTGAGCACGATCACGTCGCACGGAGAACGCCCCGCCCCCAGGTCTTCCCGCAACTCCGCCTCGCTCGACAGCGGGCGCACCTCCACCTTCGCCCCCGTTTCCTGCTCGAACGCCTTCAGCACTTCAGGCGCAAGCAGCCCTTCCGGCGCGCAAACGACGAGCGGCCCAGCCGCGCGTACCTTCCATGCGGGCACGCGGTCGAACCACAGCCAAGCCAGACCGACGGCAAGCGTCGTCACCACCAGGCACGTCATCAGCAATTTGCGGAGCATCGGCTGCCTCCGTATTGGCGGGGGCGCCGCCCAAAGGCAACTCCGTACGCCGCGACTCTAACGTGCGCGCTTGGCCTACCAGCCGCGTCCCCGCGCTACGGGGGGGCCAGTCGGGGGAGTCGCCGTTTTCGCCGCCTACAGCTTCGCCTTTATCGTCTCCAGAATCTTGATGGACTTCCGTTCGTCCCCAAACACCCCATACCGGATCCCCACCTTCGTCGTGCGGTCCGTTTCACGCTCCAGCGACACCGACACGCTCGTGTCGTCCGCCGTCCGCGCCTCAAACGAGGCCTCCTGCGCGTCCGCCTTACGCTCCACGATGTTGTAGCCCAGGTCCTTCAGGGCGCCTTCGGTTGCCCGTGCGGACTGGGGCACCGACGCCTGAAGTGTGTCGGTGAGCTCACCACGGACGTACGCCACGCCACCCCCCGCGGCCCCGGCGGCGGCGATGGCAAGGCAGCCGGTCATGAGGGTTGCGGCGGAAAGGCAAGCAGCGAGCCAGAGGGCAGTGATGGCTTTCTCAAATTTCATGGCCCTAATGTAACAAACCGTTGGACGATGACAACGGGGGACGGGCGTTTTTGGTGCAAATAATCAGGCGCGTTATTGGGCAACCTTTCGCCGCCGCGGGCCCCGGCTGATTTCTCACGCCAAGCGCAGATACCAGTCCAGGATAACGTGGGCGAGCAACCCGATCCGTGTCGCCCCTTCAATGGTCATCAGGACGAGCGTCCACTTTATCGACATCGCCCGCCGTGCGAGCGTCCCGAACGCGGTCATGCCCAGGATAATGAGACCGTTCAGGCGCGTCTCGGGCAGCACCAGCAGCGAAAGGTAATACACCCACGACAGTATGAGGCACGCCAGCCACGCCCCCGTGAGCAGCTTGCCGGGCCCGCCGGGGTTTTCGTCCAGCGGGTGCCGGTTGGCCCGGATCTGCCGAAGGCCGATATAGCGCTCCGCCACGATGAGCTGGGTGAGCTCAAAGAAGATGAAGAGCGGTGCGAGCAGCGCGAGCATGGGGGACCGTCGTGCGCGGGGTGGGTGTGGCGGGGCGCGGGTTTGAGCGGGTTTGCCGGGCCTGCGCCCGTGCCGAGGCGCGGAACCCGTTGCCATTGTGCGTTCACCCGACCCCGAGCGGAAGCCAAAACCCGTCTCCAGTCCGCCCCTGCCGCCGTTCCAGTTCCTTCGCACCAAGCGTCCATCCGACGCCCTCTACGCAATTGAAGACCGCCGTGCGGTCGCTGTGCGCGTGGCCTTGTGGCCGAAGGGGCTTGCGGGGGTGCTGACAAAGGGTCAGGGTCGAACGCATGTCAGGTGCTCGTGTTCCGGTTGAGGTGCAACGGCCCGGCTTGCTCGCGTTTTGGGACT
The DNA here is from genome assembly GCA_964593675.1 of uncultured Opitutales bacterium. Lineage (GTDB taxonomy): Bacteria > Verrucomicrobiota > Verrucomicrobiia > Opitutales > CAZQIE01 > CAZQIE01. Next base: position 43,878 of record CAZQIE010000004.1, read on the forward strand.
TTCACGAGGCCCCCGGTGAGGCTCGGGTGTCCGGGGCTGGTGAGGCATACCGGCTCCGCGAGTGTGGTGGGCCGATTCTGCGTGTGAACGAGGGGCCCTTTGGCAGCGCGGCGCGGATCGCTACAGGGCAGTATTTCCTGCTGCCGAGGGAGGAGCTGGGGGCGCTTGATATACATGGTCCAAAGGCGGAGGTTTCCGTGGTAGCCTGGGTAAAGCGTCTGGGGGCGGCGAACTGGCAGGCCGTTGCCGGGGTGTGGGATGAATCTGTGGACACGCGGCAGTATTGCCTGTTTTTGAACGCTTACAGCGAGACGAGCTGCCGAACGATGCAGCGGACGCCGTGCGCAAACCGGGTCCACGCCCATATTTCCAGTGTCGGTGGGCCGACTCCCGGTGCCCCCTTTTGCCTGACCTACGCGACCGGGGCTTCGGAGGTGCTTCCGGGGCGGTGGGCGTGCCTTGCCTTTACGTATGACGCGAAGGAAATCCGGGTATACGTGGACGGGCGCCTGGATGCGCAGTTTGAGACGAACCCGTTTCCCTATGCGGAGGGCATATTCGACGGTGGGCCGGCGGGTGCCCCGCTGAGCGTGGGGGCAAATTCCGTCCGGGGGCAGATGGAGAACTTTTTCGACGGTCTGTTTGGCGGCCTTGCGATTTTCGGGCGGGCGCTGCAACCCGACGAGGTTGCGGGGTTGAGCGCCGCACGCCGGCAGGGCTGACGCCGCCGCCCGGTCTGCATGTGGAAAGACGCAGCGGCCGCAGTCCTTTGGGAAGGGCCGCGGCCGCCGGTTCTCTCTTTTTGATATTACTGTATTTGGTCTTACCTCCTCAGGCTAGGATCTCCCGGGTTGAAGGTTGGGGGGAGCGCGTGGCCGCGTGCGCGGCTTAAGTCGCGCGGTTACTTGATGGTGATCTTGCGCGGTTTGACTTCCTCGGCCTTTGGCAGGGTGAGGCACAGCATGCCGTCCTCGACCATTGCCGAGATCTTTGAGGGATCGACGGCGACGTTGAGGCGTAGGGCGAGGCGGAAGTCGTGGCCGCTGATCTCGCGGCGCAGCGGCTTCCAGGTTTCGGGCGTCTTTTGGGCGCGCGTGCCGGTGATCAAGAGGATGTCTTCCTCAAGGGAGACATCGAGGCCGTCTTTGGTCACGCCGGGCATGGCGACTTGGACCTGGAAGTCGTCCGGGCTTTCCCAGACTTCGTACGTCGGGCGGCGGAACGCCTGGGGACGGGTCTGGGTCGCGGGCTTATCAAACTTGGTTTCGATTTCGTTCATGGCGCGTATCTCCGGAATTAGGTGTGTTGCGGTTGTCGGTTAGCGCACGTCGATGCGGCGCGGCTTGCGGGCTTCCTGCTTCGGGAGCGTGATCGTGAGGATGCCGTCTTCGTAGTGGGCCTCCACTCGGGCGGGGTCTACGCATTCGGGGACGCTGAGGGAGCGCGTGTAGCTTTCCTCGGCTTCGCCTTCGTCGGTCTTGCGCACGCGGTTGGCGTTGATCGACAGGACGGCGTTTTCGATTTCGAGGGTGATCTGGTCCTTCTTCACGCCGGGTAGCTCAATGCGGACGTAGAAGTTCGTGTCGTCCTCATAGAGGTCGGTGGCGGGCGCAGCTTCCGCGGCGGCCCAGGGGGAGCCGAAGAAGGGCTCAAAGAGGGAGCTCATACGGTCGAAGGCCGGGAGGGCGCTTTCGAAGAGGCGATTCATGTCCGTAAACCCGGTTGGCGGGCATTCATAGCGTACGAGTTTCATGGTGATGTCCTTGTGTATAGAGGTTTGTGTTGGTGCTCGTTGTGGCTTTTGCCTGCCAGCCTAATTGCAGCTGGCATGCCAGCCGTGTATAATAAAAAGATAGCTCATAATCAGCGAGTTACAACAGGTGTGGGTGAAAGTGGGCGTGTCAGAATGGCACTGTTGCGGGACGCCTTTTCCTGGGGCTGTATTGAGAGGGACAAGGTGGCGCACAAGCAGGGGTGTTTGCAACAGGGCGTGCGGGAGAAACGTGGTGGGGGCGGCTTTGGCGCACGCTTGCGCCGGGGCGCAGCGGGGGTTTGATTGGGGGGATGGCGAATCCGGGTATGGCGGACGACGAACGGGTGCGGGAACTGGAGATCAAGGTGGCGTTTCTTGAGCGGCACGTTGAGGAGCAGGACCGCGTAATGCATGGTCTGGCAAAGGACCTGGACCGGTTGCGCGGCGAGGTGAAGCGGCTTAGTGAGCGCATGACGTCGGGGCCGGGGGAAGACGCGCCGGCCAATGAGCGGCCACCGCATTATTGAGCGGACGCGTGACCGGGGAGAGCATGCGATGTGCGGCAGATTCACACTGGGGGCGACGGAGGCGCAGGTGCTGCGCAAGTTCAAGGTCGGGGCGTGCCCGGGCCTGAGGCCGCGTTACAACATCGCGCCGACACAGCCCGTGCTGGTGGTGAGGGCCGCGCGCGCGGGGGAGGGCTGCGACGCGGCACCGCGGGAGGCGGCGTGGCTGAACTGGGGGCTTGTGCCGTTCTGGGCGAAGGACGTGGGGATAGGGTCGCGGCTGATCAACGCGCGTTCGGAAACGGCCGCGGAAAAAGCGGCGTTTCGGGGGCCGATGCGGCACCACCGGTGCCTGCTGCCGGCTTCCGGGTTCTACGAGTGGCAGCGGGCGGGGCGGGGGCGGGGACCGGCGCAGGCGTTCTATTTTACGGCGGCGGACGGGGGCCTGCTGGCCCTGGCGGGGGTGTTCGACGTGTGGCAAAGCGCCGATGGCTCGGTGATCGAGTCGTGCGCGGTGCTGACGACGCGCGCCAACGCGGCGGTGGCCCGGATACACGACCGGATGCCGGTGCTGCTTGAGGTCAGGGATTTCGAGCGTTGGCTGGACCCGGCGCTTCAGCGTCCGGACGCGCTACGGGACTTGCTGGTGCCGTGCGAGCCTGGGCTCCTGCGGGTCCATGCAGTGTCGTCGCGGGTGAACGCGGCGACGACCGAGGGCCCGGACCTTATCGCGCCGGAACCGTGCGAGGCGTGGGCCACGGACGAGGGCGCCGCACAGGGCGAAGGCGCCGGAAGGGCAGGGGTGGGGGCCCCGGCTGACGAGAGCGCTGGCAAGGCCGGGGCTGAGGCCGCCGGTAACGTGGGCAAGCAGGAGGCGGGTGCGCCGGGCCCGCGCGCGGCTTCGGCAAAGAAACCGCGGGCGCGTGGGGACGGGGCGCGGACCGATGGCACCCAGCAGGACTTCTTTGGAGGCTTGTTCGGCGACTAACCACGCACGGCGTGGGCCGATCCTGTGAGCCATACGGCGTGGCTGTCGCTGCGCTTGTCTTGGGCGGTAGAGCGCACGGCGTGGGCCGATCCTGTGAGCCATTCGGCGTGGGCTGTCGCTACGCTTGTTTTCGGGCAGTTTTACTTCAGGTTGTCGCGTGCACCGACGCTGCGGCGAGCGTGGACGCCCCAGCCTCGCGCCGGCGCGGGCAAAAAGGCCCGGCTGTTGATGCGACAACTTAAACTGGACGTGTTTTAGGCCGTAGAGCGCACGGCGTGGGCGTGTGGGATGACGCGAGATCGAGACTTGCGTTGAGGGACAGGTGTGTCCAATTTTGCCGCACGCGCCCAGATGGCGGAATTGGCAGACGCGTCGGACTCAAAATCCGATGCCCTCTAAAGGCGTGTGGGTTCGACCCCCACTCTGGGCACTTTTTCTTCTCCCCAGCGCGGCTTCGCGTGTTTGCGGTAGCGGGTGATGGGGAGCTTCAGGCGCCGGGGCGGGTGTGGCCCGCTGTTTCAGTCTCGCCGTCGCACCAGAGGCCCGTGAAGCGGATGCTGCGTGCATGTTCGGGGGCCCCGCGGTGATTGCGCAGGAATTGGCCCGCGAGCATTTCGACGGCCGCAGCGCCCATGGGCCGGCATAGGGGGTCGATGCCGCACCAGCCCGCGACGTCTTGGGCAAGCCACAGGTGCACGAGGGAGATTTTCCGGGGCACGCGCCAGCCGCAGTCTTCGAGGAGCGGCCGCAGCATGCGGTAGGAGGTCAGGATGGCGTCGGGCTTCCAGCATTCCAGCCAGTCCCGGAGGGGCTTGCGGTAGGGGGCGTAATCGTCGGGCAGGTCGATGGGGCAAATGGGGAGGCGGTCGGCTTCGGGCCAGGCGGCCTGGGCGCGGAGGTAGGCGCCGGCGTATTCCCCGTTCGAGCCGCGGTCGATGTAGCCGGGCAGGTGCAGGGCAATCCGGCGGTGGCCGCGTGCCTTGAGGCGTTCGCAGGCCAGGGTCATGTTCGAGAAATAATCGGGCTGCACGTAGTCGTAGCGCTCGCGCTCGGGCGCAACGTCGCCGACATGGTGGCGGAGCCGCCGCGTGTTGGTGCCGAGGCAGACGACCGCGGTGCGGGTCCAGGTGACGCCGACGATGCGGCTGTCGTAGAGGCCCGGAATGATGACGCCGGGTATGCCGCGCGCCTGAAGGATGCGCTCGTAGTGCCGCACGCGCTCCTCGGGGCTGGCGATATCGGGGGCCATCCGGATTTCCTCGAGCTTGTAGCCGAGCGCCGCGGCCTGGGCCTGCGCGCCTTTCCAGAATTCAGCTTCCCACGGTTGGGTGCCGCGCCGGTGCTTCTGCCTGTCGTCGTTGAGCCAGGCCAGCGTGGCGCGGAAAGCGGGTGTCTTCCGGCTGCGCACGTGCGCCTGGTAGATGCTTAGCAAGGGGTCGGGGCGGTAGCCGAGGCGTTCGGCGATTTCCTGGACGCGCTTGCGCGTTTCCGCGGCACAGCGGCACGTCCCACGCAGCGCGCGCGAGGCCGTCATGGTCGAAACCCCGGCGGCTTTTGCGACGTCAGCCAATTTCGGGCGCTGAGCTGCGCCGCCGCGATCCGCCGTCTCGCCGGCACGGCTCGGGGGATGGGAAGGCATTTGCGTTACCTAGAACGCATCGGGCCCGTTGTTACAAACATCAAATTCGGCAAAGCTCCGAACGCGTATGAAGCTACAAAGTCTCGTTGCGGGTGCCGCGTGCGCCCTGCTGACTACCATTCCGGCCTTCGGCTCCACGCTTGTGTACGAAGGCTTCAACTACACCACCGGCACTGCCGCCCTTTCGGGCGCGAACACGGGTTCCGGGTGGACGACCGCGTGGACGGTGGACTCGGGGAGCGCCCCCGACGTGGTTTCCGGTTCGATCGCTCTCGGTTCGCTGACGGTCTCCGGCAACAGCATTACGCAGTCTGCCGACGCCACGAACAACAGCATCACGCGTTCGTTCACGGCAGTGGGCACGGGTGTGACTTCAGGTGCCGCCCAGACGGTCTGGCTGAGCTTTGTGCTCCAGGGCAACGGCAACAACTCCGGCGACGCCTACCTGTCGCTCCTGCGCAACAGCGGTTCCGCGGCGACGGACGAGCTTGTCCGCATCGGCCGCAAGAGCGGTGTTTCGGGCGGCAACATCACGCTCTCGAGCGCGGCCAGCACGAATCCCGCGCAGACGGCGTTCGGCAATGTTACGTTTGACTCGACCGCTCGCCTGCTGCTCGTGAAGCTCGACTTGCAGCGCAGCGGGGTCGGCACGGGCACCAACATCGTGACCGCGCAGCTCTGGACCGTCACGAGCGTCCCGGCCGATGAAGGCGCGCTCGGCAGCTCGGTGGCGAATTTCACGACCGCGACGCTGGGCTCGGGCACGGGTCTGGACAAGGTCCGCCTCTATGACGCGTCTTCCGGGGCGAATGCCTCGTTCGACGAAATCCGCATCGGCGACACGCTTTCGGACGTTACGCCTGTTCCGGAGCCCTCCACATATGCGGCGGCTCTGGGCCTTGGCGCGCTCGCGGCGTCCTGCCTTTTCCGTCGGCGCCGCTAGACGGGAATAGTGCGATCAGGAAGACCCGCTGGAAGCTTTCCGGCGGGTCTTCTTTTTTGTTTGGACGCGGGCGACCGCCCGCTGGGCGCAAAAAAAGGCAGGCACCGGGTGGTGCCTGCCTTTTTGTAACCGGATTTCCGGAAAGAAGGGCCTAGCCTTGCTGCTCGACGAGGAGCTGGAGGATCTTCTTGGCGGACTCGGGGATGACGGTGCCGGGGCCGAAGATGGCGGCGGCGCCGTTCTTGAGGAGGAAGTCGTAGTCCTGCGCCGGGATGACGCCACCGCAGACGACCATGATGTCCTCGCGGCCAAGCTTCTTGAGCTCGGCGATGAGGGCGGGCAGGAGCGTCTTGTGGCCGGCGGCGAGCGAGCTCATTGCAACGACGTGGACGTCGTTCTCAACGGCCTGCTTGGCGGTTTCCTCGGGCGTCTGGAACAGGGGGCCGACGTCAACGTCGAAGCCCATGTCCGCATAGGCCGTGGCGACCACCTTGGCGCCGCGGTCGTGACCGTCCTGGCCCATCTTGGCGATCATGATGCGGGGGCGGCGGCCTTCGTTCGACTCGAACTTCTTCACGAGCTCGCGCACTTCGATCATCTTGTTGTCCTCGCCGAATTCGCTGCTGTAGACGCCGGAGATGGTGCGGATCTGGGCCTTGTGGCGGCCGAAGACCTTTTCCATCGCGTCGGAGATTTCACCGAGGGTGGCGCGGGCCTTGGCGGCCTCGACGGCGAGCTCGAGCAGGTTGCCCTTGCCAGAGCCGGCGGCTTCGGTGATGGACTCGAGGACGCGGCGGCAGGCGGCTTCGTCGCGCTCGCTGCGGAGCTTCTTGAGCTTCTTGACCTGGGCTTCGCGGACGGCCGTGTTGTCGATGTCCAGGATTTCCAGCGGGTCTTCCTTCTCGAGGCGGTACTTGTTGAGGCCGACGATGGTCTCCTTGCCGCTGTCGATGCGGGCCTGGCGGCGGGCGGAGGCTTCCTCAATGCGCATCTTGGGGAGGCCGGCTTCGATGGCCTTGGTCATGCCACCGTAGTTTTCGACTTCCTCAATGTGCGCCCACGCCTTCTTCATGAGGGCGTCGGTGAGGGCTTCCACGTAGTAGGAGCCACCCCATGGGTCCACGACCTTGGTGATGCCGGTCTCTTCCTGGAGGAAGAGCTGGGTGTTGCGCGCGATGCGTGCGGAGAAGTCCGTGGGCAGCGCGATGGCTTCGTCCAGGGCGTTGGTGTGGAGGCTCTGGGTGTGGCCGCAGGCGGCCGCCATGGCTTCGATGGCGGTGCGCACGACGTTGTTGAAGGGGTCCTGCTCGGTGAGGCTCCAGCCGGAGGTCTGCGAGTGCGTGCGCAGAGCCATGGACTTTTCGAGCTTCGGGTTGAACTGCTTCACGAGTTTGGCCCAGAGGCAGCGCGCGGCGCGCATCTTGGCGACTTCCATGAAGTAGTTCTTGCCGATGGCCCAGAAGAACGACAGGCGCGGCGCGAAGTCATCGACGCCGAGGCCGGCCTTGATGCCGGTGCGGATGTATTCGAGGCCGTCGGCGAGCGTGTACGCCATCTCGAGGTCGGCGGTGGCGCCGGCTTCCTGCATGTGGTAGCCGGAGATCGAGATGGAGTTGAACTTCGGCATGTTCCGCGACGTATAGGCGAAGATGTCGCCGATGATCCGCATCGAGGGTGTAGGCGGATAGATATACGTGTTGCGGACCATGAACTCCTTGAGGATGTCGTTCTGGATGGTCCCGGAGAGCTGCTCGAGTTTCGCGCCTTGTTCGAGGCCGGCGACGATGTAGAACGCCATCACGGGGATGACGGCGCCGTTCATGGTCATGGACACGGAGACGCGCTCGAGGGGGATGCCGTCGAAGAGCGTCTTCATGTCGAGGATCGAGTCGACGGCCACGCCGGCCTTGCCGACGTCACCGATCACGCGGGGGTGGTCGGAGTCGTAGCCACGGTGGGTGGCAAGGTCGAAGGCGACGGAGAGGCCCATCTGGCCGGCCGCGAGGTTGCGCTTGTAGAACGCATTGGATTCCTCGGCGGTGGAGAAGCCGGCGTACTGGCGGACCGTCCAGGGGCGCTGCACGTACATCGTGGCGTACGGGCCGCGCAGGAACGGCGCGAGACCGGCGGTGTAGCCGAGGTGCTGCATCCCCTTCAGGTCCTCGCCCGTGAAGAGCGGGGTGACGGGGATCTGCTCCATGGTCTGCTCGATGAGCCGGTCCAGGGTCTGCCCCGTTTCGGCCTCGAGTGCCTCCTGCCAGCGCTGACGGCTGACCGGGGCCGAGGTGGGCTTGTATTCGAGTTTGGTGAAATCGGGCTGGCTCATGTTAGAGGACTCCGAGCTGGTTCAGGAGGGTCTGATTGAAGGTGAAGTTGTTCGTGCGGATCGAGATGCTGTCGTCAAGGCCGGCGGCCTTGTAGGCAGCTTCGTGCTCGGGCGCGGGTGCGCCCGCCAGGATGACTTTGACCTGCGGCTTGGAGGCCTTGAGGGCCTTGGTGACCGCGGGCACCAGTTCCGGGTAGGTTTCGTCCGTGGAGCAGATCACCACAATCGGGCAGCCGGACTCGAGGGCGGCCTTGGCGGCGTCCTCTGCGTTGGCAAAGCCTTTCGGGTAGACCGAGTCGAACCCGCCAGCAGAGAAGAAGCCGCGGCTGAAGTCGGCGCGGGCCTTGTGCTGTTTGAGGGAGCCCATCGTCGCGAGGAAGATGGTGGGGCGCTTGCCGGTCTTGGCCTTGTAGGCTTCGGAGGCGGCGCGGAGGCGCTCGTAGCCCTGGCTGATGCGCTGGCAGCACACCGGGGTGGCGGTGGGCTTCAGGCCATCCTTCGAGCGGAGGGCGCGGGAGATTTCACCGAGGGTGGCACCGGCGCCGGCGGCCTCAATGAGGGCCGGGAGCACGGTCTCGGGGTCGGCGTCGAGCACGTTGCCGAGGCGGGAGAGCACCGCGCGGTCGGCGACCTGGTCGGCCGAGACGCGGTAGTCCTGGAGCTGATGGGCGCGGCGGCGATGCACGCTCGCGTAGTCCACCGCGTTCTTTTCCAGGGCCTTTTCGCCGAGGTTCGGATACATGTTCGTGCCGATGACGACGTCACGGCGCTGGCCCACGGCGCTGATGCGCTTGGCGGCCGTGTCGGCGACCATCTTCTGCACGGTGCCGGCGGCGAGGGCCGCGGCCATGCCACCCGCCTTTTCGATGTCCTGGAAGATCTTCCAGGCTTTCGCGGCGAGCTGTTCCGTGAGGTTTTCGACGAACCAGGAGCCACCCGCGGGGTCCGCGACCTGGCCGACGTGGCATTCCTCGCTGAGGATGACGTGGGTGTTGCGCGCGATGCGGCGGGAGAAATCGTCCGGTTCGCGGATGCACTCGTCAAAGGGACCGACGTGCATGCTGTCGACGCCGCCCACGACGCCCGCAAAGGCCTCAATGGAGCTGCGGAGCATGTTCACATACGGGTCGAGGACGGTCTTGTTGAACGTGCCCGTGCGGCCGTGGACGTGCAGCTTGCGCGCACGCTTGGAGCCGCCGAAGGCCTCGACGACGCGGGCCCAGAGCAGGCGCGCGGCGCGGAACTTGGCGACTTCCATGAAGAACTGGGGCCCGATGGCCATCGAGAAGCGCATGAGCGGGGCAACGGCTTCGACGTCGAGGCCGCGCGTCTTCATCTGGCGCAGGTATTCGGTGGCCGTCGCCAGAGCGCAGCCGAGCTCCTCGGCGGAGCTGGCACCGGCGTCCGCGTAGGGCTGGGTGTTCACGCCGATGGCGCCAAAGCTGGGGGCGTTGCGGGCGTTCCACGACGCCAGGACGGCCATCTCGCGGTAGGCGCCGTCGAGCGAGACGGGCAGGCGGCCGGCCCGGGCGAGCACGGCGAGCGGGTCCATCTCAATGCCGCCACGCAGGAGCGCGGGCGTCTTGCCCTTGCGGCGAAGGGATGCGTAGAGGAGCGAGGCGACGGGCAGCGCGCCACAACCGGCCTGCACGCGCACCGGCACCTTCTCAAGGTCGATGCCTTCGAGGGCCGTGAGGATGTCGCGCACCGTGGAAATCGAGAGCCCGCAGGCGCCGACTTCGCCGACTTGCGCCTGGTCCGGGTCGATGCCCGAGACGGTCGCGATGTCCAGCAGGATGTTCAGGCCCGTCTGGCCGCGCGAAAGATCGGCCTTGGCGGCCTTGTTGAAGTCCTCCACCAGCCCGTAGGGGAGCTCCTGGGAGACGGCCCAGAGCTCGCGGTGGTAGCCCGCGGCGTGCGTGCCGCGCAGGTAGCCGGGGAAGCCCGGGAAATTCTCAAGACCCGCCGGAGCATCCTCCATCCTATAAATAGGCTGCAGCGAAATGCCTTCGTAGGTCGCTGTGACCAGTTTCTTCTCGAACGGTGCTCCGTTCAGCGACGCCTCAGCCTCCCGGCGCCATTCCTCGTACGAGGGACGGGGAAATTCCGCCAGCAGGGAGTCGGGTTTGTTTGGGTGGTTCATGACGAGTGGGATTGAAGAACTGCGAAAACGATGCGAGTGAAAGCGACTGCAAAACCGCATTTTCAAGCGGCTTCGCCCGGTGGCGCCTCGGCGCACCGACGCATGTGGCCCCGGCAAGGGAGCTAGAAGAGTCCCTAATTGTCCCCCCTCCGTCAAGGGAATTTGGGTATTCGCACGTGATAAACCTTCCTCATTGGGATTTTTGGTTTTGTAAGCTACTGACTTCCAACGAAGGCCACCGGTTTTGAGTTTGGCTTAACTTCAAAAAAGTTGACTTTAGAGAAACTAATACCCAGATTCCGGGGCCTCAGATTGGGGGCTCCGCTGTCGTGGGCCTCCGCTAGCTAAAGATCGTTATGCTCCAAAAGATTGACCATCTGGGTATTGCCGTTAAGTCGCTGGACGAGACCGTGCCGTATTACGAGAAGGTGCTGGGTCTGAAGTGCGAATCGCGCGAAGAAGTGCCCTCGCAGAAGGTGCGCGTGGCGTTTTTCTCCGTGGGTGAAGTGCACCTGGAGCTTCTGGAGCCGACGAGCCCGGAAAGCCCGATCGCAAAGTTTCTGGAGAAGAATCCGGCGGGCGGCATCCACCACATCGCTTTCCGCACGGACAACATTGAAGGCCAGCTCAAGCAGGCGGCGGACAACGGTGTGAAGCTGCTTCACGAGAAGCCGTTCGAAGGCGCCCACGAGATGCTGGTTGCGTTCCTGCACCCGAAGAGCACCTTTGGCGTCCTCACCGAGTTCTGCGCGAAGAAGCCGGGCGCGAGCTGCTGCTGCCACTAAGGCGGCGCAGACTGGCGGCTTTTTTTAAGAACGGGGCAAAAGCTTGGCTTGCGGAGCACCGCGGCACCAGCTATCCCCACATCCGACCTAAAGCGACACCTCCTCCATTTCCCACGCAAATGGCCATAGCACCTCACCTTCTTGAACAGCTCGAAAAGCGGCGCGCCGAAGCCCGCCTCGGCGGCGGCCAGGACAAGATTGACGCCCGTCACGCCAAGGGGCTTCTGACAGCCCGCGAGCGCATTGACACCCTCTTCGAGACCGACACCTTCCAGGAATTCGGCATGCACGTGCAGCACACCTGCACGGACTTCGGCATGGCCGGCAAGAGCCTGCCGGGTGACGGCGTTGTGACCGGCACGGGCTTTGTGGACGGCCGCCCGGTGGCGGCGTTCAGCCAGGACTTCACGGTTGGCGGCGGTGCGCTCGGGCGCATGCACGCCAAGAAGATTTGCGACCTGATGGACTACGCGGTCCAGACGGGCATGCCGGTCATCGGCATCAATGACTCCGGCGGCGCGCGCATTCAGGAGGCGGTGAACTCGCTCTCCGGTTACGGGCAGGTGTTCTACAAGAACGTGCTGCTCTCCGGCGTTGTCCCGCAGATCGCGATCATTGCCGGCCCGTGCGCCGGTGGTGCGGCGTACTCCCCGGCCCTGACGGACTTCATCATCATGACGCGGGAGAACTCCCAGATGTTCATCTGCGGTCCCGAAGTCATCAAAGCGGCGACCGGTGAGAAGGCGTCGCTGGAGCAGTTCGCGACGGCGCAGGCGCACGCGTCGGTGAGCGGCAACATCCACATGATTGCCGACAACGACCGGCACGCCATCGAGCTCGCCAAGAAGCTCCTGTCGTACCTGCCGTCCAACAACATGTCGGACCCGCCGCACCGGCCGTCCGAGCACATCACGATCGCGCGTGACGAGGGCATGAACGCCCTGGTGCCCGCGGACTCGAAGATGCCGCTCAACGTCTATGAAGTCATCCACCGCCTCGTTGACGGCGGCGACTTCCTGGAGATCCAGCGCGAATGGGCGAAGAACATCGTCGTGGGCTTTGCCCGCATCGAAGGCATCGTGGTGGGCATTATCGCCAACCAGCCCAGTTTCAAGGCTGGCACGCTGGACATCGACGCCTCGGACAAGGCGGCGCGGTTCATCCGCACGTGCAACATTTACAACATCCCGATCCTTTCGCTCGTGGACGTCCCCGGCTTCATGCCCGGTCTGGCCCAGGAGCGCGGCGGCATCATTCGCCATGGCGCGAAGATGCTGTTTGCCTACGCAGCGGCGACGGTGCCCAAGATCACCGTCATTCTCCGCAAGGCCTACGGTGGCGCTTACCTCGCGATGTGCAGCTCCGACCTCGGCGCGGACCTGGTGTTTGCTTGGCCGACGGCTGAAATCGCGGTCATGGGTGCTGAAGGCGCGGTGAAGGTCCTTTACAAGAAGGAAATCACGGACGCTCCGGACCCGAAGGCCCGCGAAGCGGAACTGCGCAAGGAGTATCAGGCCAAGTTCGCCTCGCCCTACCAGGCGGCGGAAAGCGGGATGATCAGCGACGTTATCGACCCGGCGCAGACGCGCTCGATCGTGGCGCTCGGCTTGCGCAACACGCTCTCGAAGCGCTGCACGCGTCCGCCGAAGAAGCACGGCAACATTCCGCTCTAATCCCACAAGGACCCGAAACCGGAAATGAACCCATACCTTATCCTGGGCGCCGCGGAAGGTTCCGTATCGCCGGGCGACCTGGCCCTCGTGGTCATCGCCTGCGCGCTGCTGGCCCTCCTGCTCGTCGTCCTGCGCGTGGCAAGCCCCAAGCTGCTGGAAAAGCAGGGGGTGTTGCCCGTCGCGCAGCCCGGCCCTTCGGCCCCGCTGTCGCCCATCACCGCCGGGATTCCGATGCCGACGTCTCCCGAGACGCCTGCCCAGGACATTCCGCCGCACATTCTGGCCGTCATCGCGGCGGCCGTCCATGTCTCGGTCCAGCAGCCGCATCGCATCGTGAAGGTGAGCAGCCATGCCACCACTTGGGCGATTGAAGGCCGCCGTGACCACTTCCAGAGCCACCAATTCCGTTAAAAGACACACTCTCCCAGTCTCATGAAACGTCTGCGCATTACCGTTGAAGGCAAGACCTACGAAGTAACCGTCGAAACGCTTGGCGCCGAAGGTGCCGCGACGGCTCCCGTGGTCCCCCTCGTCTCGTCGGCCGCTCCGGCTCCTGCTCCCGTGGCTCCGGCCCCGGTGGCCCCGGCTCCTGTTCCCGTCGCGCCCGCGCCCGCCGCTGCCGCTGGTGGCGCTGGCAACGTTCCCAGCCCGCTTGCCGCCGTGGTCGTCTCCATTGACGTCAGCCTCGGCCAGAAGGTTGAGGAAGGCCAGAAGCTCATTACGCTGGAGGCGATGAAGATGAACACCTTCGTGAACGCCCCCAAGGCCGGCACGATCGCCGCCATCCACGTGAAGGCGGGCGACTCCGTTTCCGAAGGCCAAGGCCTTATCACGCTTCAGTAAACGCTTGCGGCTGACGGCCCGCCCATTGGGGCGGGCCGCTCGCTGTCCGCACACTTTGATCGCACCATGTCCCAAAGCCTTCTGAACAAAGTATTTCGCGAGATTAGCCCGGAAGAGGCCGCAAGCCTGATTCGCCATGGGCAGACCATTGGCTTCAGCGGTTTCACGCCCGCCGGTGCCTGCAAGGTCGTTCCCAAGGCGATTGCCGCACGCGCCAAGGCGGAGCACGCCGCGGGGCGCCCCTTCAAGGTGGGCGTCATCACGGGTGCCTCCACCGGCAAGTCGCTTGACGGCGAGCTGGCGCGCGCCGATGCCGTGCTTTTCCGCACGCCGTACCAGTCCGACAAGGACCTGCGCGACAGCATCAACCAGGGCAAGACGCGGTTCTTTGACATGCACCTGTCCGTGGTGCCCCAGTGGGTGCGCTACGGGTTCCTCGGTCGCATCGATTGGGCTATCGTTGAAGCCTGTGACGTCACGCCCAATGGCGAGATCGTCCTGAGCACCTCCGTGGGCTGCTCGCCGGCGTTCTTGAACTGCGCGGAAAACATCATCATCGAGCTCAACGAATTCCACCCGAGCCGCCTGCGCGGGTTCCACGACATTTACGAGACGGCCAATCCGCCGTACCGCCGCGAAATCCCGATCTACACGCCGTCGGACCGCTGTGGTTCGGCCGTGGTGAAGGTGGATCCGTCGAAGATCGTGGGCATCGTGCGCACGAACGCTCCGGACGAAACCGGCGGTTTCGAGGAAGCGGACGCGGTGACGCAGAAGATCGGCCAGAACGTGGCGGAGTTCCTCGCCGCGGAAGTGAAGATGGGCCGCATCCCGTCCACCTTCCTGCCCATCCAGTCGGGCGTCGGCAACATCGCCAACGCCGTGCTCGGCGCCATGGGTGCGCACCCGGACATCCCGGCCTTCGAGATGTACTCCGAGGTGATTCAGGACTCCGTGATCGCGCTGATGAAGCAGAACCGCATCCGGTTCGCCAGCGGCACATCCATCACGGTGGGCCCGCACATCCTGAAGGAAGTTTACGGGAACCTGGAATTTTTCCGCCCGCGCATGGTTTTGCGCCCGCAGGAAATCTCGAACAACCCGGAACTCGTCCGGCGCCTGGGGATTATCACGGTCAACACGGCCATCGAGGTGGACCTGTTCGGCAACGTGAACAGCACGCACCCGCTGGGCAAGAACCTGATGAACGGTATCGGTGGCTCGGGTGACTTCACCCGCAACGCCTATATCTCCATCTTCACCTGCCCGTCGCTCGCCAAGGGCGGCAAGATCAGCCCGATTGTCCCGCTCGTGGCCCACATGGACCACAGCGAGCACTCGGTCTCGGTCATCGTCACGGAGCAGGGTGTGGCGGACATGCGCTGCAAGGACCCGCACGAACGCGCCGAACTCATCGTCGAAAAGTGCGCCCATCCGGAGTACCGCGACGAGCTTCGCGGCTACTTCAAGAGCGTCAAGGACGGCCACACGCCGCAGACCCTCAAGCAGGCGTTTGCGATGCACCAGAAGTTCCTCGAGACGGGAGACATGCACGGCGTAAAGTGGAGCTAGTCCACCGCGCCGCGCGACAAACGTCCGCGGAAAAAACAAAAAAACCCGAGCTCGCAGGAGCCCGGGTTTTTTTGTGGCCTGTGCCAGAGCTTACGGCTTCGCGGCGGCCGCGGCGGCCAGCGTGGCCCGCTGGAGGGAGCCGATCGTGCCAAGGCCTTCCTTTGCGAGCTTGAGGAGCGCATCGAGCTCTTCCTGCGAAAACGTGGCTTCCTCGCCGGCGCCCTGGACTTCCACGAAGCGCCCGGAGCCCGTCATCACGATGTTCGCGTCGACGGCGGCATCCTTGTCTTCCGCGTAATTGAGGTCGAGCAGCGGGGTGTCTTCGCAAAGGCCGACGCTGACGGCGGCGACGGAGTCCGTGAACGGGTTCTGGGCGATCAGCCCCTGCGCCATCAGCTTGTTTACGGCAAGCTGGGCGGCCACGTACGCGCCGGAAATGGCGGCGGTGCGCGTGCCACCGTCGGCCTGGAGGACGTCGCAGTCGATCCAGAGCGTCATGCCCGGGAGCTTTTGCAGGTCCACCACGGCGCGGATCGCGCGGCCGATGAGACGCTGGATTTCCACGGAGCGCCCGTCGACCTTGCCCTTCGTGCTGTCACGCGCCTTGCGGTCGAGCGTGCTGTAGGGCAAAAGGGAATACTCGGCGGTGATCCAGCCGCCCGGCACACCCTGTTGCAGCATCCACGACGGCACCTTCTTCTCGATCATGGCCGCGCAGATGACCCGCGTCTTGCCGAAGGAGGCGAGCACGCTTCCGGTGGCATGGGGCGCGAAGCCCGGTTCAAAGGAGATCGGGCGCAACTGGTTCGCGGCACGACCGTCAGGACGTATAAACGCACACATGAATTCGGATGGGAAAGGTTTTGGAGCCCTCCAAAACGCCCTAGGCCCGCGTTCATGACAAGACTGAAGCGGCTTGTCTGCCCCAAGAAAACGGTTTCCCTACGTTGGTATGAGGAGTTTTCTCAAAATGGTTCTCGCGAACCTCGTTGCAATGGGCCTTGCCGCCCTTGCGACGATCTCCGCTCTCTTTGCCCTGCTGCTGCTCGTTAGCCTGGTCGCCGGCACTCATGCGGCCCGGGTCCCTGACAAGGCGATCCTCGTGATCGACCTGGGGATGAACATCACCGACAGCCCCCACGGCACGACGTTTGACGAGCTTTTGCAGGAGGCCGTGGAAGGCGCGCCCGTCCCCAGCGTGGCCCTGCGCCAGCTGACCCTGGCGATCGACCGCGCGGCGGTGGACCCGCAGATCGCGGGCCTGTTCATCTACGGCAGCCTCATGCCGGAGAACTATGGCTCCGGTTACGCGGCGCTCTCCGAGGTCCGCGCAGCGATCACGCGCTTCAACGAGTCCAGGAAGCCGACCATCGCCTATCTCGTTTCGCCGTCTTTGCGCGATTACTACATCGCCAGCGCCGCAAAGCGCGTCCTGCTTCACCCGTATGGCATAGTTGCCGTGCACGGTATGGCGGCGGAGAGCCTGTACCTGGCGAAGGCGATGGACAAGTATGGCATCGGCGTTCAGGTCACGCGGGTTGGGCGCTACAAGTCGGCGGTCGAGACGTTCACGTCAGACCGTATGAGCGAGGATGACCGCGAGCAGATCGGCGTGCTCCTTGATGACATCTGGCGCACGATCGTGAAGGACATTGCGGCGGGCCGTAAAATGCCCAGCGAGATCCTCTACGCCGCATCCTCACGCAATGCCTTCTTCATGGCCAACGAGGCCGTCAAGGCGGGCCTGGCGGACGGTATCGCCCATTTCGACGAGGTGATCACGGAGCTGGAAATGGAAGGCCGGCGCGATGAGAAGCTTCAGTCTTTCGCCCAGGTTTCCCTCCGCGACTACATCAACATGGAGCACCTGCACCGGAAGTTCCAGGACGTGGACAAGCCGGAGATCGCGGTGGTCTATGTCGAGGGTGAGATTGTGGACGGCGAGGGCTCGCCGCAGAACGCCGGCGCCGACCGCATCGCCCGCGATCTCCGTGCGCTGCGGCAGGACGACCGGGTCGCGGGCGTCGTGCTGCGCGTGAACAGCCCGGGCGGCAGCGCCATCGCTTCCGAAGTCATCCACCGTGAGCTCATGCTCTTTGAAAAACCGCTCGTGGTCTCGATGGGCACGTTTGCAGCGTCCGGCGGCTACTGGATTTCGACGCCGGCAAACGCGATCCTCGCGCAGCCCACGAGCATAACGGGGTCCATCGGCGTCTTTGGTCTCGTGTTCAACGTCAAGCGCATCGCCAATGAGCACGGGGTGACGTTCGACAGTGTGAAAACCTCGCCGTTCGCTGACATCGAGACCATCACGCGCCCGAAGACGTCCGCCGAAATGGCGATCATCCAGCGCTTCACGGACAACTTCTACGAGCAGTTCGTCTCAAAGGTCTCCGAGGGCCGCGACATGCCGCCAGACCGCGTAATGGAGCTGGCGGAGGGGCGCGTGTGGTCTGGCGTGCGGGCGTCGGAGCTCAACCTCACCGATGGTATCGGGGGCTTGGGCGACGCCATCCGCAAGGTCGCCACGGCCGCGCAGGTGGAGGCGTACACGATCCGGGATGTGCCGGAGCGCAAGACCCTCGGCGAGGCGCTTGCGGAGATGTTTGGCCGGGATGGCACAACCCCGCCCGTGGTGCGCATTCCGGAGCTTAATGCCTTGGCACGCCTGCGGCGTCAGATCCGCGACGACCTGGGCTGGGTGCGTTCCATGAACGACCCGGTCGGCGTCTACGCCCGCATGCCCTTCAACCTCATCATCCGTTAGCGCCGCTCCGCACCCATGGACGACCAGACCCGCATCGCAAACCTCGAGCAGCAGGTGGCCGCGCTCCAGCAGACGCTGGCTGAGTTGCGCCGCGACCTGCGGGAGCGCCTCGACGAAAAAATCCCCGACATGCTCGTGGACGTCACGCAGCAGCTCGAACACCGCGAGCGTCTCCACCGGCTCTTACAGTGGGGACCCGGCCACCTCCCGCCGACGCGGCGCTGGGCGCTGTCTCCCGACGCGCTGATCGTGATGGTCGAGCACCTCCTGGCCCACCCGTGCAAGCGGCTCGTGGAGTGCGGAAGCGGCGTCTCGACGGTCGCCTTTGCGCGCCTGCTCCAGCTTCAGGGCGGGGCAGGGCACCTCTACAGTCTGGAATCCAACGAGGCGTTTGCGGGGCAGGTTGCGGGCTGGCTCCGCGAGCTTGGGCTTGAGCGCTTCGTGACCCTGATCACGGGCACGCGCTCATACACGTTCCAGGGCGTCTCGTTCAACTGGTATGAGCAGCGCGGCCTGACGACCGAGCCGATCGACTTCCTGCTGGTCGATGGCCCGCCCACCAACGACTCGCCCCTCGCCCGCTACCCGGCGGCGCCCATCCTCTTCCCCCGCCTCGCACCGGGCGCCCACGTTTTTGTGGACGACTTCAACCGGCCCGGCGAGCAGCGCATGTTCGAGGTCTGGAGGGCAGAGTTTCCGCTCTGGCAGCCGGCGCAGCGGCAGACGGAGAAGGGCTTGGGCGTGCTCATCAAGCCCGGCGCTGGCCATTAGAGCACATTCAGTCCGAGTGGTCTCACCTGTTAGGTCCCTCCTCCGTCCTCGCGTCGGCGCACGCGACAAACTGAAGGAGAACTGCTCTAGCCTGGAATTGCTCCTGGGAGCCTGGCCGCTTTCAGTCGCGGGCTTCCGCGCCTCGCCGGGGCTTGCCGTCTGAAGTGGGTTGGATCAGCGAAAGGGAGTCGCCGTCCCGCAAAGCATCGGGCGGGTTCGAGACGAGGCGGTCTTGTTCGGATACGCCGGAAAGCACCTCGACATTCGTCCCAAAGTCGCGGCCCAGTTTAACCGGACGGAAGCGCGCCTTCGAGTTCTCGTCGACTACGACAATGCTGGGACCTTCGGAGCGGAATACAAGCGTGTTGGCCGGCACCATAAGCTCAGCCTTGGGCTTCGGGAGCGTGATGCGCACGCGCACAAACATGCCTGGCAGCAGCGCACCGTCCGGGTTTGGGACGTCAACCTCGACCTTCAGGGTGCGGGTCGTCGCGTCCAGCGCACCAGCCGTCCGCACGACTTTACCGGCGAAGTGACGTCCCTCGTATTCCGCGGCCAGCACGGTGGCCGGTATGCCGGGCTGGATGCCGCGCACGTAGGTCTGGGGCACGCTGACGAAAACTTTCAGCGTGTCCTGCCGCGACAGCACGAAGAGCTCCCGGCTGCCACGGCCTTCGGTGATCAGGGCGCCCAAGTCATAGTTGCGGACGGTTACCACGCCGGGGAAGGGGGCCACCACTTTCTGAAACTCCTGCACGTGCGCGAGGCGCTGGGCCTCAGCCTCCGCCGCGGCCAGCTCGGCGCGGGTTTCCGCAGCCGTTGCCGTCCGTTCCTCGGTCTCAAGCTTCGAAACGAACTCTTTCGCGGAGAGCTCGCCGATGCGCTGGAGCTTGATCTGGGCGATCTTTGCGCGCTCCCGTGCCATGTTCGCCCGTGCGCGCGCGGAGGCCAGTTGCGCGTCGACTTCCGGGGCATCAATTTCCGCGAGCACCTGTCCGGCTTCCACCTTTTGACCGATGTCGGCCGCCCAACGCTTCAGGTAGCCACTGGTGCGCGCATGGAGCGCCACTTCTTCCGCGGCCTGGGCGGTGCCCGGGAGGGTGAGTTCATCGGTGGGCGGGGCAAGGCGCGCCTGCGTGACGGTCACGGGGAACGTGTTGTCCACGGTCGCAAGGGCAGCGGGCTTGAGCCTGGCCGAACGCTGCATCTTGATGATCACGCCCGAGGCCGCGACGAGCGCCAGCAGCGCAAGCGCCGTGAGGGTGAGCGTCTTCCGGCCGCGCGTGGCGGTGGGCTTGATGTCAGGACTCTGCATGTTCCGGGGAAAGGTGTTCGGGTTCCGTTGGCTTCGGGTGCGGCTTGCGGAGGGCCGCGTACGTCACGGGCACAAGGATCAGCGTGGCGAGTGTGGCAAAGATCAGACCCCCGATGACCGCGCGGCCCAACGGGGCGTTCTGCTCGCCGCCTTCGCTCAGGCTGAGGGCCATCGGCAGCATGCCGATGATCATCGCCATGGCTGTCATGAGGACGGGGCGCAGCCGGATGAGCGCGGCGCTCGCGGCGGCCTCAGCCGGGGTGTCTCCGGCGCGGAGGCGTTCGTTGGCGAAGGAAATGAGCAGGATCGAATTGGCCGTGCCGACGCCGATGCTCATGATCGCGCCCATCAGCGCGGGCACGCTCAAAGTCGTTCCCGTGCCGAAAAGTGCCCAGGCGATGCCGCAGAGGGCGCCCGGTATGGCCATGAGGATGATCACGGGTTCGAGCCAGGACTGGAAGTTCACCACGAGGAGCAGGTAAACGAGCACGATGGCGAAAAGCAGCCCGTATCCAAGTTGTCGATACGACTGTTTCATCGCCAGGGCCTGTCCGCGCATCAGGATGGACGAGCCCTTGGGCAGCTTCGCCTCGACTTCCTTCACCGCCTTCTCGACATCCCGGACCGCGGCGCCGAGGTCGCGACCTTCCACGTTGGCGAAGATGTCGAGCACCGGCTGCACATTGTAGTGGTTGACCACCCCGGGGGCTTCCGTGCGCTTGAGCGTCGCCAGGTTTGCGAGCAGCTGGGGCTCGCCGTCGCCCGTGCTTACAGGCGTATGCATGACCGCCTCGAGCGAGTCCACCCGGTACTGGGGAGTTTGAACAGCGACGCGGTAGTTCACGCCATTGCGCGGGTTGAGCCAGAAATTCGGGGCCGTCTGCGAGCTTGAGGAAAGCGACACGAGCACATCGCTGGCCACGTCCCTCTGGTTCAGGCCGAGCTCTTTCGCGCGGTCGCGGTCAACCGTCACCGCGAGCGTCGGGGTGTGCATCGTCTGGTGTATCCGGACGTCCACTACACCGGGAATCTTTGAGATGCGCGCGGTAAGCTCGGTGGCGACGGGGTAGTTCTGGTCCGTCTTGCCGACAAGCTGGATGTCTATGGGCGCCGGAAGGCCGAAATTCAGGATTTGGCCCACGATATCGGCGGGCTGGAAGAAGAACGTGCAATCGGGGAACTCGCGGGGGAGGTTGTTGCGCAGGCTTTGCACGATATCGGCTGTTGCCACGGTGCGGTCCTTCGACAGCGAGACGAGGATCTCGCCGTCCGCGGGCCCGAGCGTGGCCGCGTCCCCGTAGGTGAGGTTCACGCCGCCCGGAGGCAGCCCGATGTTGTCAAGCATGCGGTCCAGGTCGCCTGCCGGGATCTGGCGCCGTATGGATTCCTGGATGCGGGAAAAAAGGACGCTGGATTGCTCCAGCCGCGTGCCTTCGGGCGCCCGGACGTGCAGGCGGAACTGCCCGGCGTCCACCTGGGGGAAGAAGTCCTGGCCAAGGACGGGGAGGAGCACGGCTAGGGACAACCCGGCGAACCCGAAGCCCGCCGCCAGCGTGAGCCCGCGCCGTTGCAGGCAGCCGCGAAGGATGTCCTCGTAGGCCGCGCGGAGCTTGAGGAAGCCTGCGTTGGTGGCGTGGTGCAGGCGCGAGAGCAGCCCCGTGGGCGCCGTGCCGCCTTCACCCGCCGTGCCAACCTCGCTGTGGGCGTGGCTCTCGTGCTTGAGCAGCGCCTGCGTCATGGTCGGCACGACGGTGCGCGACAGCCAGTAGGAGGACATGATGGCAAAGACGGCGGCCATCGCGAGGGGCGAGAACAGGTAGTAAACGACGCCCTTGAGGAAGAACACGGGGATGAAGACGATGCAGATGCAGGTCGTCGATACGAACGCGGGGGCGGCGATTTGCTGGGCGCCGTCGAGGATCGCCTGTTTCAGCGGCTTGCCGAGCGCAAGGTTGCGGTGGAGGTTCTCGATCTCAACCGTGGCGTCGTCCACGAGCACGCCGACCGCCAGTGCCAGGCCCCCGAGTGTCATCACATTCACCGTCTGGCCGAGCGCATACAGGCCGACCAGAGAGCACGCGATGGAGAGCGGGATGGACGTTGCCACGACCAGCGTGCTCCGTGCGGACCCGAGGAACAGCAGGATCATCCCGGCCGTCAGGAACGCCGCGATGAGGGCCTCGTGTTGCACGCCTTCCAGCGCGGCCCTGACGAAAACGGACTGGTCGAAAAGGTAGCTCATCTCGAGGCCATCGGGCAGGGTGGCCTGGATTTTCGGAAGCACAGCCCGCACGCGCTCAATGATATCGAGCGTCGAGGCGGCGCCGCTCTTGAGCACCGTCAACAGGGTGGCGCGTCGGCCCTCCTGGTGGACAATGTTTGTCTGCGGGGAAAAGCCATCGCGCACGAGTGCGACGTCCCTCAGGAAGACGGTGGTATTCCCCACCCGTTTGATGGGCACGTTGTTCAGCGCCGCGAGCACGAGCGGGCTGCTGTTCATGACCACGTTGTATTCGCGGTCGCCGATCTTGGCCGTGCCGGTTGGCAGGATGACGTTCTGCGCGTTTACGGCCTCGGACACGTCCGAGGGCGAAAGGCCCTTCGCCTGCAATGCCTGCAGGTCCAGATCCACGACCACCTGGCGGAGCTTGCCGCCGTAGGGCAGGGGGACCTGGGCGCCCTGGACGGTTGCCAACTGCGTTCTCAGGAACTGGGTGGCGATATCCTGGATTTCCTGCTCGCTGAGCACCTTGCTGCTGATCGCCAGCTGGAGGATCGGCACGTTCGAGGCGCTGTAACGCACGATCAGCGGGGGCGTCGCTCCGGGGGGCATCGTGCGCACGAGCGTCTGGTTGATTGCCGTCACCTGCGCCACCGCGGCGTCAATGTGGGCGCCCTCGTGGAAGAACACCTTGATCACGCACACCCCGTTGAGCGTCTGCGATTCGATGTGCTCGATATCGTTGACGGTCGTGGTCATCGCGCGCTCGCAGACGGTCGTGATGCGACGCTCGAATTCCTGGGGGGGCAGGCCGTTGTAGCTCCAGACGACGGCGACGACGGGCAGGTCAACGGACGGGAAAATGTCCTTGGCCATGCGCAGGAAGCTCAAGGCTCCCAGGAGCATGAGCAGGATGGCCAACACGGCGAACGTGTAAGGCTTGCTCAGCGCTAACCGGACGATCCACATGGGCAAATGGCCCGCCGCGACCACGCACAGTCGCCTGCGGGTAAGCCGACCAGCGTGCAGCCGACCGCTTGTGGGCGCAAGACCAACCCGCCAGTTCCCTTTGGCCTTATTCGCACCCGGTCGGGCGTGCGCGTTTTGGCCCGTAAGAGCATTGGGCTTGAGCGCATGAACGCGCTGGCCGATAACGCGGCACATGGTCTACGTGCTCGTTCCGCTGGCCGCGTTGTTGGCCTCCGCGCTCACGCTGTTTTCCGGGTTTGGGCTCGGCACACTCCTCATGCCGGTCATGGCGGTCTTCTTTCCCGTGGACCTCGCGGTCGCGCTTACGGCCGTCGTGCACCTCCTGAACAACCTGTTCAAGCTCGCGCTCGTCGGGCGGGCGGCAGACCCGCGGGCGGTCCTGCGGTTTGGTGTGCCGGCGATTCTGGCGGCGCTCGCAGGGGCGGCGCTCCTGACGGTTCTCGCGGACCTGCCTTCGCTCGGCTCCTACGAGCTGGCCGGTGCCACGTTTCAGCTGCACCCGGTAAAGCTTGCGGTGGCTGCCGTCATGGCGCTGCTGGCCGTGGTGGAGCTTTTGCCCGCGTTTGAGCGTCTCCAGTTCGACGCCCGCTGGATGCCCCTGGGCGGCCTGATCAGCGGCTTCTTTGGTGGGCTTTCCGGACACCAGGGCGCGTTGAGGTCGGCGTTCCTCGTGCGCTCCGGCTTGGCCAAGGAAGCCTTCATTGGCACGGGCGTCGTGTTGGCCTGCCTGGTGGACGTCACGCGCCTGTCGGTCTATGGCGCCCATTTTGCGAGCGCGGGCCTGGGTGAGAACGGCGGCCTCCTTGCGCTCGCCACGGGGGCGGCCTTTGCGGGGGCCTTCATTGGGGCGCGCCTCATGAAGAAGGTGACGATCCGGACAATCCAGATCCTCGTCTCCGGCCTCCTTTTGCTGATCGCCGCCTTGCTCGCGCTCGGCATGCTCTGAGGGCCTTCATTTTCGCGGAAAAGTGCGGCCTTGAAGGCCATTTGCTGGTCACTCCGCCGACGCGGCGGCGAGCGTGACGCCCCTTTCTCGCGTCGGCGCGGGGTGTTGGAACGGCGTGAACGGGTGCGACGACTTGAAATACAACTGCCTTAGCCTCTCTGGGGCAGCGGTTTGGGGGTTCGGCTCGAAGATTTTTCAGATTTTGTTCAAGTCTGTCAGGAGGCGGACGACTTCTATTCCTGATGGATCCAATAGCTGCAGGCGTAGCGATGATAGCCGCGCAGAGCCAAGTTGCTCGCTCGGACGCCACGTTGCGCCTGGTCAAAAACAGCGCCGATCAACAGGCGCAAGCGGTGGAAGCCCTCGTGGCGGCCGCCGTTCAGCTGAACGTTCCTACCTACAGCGGTTCCGGCGCCGCCTCGCCGGGCAGCATACCCGGCCAGCTCCTGAGCGCCCTGGCCTAGCCCACAACTATTGTCAGTGCCGTTGTAGATACCAACGAGCCCCGGCCTCTTGCGAAGGGCCGGGGCTCACTTGTTTTCGGTAAAACGGGCAGGGCCGGTTACTTCACGAATTCCGCCAGCGCCGCGATGACCTCGTCCTGCTGCGCACGCGACAGTTCGGGATAGACCGGGATGCTCAGGACCTCCGAGGCCAGGCGTTTTGCCACGACCGAGCCTTGGCCTTTGCCGCGGAGCGGGGCGAAGCATTCCTGGTCTTCCAGCACGAGCGGGTAGTAGACGTCGTGCCCGATCTGCTTGCGTTGCAGGTGCTCGCGCAGCGCGTCTCGGCGGCCGGTGCCGGGCACGCGGAGGGTGAACTGGTTCCAGATGTGGCCGTTATGCGGGCATGCGGCGGGCAGGATGAGTTTTGCGCCCGCGGGGGCGTCCACCGTCGCGCCATGGCAGCAATGGGCGATGTCAGCCACGGCTACTCCCGGCAACGACTTCAGCTTCTCAAGGTAATAGGCGGCGTTCGCCTGGCGCCGGGCGTTGTAGCCGTCGTAGTGGGGCAACTTTACGCCGAGCAGCGCGCATTGGAGCGCATCCAGGCGGAAGTTCGCTCCGACAAACTTGTGGTAATACTTGGGCTTCATCCCGTGGACGCGCAGGATGCGGGCCTTGTCGGCAAGCGCGTCGTCGTTTGTCACGAGGAGGCCACCGTCGCCAAAGCCGCCGAGGTTCTTTGAGGGGAAGAAGCTGTACGTGCCGAACTCGCCAAAAGTCCCCACCTGGCGCCCCTTGTACGTGGCCCCGAGCGACTGTGCGCAGTCCTCAACCACCGCCAGTTTGTGCTGCTTTGCCAACGCCAGCACGGCGTCCATGTCCGCCGCCTGGCCAAACAGGTGGACGGGCAGGATGGCCTTTGTGCGCGGTGTCACCTTCGCCGCCGCCTCGCGCACATCGAGGTTGAAGCAAGCCGGGCAGGCGTCCACGAACACCGGGGTGGCCCCGAGGCGGTGGACGGAGCCAGCCGTGGCGAAGAACGTAAAGGTGGGCACGAGGACCTCGTCCCCGGGGCCGATGCCGAGGGCCATCAGGGCGAGCACGAGGGCGTCCGTCCCTGACGAAACGGTGACGGCGTGCTTGACGCCGATTTTGGCGGCGAGGGCGGCCTCCAGCGCATCGACTTCGGGCCCGAGGATGAACATGCCGGACTGGAGCACGCGCTCAAACGCACGTTTCAGTTCGGGCTCAAGCGCCGCGTTCTGGGTCTTCAGGTCGAGAAGGGGGACTCCCATACGTCTGGTCTCAAAAAGTTCGGGTTAGGTCCGCAAAGCCCCGGCCAACGCCGGTTGCCTTCGCGAAGCCCCATACTTTGGGCGTCCCCGCCCGCCACGGCGAGGCAAATTCCCGCCCCCTGCGTACGGCATACGCCTACGTCCAAAACTGGCTCCTTCGTGCGAACAGGGGCAGCGCCCGCTGCATCGCTTTCACCCGACCCCAACCGGTGGGGCTTAGTCGCCCTTGGGCGGGTTCTGCTGGGTCTGCGCGAGGGTGACGAGGCCCTTGTCGATGGCGTAACGCGTGAGGCCCGCAATGCCATGCAGGTTCAGTTTCTGCATGAGGTGCGCCCGGTGCGTCTCCGCGGTCTTCGTGCTGATGTTCAGGCGCGTCGCAATCTCCTTGCTGCTGTAGCCTTCTGCAATCAGCTGCAACACTTCGCGCTCGCGGGAGGACAGGGATTCGAGCGAATCGTCCTGCTCCGGGTTGATCATGATCTGGCGCGTAATGCTTACAACCGCCGGCCCGAGGTAGGTTTCCCCGGCAAGCACCGTCTTGATCGCCTTCTGCATCTCGGCGAGCCCGGCCGTCTTCTCAATGATCCCATTCGCGCCAGCCTTCAGCGCCTGACGCACCATGCCCGACGAAAAATACGCGGAAAACAGCAACACCACGGTCTGCGGGGCCTTTTCCTTGATGCGCCGGAGGATCTCCAGCCCATTCAGGGAGGGGAGCTTAACGTCCGAGAGCACCAAGTCAGGCTTGAGCTTCGCGCAGGCATCCCAGCCTTCCTGACCGTCGCCATAAGTGCCGACCAACGTGCAGCCCGGGTAGCCTTGAAGGACCTCAACGAGGAGATCCCTCAGCATCGTCTCGTCCTCAATAATGACAACTTTCTTCATGTGCTCCGGCTTTTGTTAACCCGCAGTGGTGAGGCTGTTGGGCGACGCGTTAAGGCACTTCCTGCCGCTCCTTATCTACTGGAAATATTACGGCATGCAAGCCTTCCCTTGGCCTGCGGTAAAAAAACAGCAACGCACCGACCCGCCCGGTCACTTTTTTGCGGGCTGATAGCGGTTTAACATTTTCACCAACTTGCGGGCGTTTTCAGGAACCTCAAACTTCTGGTCAAACAGGACGTGCGGGGCGGAGATGCCGGCGTTGGCGTAATAGACGCGGTTCGCCGCGTTGTCCGTCCTCAGGATCTCCGTTTTCAGGGACAGGCCGACTTCCGCGCCGCTCTCGATTTCCTCGTAAACCAAAACCGCCGCGTTCTTGAGGAGATGCTCAGGCGGGTTGCCGCCCGTGGGGCCGGCGGCCACAACGCCCACCACGCCGAAGTCCCAGCGCTCGCGGTGCAGCACTTCGAGGGCGCTGTCCTTCAACAGGATGACGACGGAGCTGGAAGTGCGTGCGCCGATCTGCACACCCGCGCTGCCCGAATCCATCGTGTAAAACGCGGGAGGGCTCCACTTGCCGTCGGGCTGGCGGACGAGGCCGACGCCGTAGCCTTCCGACACGCCCAGGATCAGGCCCGCTTTCCACTGGTGGACGATCAGGATGCCCTTCGCGCGCTGTAGCACAACGGCCGGTATCGCTTTCCCGGTGCGACCCATGCGCGCCTCAAGAATGCGGGTGCACTCCGTCACCTTCTCGTTCAAATCCTCCAGCGACGGGGCTTGCGCGGCGCCGAGACCGGACGCCGCTGCGATCACAAAAACCAGGGCCACCCACACATGCTTCATGTTCCGCAGCAAAGCGTCAGGGCACCGTTGTGGCAAGGGAGAAGGGGGCGCGCCCTGCTCTTGTCCTCCGGTTTTGCCTTACACCCGTTCCCGTTTACAGATGCAGCGCCATTCGACAGCACGACTTCGCGCGCAGGTCCCCGGAACAGAAAAGGCTCCGGCCTCAGTCCGAAGCGCGGAGCCCTTTCCCGTTTTTAGCCGCGGTTACACCCAGGTGTCGTCGCGTTTCGGCTCGGGCAGCGGTATGGCGTTTCGGCTGGCACCCTTCAGCTCGCGCGGCTTGGCCTCCGCACACTTGCTGCCATGTACCGGGGCCTGCCGGTGTTTCGGGGGCTCGACCTTCACGGTTGCGGCAACGGGCGTGCTGGCCGGCCCTTTCCCGCCTTCCACGAGCGTGACCAGTTCGTTCACGGCCTGGGCGAGGTCGTTGGCCTGGGCGTGCATTTCCTCCGCCGCCGTTGCGGATTCCTCGGCCGTGGAGGCGTTGTCCTGCGTAATCCGGTCCATCTGGGAAACCGCGTTTGAAACCTGCTCGATCCCGATTCCCTGATCCCGTGAGGCGTTCGCGATTTCTCCAATCAGCTTGTCCACCTCCAGGTTCTTCGTCGCGATCTCGTGGAGCTGCTCGGCAACGCGCGTGCTCACCGCCGCGCCATCCACGCTGCGCTGGACGTTGCCCGCGATCATGGCCTCGGTCTCCCGGGCGGCCTGGGCGCTGCGTTGGGCGAGGCTGCGGACCTCGTCGGCCACGACGGCGAAACCGGCGCCCGCTTCGCCGGCCCGTGCGGCCTCAACGGCGGCATTGAGGGCCAGCAGGTTCGTCTGGAACGCGATCTCGTCGATCACCTTCAGCACGCGCGAGACGTCAGCGCTCGACTGCTTCAGCCCTTCGAGCGCGTCCTTCAGGCGTCGCATCTCTTCGACGCCTTTTTCCGCGGCGCCGCGCGCCTGCTCTGAAAGCCTTTTTGCTCCCGCCGCGTTCTCGGCGGTCGTTCGGACCATGCTCGCCATCTCTTCAAGTGACGCGCTCGTTTGCTCCAGCGAGGCCGCCTGCTGCGTCGCGCCGGAGGCCAGTGCCTGACTGGAGGCCGAAACCTGGCCCGCGGCAGAGGCGGTCTGCTCCGAGCTGGCGGACAGGATGCCCGTGATCACCGAGAAGCGCCGGCTCAGGAAGAGGGCCAGCCCCAGGCCCAGCCCAAGGGCCAGTACCACGCTCCCCGCGGCGCCGCCGACGGTCATCCAGAAGATCGAGGCACGGGTGGACGCCGCACGGGCGAGCGCGTCTTTCACCCCGTCTTCCACGTCCGGGCGAATATCTGCGAACACACCCTGCACCTCCCGGAGGGCGCCGCCGGTCTCTTCGTCGAAAATGCGGATGGCTTCAGCGCGCCCTTCGGGGCCCTTTTCCAGCTCCTTTTTCACGGCCAGGGCGCTCTGGTGCAGGCGCCGGTGCGGCGCTTCCAGCTCTGCCCAGTGCTCCTTTGTGGCGGGAAAGGCGGCTTCGAACGCGGCGCGGTCCGCGCCGTAATACCACTTGCCGAGCGCGCACTTTGTGTGGTCCGTTTCAACGTCGATCGTGCGCAAGGACTCGTCCCGCTGGAACTGGCCCAACTTGCGGACCCACTTCAGGTGGTCGATTTCCCGGGTAAGGAGCATTTTCGCCTGTTCCTGGATCGAGAAGATGTCGTTGCTTATCGCACTCGCCTTGTTTACGCCGCGCGCCCCGATCACGCCTACAGCGACCGTTAGCATAGCGATCGTGCAAAACCCGGCGATGAGTTTAAAACGCAGTCCCGTCGTCTTTTTCGTAGCCATTTTCTCAGGAAGTCAGGGGGTGAGAGATCTCATTCCGCTTGGAGGCCAGGGCCGCTTTCACGGAATTTTTGTAAAGCAGTAGGGTCTAATGAACCTATTGGGCTATCGGTCTTAGGGCCAATCGACATTTTAGACTGTACAGATTGTGACCGAGCTGTTTGAAGC